>CANQNZ010000094.1 GCA_947625365.1 uncultured Bacilli bacterium | reverse complement strand
CCTGCGTGCTATCTAAAGGCACATATGGGTCTTCTTGCGTATCAACTGTAGCACTATGATAGCCCACTATTTTACCATCTTTAACAAAAACTACTAAAGGAACATAAATTCTTTTTTCGCCAGCATCAACAGTATTGCCATCTTTATCAGTTAAAGTATATTCTTCTAGTATACTATCTAAAGCCTCTAGTAGGTCGCGATATCCTTCTTTAGCTTTTTGCGTCTCAATAACATTACCGTCCTCATCTAGCTCTTTGACATTTTTAATTTGATTAGCATTATAATAATAGATTCTTCCAAGTCCACTACTTACGGAAGCATTTAATAAAACTGGTACGGCATTACGACACCATGGACATTCCGGGTAGCCAAAATAAATTACCCCTGTTTTACCTTTTAAAATATCTAAAACTTCATTAACATTTAAATATTTAATAACATTATCATCGGGAATATTCATTTCCGGATATTTTTTTTGATTATTAGGATTTATTTTACCATTTAGTTTTTCATATTCTTCTTTAAATTTTAAAGCTTCACTAACCTTAGTATCCTTTTTATCTTCTTTATAATATTTTACTGCGCCAAAAATAATGGCCGCAATAACTATAATAGCAATAACTATAATGAGAATTTTCTTTTTCAATTTTAGACCTCTTTCTAACTTTGATAGGCATCT
Organism: uncultured Bacilli bacterium; assembly: GCA_947625365.1. GTDB lineage: Bacteria > Bacillota_I > Bacilli_A > RF39 > UBA660 > HGM10766. Next base: position 1,893 of record CANQNZ010000094.1, on the reverse strand, counting down.
AATAATCTTTTATGAATGCCCGGTTCGATAATATTAATTGTATTTATAGCGTTTTCTAAAGCCCCTTTAAAATTCCCGCGATTAAATAATCCTTCCGCTTTGGAAAGTCCTAAATCTATTTCCTTATTAGTAGGACGATAACGATTTCCATAGACAATTGCCATTTCAGCCATCCACGCCGTTTTAACAAGTTCATTAGTAGTATTAAAAAGTTTTAAAACCAAATCGCGAGCGGTATCTACTCTAGTATTTAATACTTTAATAGAAATTGGCTTTTTATCTAATTCTTTAACCATTTCTTGGATAGCTTCCGTAGCTTCAGCTAATTCTATATAATATTTTTTGGGAACAACTGGTAATTTAAAGCTTTTAATTTTATATTTAGCCTTTTTTAAAATATCCTTTATTTCATCTAATTGTTCACGAGCTCTAAGTTCATCTTCTTTTAGGCTTCCTAAAGTTCTTAGGGCAAGTTCTAATCTTTCTTCCGCCTTAGTTAAACGAACGTTTAAAACTTCCATATCTTTGCCTAAACGAGAATAAGCAAAAGCTTTAGAACGATGTGAGGCAATAACTTGGTCATAACCTTTTTTGATATCTTCAAATTCTTTTTTAATATCTCCTACTACTTTAACATCTTCATCAGTTAAATCATAACTATATTTTATTGCTCCTAGTTTTTTGAGAAGTTCATTATTTATTTTAGTAAGTTTAGTTACTTTAACTAAAATAGTGCGAGAATAATCTTCAAAAATTTTCTTAGATATTCTTTCTTTATCAAAATCATTGTATAAACTGTCATAATAATCTACTAAAGTTTTAAGTTCAAAAATAGAATCTTCAATATTTAAAACATTTAAACGAGCAAAAATATCGGAGATTTTCTTTTCCGTTTCCGTTACATTATATTCGATATTTAAATAATCTAAATTAAAACCTTCCTTACGCATTTTATCAGAAATTGTTTTTATATCAGAAATTTTCTTAGGAATAATAGTTTTACCAATCATAATAATGGAAGGAGCTTCCTCAATAACTAATTTTAAATTACCAATTGTATCATCTATAGCTTTTACTATTTTTCCTACTTCAGAAAATGAACCCTCATCCATAGCTATTTCAAAAGCACTAAATAATTTATCAACATTTTCAAATTGTAGCTCTATAGGACTAGAAATTAATTTATAATCATCTTTTTCTTTATTATATTTATTAAATATTTCGCGATACATCGTTTTAAGTTTAGTAATAGTTTCTCGGTTTTTTTCTTCACTTAAAGTTATTTCCCGAATTTCCTCTAATAAAAAATTAGCACGCGTTTTAACATAATAAATTTGCAATTCTATTTGAGCTAGTTTTTGTCTTAAATCTTTATAGTTTTTATCTTGAAATAATTCTTCTACCTCTAAAAGTTCATCAGAAATCTTAGGAACTTCTTCATCTTTTATTTTGCGAAATCTTTTTTGCCATTGACCGAATGTCTCTTCCATTTTTTCATTATTTAATAAAGATTCTACTTTATTAAGCTCGGTCAAAATAGAAGCAGATATAATTAAATTTTTATCTCTTTCTAACGCATTTATTTCATTCTTATAAGAATTTTTTTCTTTTTTATTTATTAAATTTAAAACAACTATGACTATGGCTACAGCAAGTATGTAATAACTAACAGCTAATATAGAAAATGTTGTACTACTCACAGGACCACTTCCTTATCATATAACCATTTTAACACATAATACGACAATTTGTATATGAATTTTTAACTCTCAGGTGGAAGTTTTATTCTTAAAAAGCATATAATTAATTTGACAAGACCCTAGTTTGACAGTTTTAAATAATAAAATTGAATTAACCTAGAAAAAATCTAGTTTTTTTATAAATTTGATATTG
>CANQNZ010000093.1 GCA_947625365.1 uncultured Bacilli bacterium | reverse complement strand
CAACATATCGGTGCTTACCAAGTTACTAAAAATGGTGAGAAAATAACTTTTATTGATACTCCAGGTCATGCGGCCTTTACAGAAATGCGAGCACGTGGGGCCAGTGTTACGGATATTGTTGTTATTATTGTTTCGGCGGATGATGGAGTTATGCCCCAAACTAAAGAAGCAGTCGACCATGCTACATCAGCAAAAGTTCCTATTATTGTAGCTGTTAATAAAATAGATAAACCTAATGCTAATCCAGAAAGAATTAAAACAGAGATGGCTGAAATAAATATTACTCCGGAGGAATGGGGAGGAAATGTGCCATTTGTTAATATTTCGGCTAAGACAGGCGAAGGGGTTGATTTGCTTTTAGAGACAATTACTACTATAGCGCAAATGAATGAGTTAAAAGCTAATCCTAAAAGATATGCCGTTGGTTCTGTCATTGAGTCTAAGATAGATAAAAATGTTGGAGGTATTGCTTCTATTTTAATTCAAAATGGTACTTTAAGAATTGGGGACCCCATTGTTGTTGGGCAATATTTTGGAAAAATTAGAACTATGAAAAATGATTTAGGTGAGCAAGTAGTCGAGGCGGGACCTTCAACACCGGTGGAAATAACAGGCCTTTCTGGTAATCCTTCCGCTGGTGATAAATTTATGGCTTTTGAAACGGAAAGTCAAGCTAAAGAAATTGCGGCGAAAAGACAAGCTTTATTTAAAGAAAATAAAAATAAAAAAGAAGTTGTTTCTTTAGATGATTTATTTAATCACATTAATGCTGGTAATAAAGAAATTAATGTAGTTTTAAAAACTGACGTGCGTGGTAGTGAAGAAGCTGTTAAAAACGCTTTAGAAAAAATTGACGTTGAAGGAGTTAAAGTCAATGTTATTCGTTCTGGTATTGGAACTATTACGGAAAGTGATATAGTTTTAGCTAATGCTTCTAATGCTATTGTTATTGGCTTTAATGTTTCTCCAAGTGCTATGACTAAGGAAATAGCTAAGGAATATTCTGTCGAAATTCGTCTTTATACGATTATTTATAAAGTTGTTGAGGAAATGGAACTAGCTATGAAAGGTATGTTAGAACCAGAATTTGAGGAAAAGATTTTAGGAACAGCGGAAGTAAGACAATTATTTAAATTCTCTAAGGTAGGTACTATTGCCGGCTGTTATGTTACCGATGGAATAATAAAAAACGCTTCCTGCGCTCGTGTTATTCGTGATGGTGTAATTATTCATGATGGTAAAATTTCGAGTATTCAAAGAGGGAAAGATGCAGCTAAAGAAGTGAAAAAAGGCTTTGAGTGTGGTATTACTTTAGAGGGATTTAATGATATAAAAGAAAAAGATATTATTGAATGTTACGAAATGGTAGAAATCCAAAGAGGATAAGAGGAGAGATTGTTTTAAGCTCTCTTTTTTGATATACTTTTTTTAGGTGATTAAAATGTCAGATATAAAAATAAAAAGAATTGCTAGTCAGATAGCTAAAGAAGTTAGTGATATTTTACAAAATGAGTCTCGTGATTATAATTTTAAAACGGTTACAATTACGGGAGCGAGTGTAACAAGTGATTTAAGTTTTGCTAAAGTTTATTTTACTTTAATAAATGATGAAGATAAACAAAAAGTTCAAAAAGAGTTAAATGAAGCTGCAGGATTTATCCGTAAAGAAATCGCCGAAAGAATAGAAGTAAGACATACTCCGAAAATTTCTTTTTACTATGATGAGTCTATTGAATACGGCAATAATATTGAAAGAATTATTAAAAATCTTCATGAAGAAAAAGAAGAGTTATGAACCAAATAATTATTGTTAATAAAAAGGCTGGTATGACCAGTAGGGATGTTGTAAATCAATTAAATAGAATTTTAAATACTAAAAAGATTGGCCATACTGGGACACTTGACCCAATAGCAGAGGGTGTACTTGTAGTTTGCACCGGTAAGGCCTTAAAACTAAGTGAACTTTTAACAGCTACTTATAAGGAATATATTGCAGAAATTAAATTAGGCCTTCAAACTGATACAGGTGATAAAACAGGGCAAGTTATTGCTACTCAAGCCATTCCTCAGTTAAAAAAAGAGCAAATTGAAAAGATATTAAATAGTTTTTTAGGTGTAAGTGTTCAAAGGGTTCCTATTTACTCTGCGGTTAAAGTGAATGGGAAAAAACTTTATGAATATGCAAGAAATAATGAAAAGGTGACTTTACCAACAAGGAAAATTGCAATTACTAATATAAAATTATTAGATTATAAACAGGATATTATAAAATTTCAAGTCACGGTTTCTAAAGGGACATATATTAGAAGTTTAATTCAAGATATTTGTGCTAAATTACAAACTATAGGTACGATGAATAGTTTAGTTAGAACTAAACAGGGAAACTTTAAAATTGCCGATAGTTATACTTTAAATGATATTGAAAAGGGAGAATATCAATTTTTAACAATAAAAGATATTTTAAAAGATTATCCGCAAAAAAATTTAACTGATAGGGAATATCAAAAAGTTAAAAATGGTGCTTTAATGCCTAATTCTGATAATATACCTTTAACTGTTTATATGTATCATAATGAAATAGTAGCTATTTACCAAATATACGAAAAAGATAAAACAAAGAAGAAACCATATCGTATGTTTTTTTAAAAAATTTAAAAGAAAAAAAGGAAATGAGCAATAAATCTATAATATATATAATGAGGGA
>CANQNZ010000092.1 GCA_947625365.1 uncultured Bacilli bacterium | reverse complement strand
GAGAGACAAAAAATTAATCTTCGGCCCTTATCCTAATGCATATGCCGCGAGGCGAATTGTTAAATTAATAAATCGGCTTTATCCTTTAAAAAAATGTGAAGGAATGCCTAAACAAGTGTGTCTTTATTATCATATTGGGGAATGTCTTGGTTATTGTACTAAGAATGTTTCTTTAGAAAAATTAAATACAATGGAAAATGAAATATTAGCTTTTTTAAGAGGTAATGATAAAATTTTAAAAGATAAAATAGAAGAAAAAATGACTAGTTATGCCAATGCTTTAAATTTTGAAATGGCGCAAGAGTTAAAAGAAGAACTCAATTATATTAATATTATTTTAGATCGTCAAAAGGTAGAATTGCATGATTTTATTGATCGCGATATCATTGGCTTTTATCTTGATAAAGGACATTTTGCCATTAATATTTTATTTATTAGAAATAATAAACTTATTGGTAGTCACAATGAACTTTTAACCATTAAAATTGATTATGAAGAAGAATTAAATTATTATTTAATGAATTTTTATGAACGTCATGAAGTACCAAAAGAAATTTTAGTTAGTGAAATCGTTAACAAAGAGTTATTACAAGATTTAATTAATAGTAATTTTATTGTTCCCGAAAAAGGAATAAAGAAGAAATTGCTTAATATGGCTAATACTAATGCTAAAATATATTTAGATAGTGAAATAACACGGGCCATTAAAGAAGAAGAGAGAAATGAAGGAGCCAATGAAGATTTAAGACGAGTTCTTAAAATGGAGCATTTAAGAAGAATTGATGCTTTTGATAACTCTAATTTATTTGGATCTTTTTCCGTAAGTGGAATGGTTGTTTTTAAAGAAGGGAAACCATCTAAAAAAGATTATCGAAAATATAAAATTAGTGTTGATAAAAATGATGATTATCATACGATGAAAGAAGTTATTTATCGAAGATATTATCGGGCTTTACTTGAAAAGACTGAATTGCCTGATTTAATCATTGTCGATGGGGGAATAAATCAAATCAACGCTGCCGTAGATACTTTAAATGAATTAAATTTGCCTATTAAAGTAGTAGGGCTTAAAAAAAATGATAAGCACCGTACTAATGAATTAATCGATAGTAATGGTTATGTTACAATTGAAATTGATAAAGATAGTAATATTTTTCATTATTTAACGAGAATTCAAGATGAAGTCCATCGTTTTACAATAAATTATCATAAAACTTTAAGAAGTAAAGGAAGCATTAGTAGTATTTTAGATAATACTCCAGGTATAGGAAATGTTCGAAAAAAAGAATTAATTAAAAAATATGGTAATTTAAATAATATTAAAAATGCTAGTATTGAAGAGTTACGAGAAATTATTCCCGAAAGTGTTGCCCAAGAATTAAAAAAATTTTTACAAGATCGAGATAATGCCAAAGAAAAGAGGGAATAACTCATATGTCTCATGAAACTACTAAAAAGATAAAAGAGATTTTAAAAAATTATGAAATTCCCGGTGAATGTGCTTTTATTTTAGAAAATCATACGGGTAATATAAATAGTACTTATGTTGTAACTATGAAAGAAGAAGATGGCAATGAGAGACGTTATATAATTCAAAAGATTAATACTAATGTTTTCCCTAAGCCTAGTTTTTTAATGCGTAACATTGAAAATGTAACAGCTCATATGGCCAAAGAGTTAAAATTCGCTAAGGATTGTAAACATCAAGTCTTACATTTAAGAAAAACTAAAGATGAAAGAACATATTGTTACATTGTTTCGGCTGGAGATCGCGAATATTATCGAATATTTGATTATATTGAAAATGCTAAATCGTATAATATTGCCGAGAATTTAGATATTGCTTTTAAAACCGGGCAAGCTTTTGGTAATTTTCAAAAGCTTCTTCGCAATTTTCCTATAGATGAATTAGAAGAGACTATTCCTGATTTTCATGCTACTGATAAAAGATATGCCCAATTAGAAAAAGATATAATTATTGATTCCGAGAGAAGAGCTTTAGAAATCGCCCCGGAATTTATGATGATTTTTCAAAATAAAAATAGTTACTCACATATTACTAATGCTTTAACTACGGGTCTTATTCCCTTAAGAGTAACGCATAATGATACTAAAGTTAACAACGTTATGATTGATAAGGACACAGATGAATTTTTAGCAGTTATTGATTTAGATACAGTAATGCCAGGAAGTATGCTTTTTGATTACGGTGATGGTATTCGTTCTAGTGCAGCTACTGCTTTTGAAAATGAAACAGATTTAAGTAAAGTCCATCTTGATTTAGATTTATTTAAGGCGTATACTGATGGTTATCTAAGCGAAATGGCTAATTGGATAACTTCTAGTGAAGTATCTTTAATGGGCGAATCAATAAAAATAATAACTTTAGAGTTAGCTATTCGTTTCTTAGATGATTATGTTTGTGGAGATACTTATTTTAAAGTTGATCCCAATAGACCAAAACATAATTTAGAAAGAGCCCAAAATCAATTAGCGTTAGCTAAAGATATTGAAAAAAAGATGCCCAAAATTGAAGAATTTATTCAAGAGTGTTATAATTATCACAAAGGTAAAAGCCTAAACATTAAAAAATAAATGTCTTAGGCTATTTCCTGCCAAATTAGTTTAATGGTAAAACAAGGCACTCGTAATGCTTAGCTGTGAGTTCGATTCTCGCATTTGGCACCATTGGGAAATCTGTTCGAACTATTCGAACTTTTGATATAGGAATCAATCGAAAGATTGGTTTTTTCTTTTG
>CANQNZ010000091.1 GCA_947625365.1 uncultured Bacilli bacterium | reverse complement strand
AAATTAAAAAAATACAAATTTAATTTATATAACTTGTATTTTCTCTTATTTTTTCCAACTTTTACTTTACTTCACCTAACTCCAAAGAGTTACTTCAAAAATAATATAAATGAAATTACAAAAAATGCTAATCCTAAAGCCATTGTTAATCGGGTAATTAATAATTCAACTCCACGTTCTTTTTGTTTTTGGAATAATGTAGCATTTCCCCCAGATATAATCTGTCCGGCATCACTAGCTTTATTACTTTGCAATAAAACTATAGCGATTAATATTACAGATATTATTAATAATATTGTTTCTAACATGTTATTCACATCCATTTCTCGTATTTATAATTTATCATACGTCTTAAAAATTATCAAGCTTTGTTTAAAACTAATGATAAATTTTTATCTTTTAAAGGTAAAATAGGAATATCTCTAACATAACGTATTAAAGCTTCATCTAAAGATTTAAATGTTACTGGTATTTCATTTTGGATAAGAAATTCATAAACATCATCAACCATAGCCTGATTAATATCTATTCCATCAACTGCTTTTTTATAACTTTTAAAAATATCTAAAACAATTGAAGGACTTTCATAATTTTCAGTTAAAAATGTATAATCCAAATTATATTTTTTATATTCCGCCGATGCTCTATGCCAAAGAATATTAGGATTTTCTAAGGTTAAACAATAATAATCTAAAATAGTAAATTTAATATTTTGCTTATCATAGTTAATGCCATTCTGGCAATAATTAAGGACAGCATCAGCTATAGCACTATATGCTTGGACGTTTTCTGCTCTTTTTTCTTCTAACTGACATTTAGCTTGCTCAAATAAAGGATAATCCAGTTTTTTTCCTCTTTTAATCATACTTTTTAAAGTATTTGCTTTTATTTGATATAGTTCGCAAAATTCTTCAAAAGAAAGATTACTATCGATAATTGTGCGAAAAACACTGCATAATCCTTGATCTTTAAAATTTCGTTCTTCTTTCTTTACCCCAACAACCTTTTCTTTCATGTTTAAATACTGCTTTAATATGCCAATCATATTTTGGTGGGGCATTTCATATTTTAAACAAGTTTTTAGAAGATTATCACAATATTCAGCTAATATCTCTTCACCACAAAGCATAATTAATTGCTTCTTTTCTTTATCAATTGTTTTATTAACTTGCTCTAGATAAGGTTTTTGATTATAAGAATTAAGCGCTAAAAAATTTATTTCTTTATCTTCCTTTAATCTTCTAAATAAAATTTTACTGTATAATTGCATATATCTAGTTATACTATAAGTCATATTATCACATAATATTTCCGGTTTGATATTAAATAAAAGTTCTTTAAAACATTTATGACATTTACTAATATATTCTTTATTAATACATTCATCACTGGCTAATACCTTTTCATAAAAAGTAAATATTTGAATAACCTTTTGCCAACTATCTTTTTTTATTTCTAAACTAACCTTTGGTCTTTGCCAATTTTTTAAGATTAAATCTTTCCCATCCATAATTTTTCCCTCTTTAAAAAAATCCTATATTAAGGATTTAATATAGGACGTATTATAAATTATTTATTAGCTGATGTCAAATTTTGCGTAAGCTTTTCTTCAATACGTAATAAACGATTATATTTGGCTATTCGTTCACCACGACATAAAGAACCCGTTTTAATATAAGGAATATTTAACCCTACCGCCAAATCGGCTATAAAAGTATCTTCGGTTTCTCCACTACGATGTGATATTATCATTTGATAATTATTTTTCTTAGCCAGCATTATTGTATCTATCATTTCTGTAATTGTTCCTACTTGATTAGCTTTTAATAAAATAGCATTTCCCGCTTTTTCATCTATAGCTTTTTGTAAAAATTCTTTATTAGTAACAAAGTAATCATCACCAACTAATAAAATGCGATTTTGCATAATTCGCGTTAATTCTCTTAAATGGGCAAAGTCATCTTCATTAAAGGCATCTTCTATAGAAATAATAGGATACTCACTAACTAGCTTTTGATAATATATCATTAATTCTTCAGCAGATAGGTCTCTTTTATCAATTCTATATTTTCCTGTTTCTTTGTTATATATTTCACTTGCCGCAACATCTAAAGCAATATAAACATCCTTTTTAGGAGTATATCCACTTTCAACTATTGCTTTTGTAATTAAATCAAGAGCCTCTAAATTAGTATTTAATTTCGGTGCGAAGCCTCCTTCATCACCAACTGAGATAATTTGGCCTGAGTCGCTTAATAATTTTTTTAAAGTTGCAAATATTTCAGCACCAGCACGTAAACGTTCTTTAAAACTTTTAACAACTGGCACAATCATAAATTCTTGAATTTCTAGCCCAGAGTCAGCATGTTTACCTCCATTTATCACATTCATCATCGGAATTGGTAAACTTACTTGCCCAGTTGAAACATATTCATATAACTCTTTGCCGGCATCTTGCGCCGCAGCTTTTAAACAAGCTAAAGAAACAGATAAAATCGCATTGGCTCCTAAATTACTTTTATATTTAGTTCCATCAAGACCTAATAAAATACTATCAATTTTTGGTTGATTTAAAGGTTTTCCAATTAAAGCTGGTTTAATAATGGTATTAACATTATTCACCGCTTTAAGTACTCCTTTTCCATGATAACGACTTTTATCCAAATCTCTTAGCTCTAAAGCTTCCTTCGAGCCAGTTGAAGCACCAGATGGTACAGATGCAGTAGCTTTAATCCCATTATCTAAAATAACATCTGTTTCCACCGTAGGATTACCACGCGAATCTAAAATTTCCCTTGCTATAATATCTTTAATAACTGCCATAATATCACCCTTTTATCTATATATTAGTATACTCTAAATTACATCTATATTCAATAAATAAGAGCAAAATAAAAATCCACGCCTAAAAGACGTGGTATTTCGCTAAGGCCTATAAGGCCGGTTACTGGCGGCCTCCATTTGGA
>CANQNZ010000090.1 GCA_947625365.1 uncultured Bacilli bacterium | reverse complement strand
TTGTAGTTTTTTTATTAAACTCCCCACTAGATTTTCTATACGGGATTTTTTATCTCCCCACTGAATTATCTAGAGCCTTTCTTATCTTGCTTAATTTTATCTAGTATTCCATGTCCAACCTTTTTGATTAACAAAACCACTAATACTAGAATTAGTTGTAACAGAATTAGCATAGAATGTATTTCGATTACGATATCCTTCTGACCCAACTCCTAAATAATGCCCAGTAGCAATATTATAATGTAAGTGGGCTCCTGTCGTACACCTATCATAACTCCAAGTACTGGAGCCTCCCCCTAATAGACCAATAACAGTTGAGGTCGTTACAGCTTGCCCTGGAGAAACATTAATTTGAAGCAAATGCGCATATTCTGTAGTGTAAGCTTTACCATTAATATTGTGATGAATATAAACAATATTTCCACCACAAGATTGTTTATACCAAGTAGCTGCAACAACTCCCGGTGCGGCCGCGTATACATTACTTCCCTGAGCTACTCCTCCTAAGTCAATACCATAGTGACCGCCGGCTCTTCCGAATATACTGTTTACTCTACCCACTGCATAAGGTCTTAAAAAGCCATCAGCACGAACGATTACATTTAATCTGGCAACACAATCATCGATATATTCATCTAGGCGACAACCCTTCTGTTCATATTCTTTAATTTGTTGTTGTTGTGATTTTATTTCCTGAGCAGTTGAAATACCAATTTGCGTATATTGATTTAAATATTTATCCAATTCCTCTATTTTCTTTTCATATTCCGTAATCTGCACTTCTAGCTGTTTATTAGTCTCAGCAAGTTCCACTTGTAATTGTTCTTTTTCTTTAATTAATGCTTCTAACCTAGCTATTTCTTCTTTTTGATAAGTTGATATTTGTTCTACTACAGAAGTTCTTTTAATTAAATCAGAAATAGAATTAGCATTAGCTATATATTCAAAATATACATTTTCACTTTTTGTCATTTGTAAGTAACGCATTAAATCATTTAATTCTTCCGTTGTCTTTTTAATTTCTTCTTCACTTTCAGCAATTTTCTGTTTAGCTTCTTCTACTTTTCTTTGGTTGGCTTCAATTTCGTCATTAGCGGATTTAATAGAAGCTCTTTGACTATCAATCTCGCTTTTTGTTTTAGCTGATAACGCGTTATTATCTGCTTGTTTTTTTTCTAAAGCTGCCAGTTCATCTTTTAAATCACCTAAAGTCTGCTTTTTGGCAGCAAAAGCAACATCACTAAGAAATAATGACGAACCCATTAATAAAATTGTAAATAATATAACCAAAAACTTTTTCATATCTTCAAATGCTTTCTAACAGAACGGAAACTACCAAACATTCCTACTATAGCTCCTATAGCTAAAAGTATTAGAGCGACATAGAAAATAAAGCTTGTTGGTTTAACCATTCTTACTATATTGCTAAATAAATAACCACCTAATTTATCATAAGCAAACATATATCCATATATGGTAATTAATATAGGAATTATAGAACCTATTAAACCTAGAAAGAAACCTTCAAATAAGAAAGGTAATCTAATAACAAAATTACTAGTTCCAACTAAACGCATAATCTCAATCTCATTACGACGAGAGAAAATAGTTATTTTAATTGTATTACTAATTAAGAATGCTGTGACAACAATTAAAGCTACAACAATAACAATAGTTGATTTTTGAACGATATTAAATAAAGATACCATCTTTTCTACCATACCTTCACCATATTGAACAGAATCAACTTTAGCATATTTTTCAATTTCCTTAGCAGTCTTATTTAAACCTTCTGCTTCTTTAACTTTAACAGTAAATTCATTTTGTAATGGGTTAGTTTGTTCATCCCAACTTCCCATTATTGCACTAAATGTATCTGAGTCTTCCATCATCTCTGCTTTAACTACTTCCTTAGAAGCATATTCTACGCTATCGACATTACTTAATGCTTCAATCTTACTTTGCACTAAAGTAGCATCTTCTTCAGTTGAGTCTCTATCCATAAAAACAACAATTGTTAAATCATGTTCTAAATCTTTAGTAAAGTTATTAACATTAATAGATACTAAAATTGCTAAAGATACTAAAATTAAAGTAATGGTTGTACATAAAATTGAAGCTGTACTTAAACTAAAATTTCTAAAAACACTTCGCAAGCCATCGTTTATACTGCGAAATAATATTCTAAACGGTTTCATGGGCTTTATACTTTCCTTTCAATTCATCACTCGCAATAATTCCATTGTCTAAAAGAACTACTCTTTTTTTCATTCTATTAACAATATCTTTATCATGAGTAACCATTACAATTGTAGTTCCTAATTCTTTATTAATTGTATCAAGAACATCCATTACTTCTTTTGAAGTTTCTGGGTCTAAGTTTCCTGTTGGTTCATCACAGATTAATAACTTGGGGCTATTAACCATTGCTCGTGCAATACAAACACGTTGTTGCATTCCCGCGGAAAGCTCATTCGGATAACTTCTAATTTTTTCCTTTAAACCTACAAGTTCTAACGCTTTAACAACTCTAGGCTTAATTTCACTTTTCTTAAGTCCCATGCTATTTAAAGGAAATGCCACATTTTCATAAACAGTTAATTTTGGTAATAACTTAAAGTCCTGAAATACTATTCCTAATTTTCTTCTTAACTTATATACTTTCCCATTACGTAACTTAGCTACATCTATGCCCCCAACTATTACTTTACCTTTAGTTGGTTTTTCTTCTCTATAAAGCATTTTAATTAAAGTAGACTTACCACATCCAGTCGCCCCGATAATGAAAACAAATTCTCCTTTACTTATTTCTAAATTAACCCCTGCAGTAGCTGTAACACCATTTTTATAGACTTTATAACAATCTTGAATTTTTATAAACTTCATTTTACCACCTACTTATTATCCTCATTATAGCAAAAAAATACCATTTATTAAATGGTAAATTTAGCCTCTCTTTTAAATAAAAGTTAATGGGTCTCTTTTT
>CANQNZ010000089.1 GCA_947625365.1 uncultured Bacilli bacterium | reverse complement strand
CTACTGCTCTTTGGCTCGCACGTGCATAGCACGTGGTTTTATAAGTAGCTAACTTTCGTTTGCTACATAATAAAAAAAATCACCCTAAGCACGTGTTGTTCTTCGTTTATTTTTCTTTTCGGTTGTTTATCTTTTGTTGGACGTGCTCTTTTTTACTTCCGTATTAGGTTTTATTTTTATTCTCCTGGATAATCAGTTATACTTTCAGAAGATGGTTCTGAAGTAGTTCCTTCTGGATTGGAAGCATTATAATACATAGATGAACCATCTTCATCTCCAGTAGAAACTTGTAATTGCCCTTTAAACGATTTATTCTGATTACTGTTTTGGTCAGACCCAGTTTCTTTAAATCTTATAGTAAATTTATAATTATGTTTTTCACCTGGTGCTAAAGTACCTGTACCAATATTAACATTCATATTAGTTTTTTCTAAAGCACCTTCATTTACAGTAGCAACAGGATTTCCTTGTCCAGATGTAGCACCACTAGTGGTTCCTTCAATAGAATAAACTAAATCTTTACCCTCAAAAGTATTTTCTGTTACATTTAGCTTTATATTATATTTAATGCTAACAGTACTTCCCTCTTGAGCTGCTATACTAAATGTCTTTTCTTTAGAAGCTCCAGGTAATGCGTTATCCAAATTTATTTCTGTTCCATCATTAAAAGTAATAGTACCCATTTCTGCTGTTTTTACTATTACTGAACTAGCAGTATCGTTACCACTGACACTGGCTGTGAAATACGCAAATGTTGCTCAAATAAAAAAAAATCAACCTAAGCACGTGTTGTTCTTCGTTTATTTTTCTTTTCGGTTGTTTATCTTTTGTTGGACGTGCTCTTTTTTACTTCCGTATTAGGTTTTATTTTTATTCTCCTGTTTCTGAAGATGGTTTTGTAGTAGTTCCTTCAGAATGACCAGAAGTGTAATAGTATTCATTACCTTCATCATCACCAGTGGTAACTTCAATTTTGCCAGTGAAAGATTTCTGTTGGTTACTATTTTGTTCTGAGCCTGTTTCTTTAAAATGAATTTCTAAAGTATAACTATGTTTTTCACCGTTAGTACCTAATGTTCCAGTTCCTAAATTAATACTGTTGCTGCTACTGCTGGCGCTGTCAAAAATTTCTATAGTGTGTGATTGAACTTCTTCCCCTGAAGTACCTGAAATAACAGAACCTGGAGTAGTACCTTTTTGTTGTTCTACTCCTCTTAAGGTATACTCTAACTCATTATTACTTATACTATTAACAACATTAACTAGTTTAACAGTATATTTAATAGGAGTTGTACTATTTTCATCTGCTGCTATTGTAAAAGTTCTAGTTAAAGTATCACCTGGAAGAGCATTTTCAAGATTTAATTCAGTTCCTTCATTATAAGTTATAGTACCAATTTGAGCAGTCTTAACAACAATTGAACTAGCTTTGTCAGTACCACTGACACTGGCTGTGAAATACGCAAATGTTGCTTCAAATTAAAAAAATCACCCTAAGCACGTGTTGTTCTTCGTTTATTTTTCTTTTCGGTTGTTTATCTTTTGTTGGACGTGCTCTTTTTTACTTCCGTATTAGGTTTTATTTTTATTGTGCAACATGTTCATCTGCTGTAACTTCACTTGATGTTCCTGATGGATAAGAACTATTGTATTTTAAATCAGTATCTGTAGCAACATTTATTTTTCCACTAAATGAAACATCTTGGTTGCTATTTTGTTCTGAACCTGTTTCTCTAAATATCATTGTTAGTGTATAAGAATGTGTTTCGCCTGGCATTATTTTACCGTTACCAATTGTTTCAGTTGCAGATGATGGAGCTTGTTTATTCGTAACACTTACAAGTGTTCCTTCACTGTCATCTCCTGTACCACTTAGAGTGTAAACTAAATCGGATTGGGTTTTAAATTGGTTATTAACTTCTACCCATTTAATTTCGTAAGCTACACCTTCTGTACTTGTTGTATCTGAACTAATAGAAAAAGTCATACTTTTTTCTGTTCCTGGTAATGCATTTTCCATCTTTAGTTCAGTACCATTTTCATATGTAATAGTACCTATCTTAGCTGTATTTACTATTACTGAACTGGCACTGTCATTACCACTGACACTGGCTGTGAAATACGCAAATGTTGCCTAAATAAAAAAATACTACCATTTTTTTATATTACCGGCCGCACTAAGCGTTAATACAAAAGATATGAACCTTATATCTAATTTATAATTTAATACCCTATAATATAATTATTACGTATTTTTACTTATAATATAGACTTTACCCCATAAGCAATCCATAAAAATGCCATATCGGCTCAAAAAAAGCTTTTAACATATAAATTAAAAATAGTGAATAAACATTCGACAAAATATAGCAATTTTTAAACGCTTATATTTATTTTGCTATTTATGCTTTTAAATTATTTATATAAAGTGCCCGATTTAATTTTCAAAATTGCTTATTGAAAATTAAATCATAAAATACCATGCACTAAAGTTGCATGGTATAATACTTAAAAATTTAATCACGGTGACTAAAGTCACCCTAATTTCTATTCTATAATATTATCAACATAATTTTTAACGTCATCTGACACTATATGACCTACGCTCTTACAAAAATACCCACTTGCCCACAAATGATTGCCCCAATACCTGTTTTGAACCTCTTTATACTCACTTTGCAATATTTTAGAAGTCTTTCCTTTCAATTGTTGTACTAACTTTGACACAGATAAATTAGGAGGACACGAAACAAAAAGATGCACATACGTCTTACCAATACTCCCCTTTACTATTTCAACATTCATAGCGCTGCAACTTTGTCTAATTATTTCTCTAGCCCTAGTTGCTACGCGACCTGTTAAAATATCATATCTATATTTGGTTGCCCATACAATGTGATATTCAATATCATACTGTACATGACTCGATTTACGCACTTATACTACCTCCATTTTATCCATTATAACATATTTTATAAAACCGGCAATAAATTGCCTCTACTAAGCAATTTCGTTCTACAACGTTGTTTTTTCGCACAAAAAAAGACAGTACTTTTTTTATTATAAGCCCTGTCGTTTTTACCCTAAGCACGTGTTGTTCTTCGTTTATTTTTCTTTTCGGTTGTTTATCTTTTGTTGGACGTGCTCTTTTTTACTT
>CANQNZ010000088.1 GCA_947625365.1 uncultured Bacilli bacterium | reverse complement strand
AGAAAACTTTTTATTGTTACACTTCGTTATATAATAAAATGTATTCCTATTATTATTCTTTGACTGGAAAAGAGGTAAAATTTATCTCTTTTTTCATGTCTAAAAATGTATATAATGTTTATAACTATTGTAAAATGTAGTATAATTATGATGATTTTTAACTTTGTCAATATTATATAGAAAGAAGGCTTCAATATGAAATTAAAACCTTGGGTTAAAATTTTACTCTTCTTTTTGTTAATTGGAGCTTTTTTTTACTGTGCTCCAGAAGCTTATGATTATTTTAAAGATTTTAAAATTGTTAAAGATGTAAAGAAAAAGATAGAAGTATTTAATATTTTAGGTAAAAGTAAAAAAGAAAAAGAGAAAGAATATGAAGCTTGCGTAAATAAAACCTATGATGAAAGCGAGTTAACAGAAGAACTAAAAGCTTCAATGGATGAATTAACCGATTATATTAATAATAATTATCGAATGAGTGTTAAATATGTAGATAAAGTAACCGGTTTTACTTATGCTTACAAATCTGATACCGCTTTATATGCTGCTAGTACAATTAAGCTTTTAGATGGTCTTTACATATTTACGGCCGCGGCTGATGGGACACTTAATTTAGATGATACAATTGTTTATGAAGCTAAGTATCATGAAGGGGCAAGCAAAGGTATGCAAAATCATGATTATGGCGAGGAAATACCTTTAAGAACTCTAGTTAAATATGCAATTGTATATAGTGATAATACTGCGCACCGTTTGCTTTTAAATTATATAGGATTTAATGAACTTAAAAACTATGGTAAATCTTTGGGCGCTTTGCATACGTTAGATGGTGGCGATAATTTTGGTGAAATTAGTGCTGATGATGCCATTATATATCTGCAAAATACATATGACTTTATTGCCAATAATGGTGAGCTTGGTAAAGAGTTACAAGGTTATATGTTAGAGGCAGAAGAAAATGCCTTAAAATATCCAGGATTAGATGTTGATGTTGGACATAAATATGGTGAGTACAATGAATATTTTCATGATATTGGTATTGTCTATGATGAAAAACCTTACTTAGTTGCAATTTTAACTACGCATGGTAATGGTAATTTTATGCAAGTAGTTAATGATATATCTCAAAAAATAAATGATTTACATCAACAATTTAAAGCTTATCGTGTTAATGAATGTGAAAACCTAAAGGACTAACCTTTAGGTTTCTTATCAAATATTTGATGTAATTTCCCACTAACTAGTAGATTATTATATATTTTATCGTTAATAATTAAATCTAGTTCACCAATATATTCATATACTTGTGGTCTAAAGCCAAACTTAAATTCATTTAAACCATAGTAAGGATTGTCATGACTAAAATCGCCAGTTAAACCATTTAAACCGAGATATTCATAATTATCTTTATAATATTCGATAATTGAATAATGTAAGAAATAATTTACATTTAAATGTTTAAATAATTTATCATAACCACTGTATAAAATATTAACATTTTTATTACCTTTAACGACTATAGCACCCCCGATGTACTGTTGTAATTCATTATCAGTATATTTACGTGAAGCTTCCATCACTTCATTTTTATAAGTAACTAATAATCTATCCGAAAGCATTTTTTTATTTAGATTTCTTTCAGTGGGATTATTTTTTAAATTTTCATTAAAAATAGAATTTCTTTCTAACTCTTCTTCATAGCACTTTTTGGCAGTATTCATAAACGCTTCATAGTCAACTTTTACTAAAAATATATCAATTAAATCATCATTATTAAAAGCTTTATATAAATCATTATAATATTTAAAATTATGGTTATGTTGCTTAGCTAAAAAGTTATAAACAGTTTGTAAATTTTCTCTGCTACCTTTAACCAATTCTAATCCTTTTTTTAAAGAGTTATTGATTTTATTACGAGTATTTTTACTTATCTTTTTAATATCGAAATTTTTTAAATTAATATATCCATCAAATCTAGGTAATTGACTTTCAAAATAAAGATTATCTTTTAGTTTTTTAAAACCTAATTCAGTAAAGAGGTTTTTAAAATTAATGCTTTCTTGATAAGTAACCATTTTATTTAGAGGGTTATACTCTCTTATAATTAATAAAGGGTCAATTTTTAAAAAAATAAATTTTTTCTTTTTTAAATATTTTTTAATTTTTAATACAAAATTTTTTAGTAAATTAATATTATCATAGTCAATTAAAAATCCTCTTGGAGCATAGGCATATTTATTTTTTAATGTAATATTTTTATAAACAATTAATGTTGCTGCTACTAAAGTGCTATCTTCATAGTAACCTAAGTATTCGTAATCAAAGTTATCTTCGGCTTTAAATATAGCATAATTAGAAGTTTGATAAGGATTAGAAAGCTTATGATTTTTGGCAAAATCATTAAATTCAAACATAGTTATTTCTTTTAACATAGTATATCCTCCCCTCATAAATTAGTGTATCATAACATAATTTATATTAAAAAGCAATTGTATTATTTTAAATTTAAATTTATAATATTAGTAGAAAAGAGGTATTTATGAAAGCAAAAAGAGAAACTTTTAATAAGATAATATATGGTTCTTGGATTTCATCATTATTATTTTTAGCATTTGGGATATTTTTATTTGCTAAACCGAAAATGGCTAATTCTTTAATAGGATATTTTGTAGGAGGTTTAATATTAGTTTCTGGAGCTGTATCTTTATTTAATTATTTCTTTGCTAAAAAAGAAATAAAATATATTAATTTTGAATTAATATATGGAATTATTACTATAATTGCAGGTATAGCTATTATATTTAATCCCCTTTCTATAAGTTCTATTGTTACTTTAGGATTAGGAATTTGGATGGTTATAAACGGTATTATGAAACTTAATACAGGTATATTTTTAAAAAAATGCAAAGAGGAAACATGGGTAATATTGCTGTTTATTGGCATATTAACATTATTATCTGGAATATTATTAATTATTAATCCATTTAAAAGTACAATGATAGTAACTCAAGTAGTAGGTGTATTTGTTATTGTTTATGCCATTTTAGATATAATGCATTGGTTACTTGTTAAAAAACGTTCTAAAGAGATAATTGAGTTTATTAAATAACTCTTTTATTATGTAGCAAACGAAAGTTAGCTACTTATAAAACCACGTGCTATGCACGTGCGAGCCAAAGAGCAGTAGCG
>CANQNZ010000087.1 GCA_947625365.1 uncultured Bacilli bacterium | reverse complement strand
TGCCTACAATCAATTTATATTACAAAACTAAATTCTCCATTTTCTCCATTTCGAGAATTTAACTTTTTATTCTACTCAAGTTTAAAAAGTGTCAAAAATGCGTCAAAAATTGTTGACAAAATAGTTAAAATCTATTAGGATAGTAATCACCAATTCGGAAAAGTCCGTATTGGTGCTAGTATCACACTAGTCAACCCCTTTTTATTCTTTGAGGCCACAAGGTAATGTGGCCTCGTTTTTTTTAAAATATACTTTTTTGTTAAATAAATTTTCTTATAAATAAAAAATATGATACCGTATAATACTAATTAATGATAAATGAGCTTAGCTTGTTTTGTCTATAAAACAATGATAAAATGTTTTTAAAGTTTTAAATCTATTTTTTTATTAAAAAGGAGGTATATATGTTTAAATTAGTATCGAAATATAAACCAAGTGGTGATCAACCGGAAGCAATTCAAGAACTTGTTAAAGGCATAAAGGAAAATAAAAAACATCAAGTTTTATTGGGGGCAACTGGTACTGGTAAAACTTTTACAATTGCGAATGTCATAAAAGAAGTTAATAAGCCTACTTTAGTACTTGCCCATAACAAAACCCTAGCGGGTCAACTTTATTCTGAATTTAAAGAATTATTCCCGGAAAATCATGTGGAATACTTTGTTTCCTACTACGATTATTATCAACCCGAAGCTTACGTTCCATCAAGTGATACTTATATTGAAAAAGATGCCTCTATTAATGATGAAATTGATGAGTTAAGACATCGCGCGACAAGTGCCCTTATTAATTATCGTGATGTTATTGTAGTAGCTTCGGTTTCTTGTATATATGGTATTGGAGAAAAAGAAGAATATGAAAAAAATATGTTAGTTTTAAATATTAATGATAAAATAAATCGCAATACAATAATTACCAAATTAGTTGATATGACTTATGAAAGAAGTGATTTAGATTTTCACCGTGGAACTTTTCGTGTTCGCGGTTCTTCCATTGATATAATTCCTGTTAATGAAAAAGAATCAGGAATTAGAATTGATTTAGATGATGAGATAGTAGAAAGTATTACCATATTTGATCCTTTAACCGGCGTCGTAAAAGAAAGTAAAAAATCAATTGCCATTTCGCCAGCTTCACACTTTGTTACTAGTCCAGAGAAATTAGAAGAAGCTATCAAAAGAATTACGGAAGAAAAAGAAGAAAGATTACAATACTTTCATGAAAAAGGTAAATATATTGAAGAGCAACGTCTGCGCGAGCGGGTTAATTATGATGTTGAAATGTTAAAAGAAACGGGTTATTGTAATGGCGTTGAAAACTATTCAAGGCACTTAGCTTTAAGGGGGGAAGGAGTAACTCCTACTTGTTTAATCGACTTTATGCCTGATGACTTTTTAATGGTTATTGATGAATCGCATGTAACCTTACCTCAAGTAAGAGGAATGTATAATGGAGATCGAATGCGAAAACAAACTCTTGTTGATTATGGCTTTAGATTACCAAGTGCACTTGATAATAGACCGCTTAAATTTCCTGAATTTGAAAGTAAAATTAAAAATGCCATTTATGTATCAGCTACTCCTGGTGATTATGAACTAGAAAAAGCCAATCATCAAGTGGTAGAACAAATCATAAGACCTACTGGTCTATTAGATCCTATAATTGAAGTAAGAAAAACAGAAGGGCAAATAGATGATATCATCGGGGAAATTAATAAAAGAATATCCGTTAATGAAAGAATTTTAATTACAACTCTTACAATCAGAATGAGTGAAGAATTAACTAATTATTTAAAAGAAATGAATATTAAAGTTGCTTATCTTCATAACGAAATTAAAACTTTAGAAAGATTAAAAATTATTCATGATCTTAGAATGGGCATTTATGATGTTGTTGTAGGAATAAATCTTTTAAGAGAAGGAATAGACATTCCTGAAGTAAGTTTAATTTGTATTTTAGATGCTGATAAACAAGGATTCTTAAGAAGTGATCGCAGTTTAATTCAAACTATCGGGAGATGTGCAAGAAATGAACATGGTCAAGTTATAATGTATGCTGATATGATTAGTGAAGCGATGAAAATAGCCATTAATGAAACTAAAAGAAGAAGAGAAATCCAAGAAAAATATAATAAAGAACATGGAATTGTTCCTAAAACAATAGTTAAAGATATTAAAGAAGTTATCTCTAATAATATTGATACCCCAAATAACAAAAAGAAAAAATTAAGTAAAAAAGAAGCTTTAAATACCATTCAAAAAGTTGAAGAAGAAATGGTTAAAGCCGCAAAAGCTTTAGACTTTGAAAGAGCTATGGAATTAAGAGATATATTATTTGAACTAAAAGGAGAAATGAAATTATGAAAGCCCTTATAACGGGAGCCACTTCAGGTATTGGTTTAGATATGGCTAGATACCTTAATAGATTAGGCATTAAATTAATATTAGTTGGAAGAAGAAGCGAAAGATTAAGCACCATTCAAAAAGAATTAAAAAATGCTAAAATAATTACTTTAGATTTAAGTAAGGAAGATAATGTCTATAAATTATATGATCAAGTCAAAAAAGAAAATATTGATATTTTAATTAACAATGCTGGCTTTGGTTTATTTGGAAAATTTTCTAAAACTGATTTAGATACGGAATTAAAAATGATCGCGGTAAATGTTAAAGCTCCTCATATTTTAACCAAATTATTTTTACAAGACTTTAGCCAAAAAGATAAAGGCTATATTTTAAATGTTGCATCATCAGCCGGTTTTATGGCAGGACCTAATCTCAGTACTTATTATGCTACAAAAAATTATTTAACTAAATTAACTATGGCTATTAATGAAGAATTAAGAAAAGATCATTCTCATGTTAGTATTTCTTGCTTATGTCCAGGACCAGTCAATACAGAATTCAATCAAGTTGCTAAGGGAACATTTAAAGTAAAAGGAATAAGTAGTGAATATGTTGCTAAAGTGGCTATTGATAAAATGTTTAAAAAGAAAATGCTTATTATTCCTACTCTTAAAATGAAATTAGCCCTTTTTGGTATGAGATTCATTCCTTATCGTTTACAACTTATTATTCTATACCATATTCAATTAAGAAAAACTAAATAACATTTTAATTTGTTAATTATAAAAAAATAAAGAAATGCCTTTGTGAGACTGCTGAAAAAGTAGTTAAAATTAAAACTGATATTTAGAATTAATTTCTAGTTATCAGTTTTTTTATGATTTT
>CANQNZ010000086.1 GCA_947625365.1 uncultured Bacilli bacterium | reverse complement strand
GGATCGAATACTTCATCAATTCTTTCACTACCTAAATTAGCAAGCCAGACCTTAAACGGTTCTGCTTTTGGCGAAGGAACAGATTCAATTAATCTTAAGATTCCTTTAGTATCTAAAGCATCTCTCAATCTTACTTTTCCATCCGGCGCTTTCATTTTCAACTGACTACATTTTGTAGTCAGTTCGCTTCCTTCTCTTTTTAACCTATTTTTCAATACGGACCAATATTTTCTTGGCTCAACACTATCAGTCAACACTGAAATTACATCAACGACACTAAAATAATAATCTTCTTTTTCACTATCCCAAACACTTCTTATTTCTTTGCCCTCAAATAGATTTGAAATAGTTTCTAATTTACTCTCATTCATCTAAACCTCCTGTATAATAGAATTATACAAAAAGAACATTTGTTTGTCAATGTTTTTTTGCAATAATTTCTTGGCTAGTTAGAAATCTCTTCATCAAAAAAACGTACCACTTAATTGTAATTTAATTTATTAAAAATTTTCCATAAAAAAGCAAACTATTTCTAGTCTGCTAATACATATATTATTGTCTAATCATTTAATTCATTATACTCTTCATCTGATACAGGTTCTAACCATTTATTTGCAGTTTCAACCCCTGGAACTTCTACTGCTATATGACTAAACCAAGAATCTTTTCTTGCTCCGTGCCAATGTTTTACATTTGCAGGTATTACTACAATATCACCAGGAGATAGTTTTTGTACTTTTTTTCCCCATTCTTGATAATAACCATAACCTGCAATACAAATTAAAACTTGTCCTCCACCACTTTTAGCGTGATGAATATGCCAATTATTTCTACAAGAGGGTTCAAAAGTTACATTGGCAAAACTAATACCATTTTTAGTTTTTGCTAACATTTTAAGATAACTTTGACCAATAAAATAATCTTTAAAAGCATCATTTGGATTACCTAGTCCAAATATATTTAATTTTTCAAATTCTTGCTTTTTCATAAAATCCCTTCTTTCATTTAAAATACTAGATTAATAATCTCTCCCATTATTAATGAACTAATCATCACATATAATAAATAAATTATAAAATTTTTTCATTCCAAGTACTATTTTTTAAAATTGTGAATTATATATTCAGAAAAGATATATTATTAAAATACATTTTGTAAATTTACTTCTACGACACTTTTTTATAATCAAGAAACATTATGATAACCTAGGTAGATCGGAAGATAAATTATTGCAAAATAAAAAGTAAGGAATAGGCTAATCAAATAACATATTTTTCACTTTTAATTGTAATTTTTTTCAAAATTATCTTTGATTTTATCATTGCCAATTTCATATTCGGCATCACCAACACTAGTGTTTTATTCTTACTTATGATTTTGTTTATGCATAATTTTCCATTTTTTTATTTGTTCTAATCTTTGTTTAAAACGACCTTCATTACCTTGCTCAGTTGGCTTGTAATATTCTTTGCCAATTAAAGATGGTGGCAAGCAATCCATCGTTGTTAATTTGTCTTCATTATCATGAGCAAATTGATAACCCTTACCATAATTAAGATCTTTCATTAATTTAGTCGGAGCATTTCGAATTACAAGTGGTACTGGTTCAGCTAACATTTGCTTAGCATCTAAACTAGCCAATCTATAAGCAACATCACAAGCATTTGATTTAGGTGCTAAAGACATATAAATAACAGCTTCCGTTAAATGAACATTACATTCTGGCATACCAATAAAATGACAGGCATGATAAACATTTATGGCTACATTTAAAGCATTAGTATCAGCAAGGCCAATATCTTCAGAAGCAAATCTGGCAATTCTTCTAGCAATATAAATAGGATCTTCTCCAGCTTCTAGCATTCTAGATAGCCAATATACTGCTGCATCAGGATCACTGTTTCGCATAGACTTATGTAAAGCTGAAATTATATTATAATGCTCTTCGCCGTTTTTATCATATAATAATGGTTTCTTTTCTAAACATTCTTCTAAAGTCTCTTGCGAAATTTCTAAAGTTCCATCCCCTTTAACATTCCCATTAATAATTAACATATCCAATGTTGTCAGGGCCGCCCTGGCATCTCCTCCAGCAAAATTAGCAATTAAATTTAAAGTATCGTCGGCAATTTTAATTTTTTCATTGCCAAAACCTCTTGGATCACTAATTGCTCTTTTGATTAATTTTAAAATATCTTCTTGACTTAATTCTTTTAAAACAAAAACTCGACATCTAGAAAGTAAAGCGTTATTGACTTCAAAAGAAGGATTTTCTGTTGTGGCCCCAATTAAAATAATGGAGCCTTTTTCTACGAAGGGTAAAAAAGCATCTTGTTGAGCTTTATTAAAACGATGAATTTCATCAACAAACACAATTGTTCTAATTCCTAATTTTTTATTACTATCAGCATCTTCCATTACTTTTTTTATCTCTTTAATCCCGGCCGTTACGGCTGAAAAAGTAATAAATTCTGATTTGGTACAAGTGGCAATAATACGGGCTAAAGTAGTTTTACCAACCCCTGGAGGCCCCCAAAAAATCATTGATGAAAGATTATCACTTTCAATCATTTTTCTTAATATTTTTCCATCACCAATTAAATGATCTTGACCCACAAATTCATCTAAAGAACGAGGACGCATCCGTGATGCTAAAGGTTCACTTAAATTTTGTTCAAACAATGATGCTTGTTCCATTTTTCTCACACCTTTCTTTTGCTATGTTTTTAACTCTTTAGAAAAGATTTAACTATCTCGCTTTCCTTAATTATATCAGCAAACTTTTGTTTT
Organism: uncultured Bacilli bacterium; assembly: GCA_947625365.1. Classification (GTDB taxonomy): domain Bacteria; phylum Bacillota_I; class Bacilli_A; order RF39; family UBA660; genus HGM10766. The sequence continues at coordinate 627 of CANQNZ010000086.1, read as the reverse complement.
AACAATAATGAAAAAGAAAAAATTACTCAAAATAAGTAATTTCCCTTTATTATTTAACTTTGCCAAACCGATTAAAAGGATAGATAATAATACCTACAGTTCCCTTTATCTTATCTTTTTTGATCGGTCCTAAAATTCGACTATCTAAAGAAACAACACGATTATCTCCCATTAAAAAATATTCATCTTTTCCTAAAGTAATTGTTTTAAAACTTTCAGTTTCCCCATAAGCATAAACATCTTTTAACTCTTCACCATTTATATATAGTTTATTATGACTATATTCAATTGTTTCACCCGGTAAGCCAATAACTCTTTTTATTAAACTATCTTTATATACACTTTTATCAACTACCACGATATCAAATCGTTGATAATTTTTATCATATTTTTTTAAAAGCATTAATTCATTACCTTTTAAAGTTGGAACCATACTATTTCCTTGGACAGCAATTGGCGTCACAATAAAAGTTCTAATTAAAACTACGCCTAAAACTATTAGAACATATGGTAATAAATCTTTAACTATTTTCATCATTCACCTCTAGTCTTAATCGAGTAGAGAGAAATAATTAAATTATTTCGTCCCTCTCACACCACCGTACGTACCGTTCGGTATACGGCGGT
>CANQNZ010000085.1 GCA_947625365.1 uncultured Bacilli bacterium | reverse complement strand
GTTGTATTTTTTAATAAAACTAACACATCATCATTTGTAAAACCAATAATTCCTCCCCCTTGATTATAACTACTGTATGTATTATTAGTAACAATTTTACCGTCTGATATAGTTATACTTGTTGGCATTCCACCAGAACTACTATAATTTGGGTCATAAAAGCCTCCAGCGTTAATTCCCAGTAAAGCATCGTGGTCTTCTGCCATTTTAGTTACGTATTGCCCACTTGTTCCTAACCTAGATGTTACAGCTAATTTTACTTTAGATGGGTCATATATAGCGGCCAAATAACCTTTTACACCATTGACATCTAGCTCAATTATTTTATAAGGCAAATTGATATCAACATCTAAAATTTGTTTATCATACTTATCTTTAAAAGTAGTAGCTCTTTTTTTAGTAACCATAGAAGTATCCGTACTTTCGCCACTTTCAATAACTTTGTTACTATCCATTACTTTGGCAATTTGTTTATCATTATAAAACCATTTACAATAGTATTGATGATTCATTGTTTGCATAGCTGTAGTAATAAGCCAAGTCCTAAATTTATCATAAGGGCCGTATAATAAAATTGTAAAAGTCATACATCCTCCTATGTAAAGAACATAGAAAGCGGTAATAAGTATTTTTAACCACAATTTTAACTTTTTGGTTACAGCTTTACGATTTTTCAAATAAACAATTAAGCTTATAATAAGACTTGTAAGTATTAACGAATCGCAAACAAATAATATATAATGAACTAAGCGACTTATTAGATAATTTGAATTAAAGCCGATAATTACTAAAACTGTGATAGTTGGAAACAATAATAAACTAATTAGTAATCCTCTAAAACCTCTTTTTTTACTCTTCTCCATACTGCACCTCTAATTATTCTCTTGATTATTTTCAATTGCTTTAGTTTCTAAATTTACACTGCTTATTGAATCAAATCGTTTTGTAATTTTTTCTGTAGTAATATGAATATCTTTAACATCTTTTGTAACGGTATCAATGCTTCGTGATAATTTATCCCATCTTAATTTATATTTTTCAAACTCAATACCTAGTTTATTTAATTCTTCGTGAATTACTTTAGCATACTTATCACGCTCTAAATTTTTCAAAACCATTTGAATAATAGTCATTGTACTCATTAAAGTTGTTGGTGATGTTATCCACACTTTTTTACTATATGCATAATTTAGTAAATCTGGATGGTAAGCATTAATTTCGGCGAAGATAGCTTCAGCAGGTAAAAACATAATAGCTTCTTCCGTCGTTTGACCGAGTAATATATATTTTGAGCTTATTGCATCTATATGTTTTTTTACATCGGCTTTAAATAGTTTTTCGGCAGTAGTTCTTTCCTCTTTTGAAAGCGTTCTATCTGTCATTTTCTGATAATTTTCTAATGGAAATTTAGAATCTATTGCGATTGTGCCTAAAGGATTTGGGGCAAAAACTACCGCGTCGGCAATATAACCATTATTTAGTTTATATTGTACCTTATATATTTTGTCATTTTTTTCACCAAAAACACTACTTAAAATATAGTTTAAGTTTACTTCACCAAAGATGCCCCTCGTTTTTTTATCAGTAAGTACACTCTGTAAACTTATTATTTCGGTTGATAATCCATCGATTTTCTTTTGGGCTTCATCAATTTTTGATAGCCTTTCTAAAATATTATTAAAAGTTTTATTGGTTTTTTCAAAATTTTGGTCAATTCTTTCATTTACTTTCTCATTAATTAGTAAAAGTTTATGTTCTATTTTTTCATTTAATTTTTCAAAATCCTTATGTAGATAATCTGAGAAATCCATTTTAAAATCGCCAATTTCTTTGGTTATGTCTGTTTCAAATTTACCTATTTTAGCAATCATTGAATTTGAACCACCAGATTTAATTATTAGAACAATTACTAAAATTATAACTATAATTAAAAGACCAATTACTACATACTCCATAAATACCTTCTCTAATCTAATTTAAATTTTTGATTTACGATTTTACTTATAATATAAGCAATTAATAAAAGTACACCTACTCTAAGAAAGACAATGGGATTGCGAAAACTCTCAATTAAGGTTACTCCGATATATCCCCAAAAGTATACTAAGAATATTTTACCAAGAATTAGCGCAAAAAGATACCTTTTATAACTCATTTTTGTAAGTCCTGCGGCAATATTTACTAAAAATGCGGGTGTAAATGGAATTGCTAGAATTATTACTAATTGAGAAAAATTAATTTTTTCTAAAGCTTTCATAATTTTATCTAATTTTTCTTTTTGATTTCTTTTTTTGTCAAACCATCTTTTTACTTTTTTTCGAAATAAGGTAAAAGATAGCATACAACCGATAACTGTAAATACCCAGGAAATTATAAAACCTAAGATATTCCCAAAGGCTAGAAAATTTAAAGTAATAAATGCTGATAAAGGTAAAAATGGTAGAATAGATTCTAAACATATTAAAGCACAGCCTAAAAGGGGACCAAAGACTCCTAGACCGTTTAATATTAAATCTATATAATTGTTTAAATTTTGAAATATGTTCATTTTTCCTCACGTTAATAGTATATATAAATACTTTAAAAAAATCAAAAAAATTATAAAACTAGAAAATCCTATCATAATTATATGATAGGATTTTGGTATTTGGGTCATATAAATTAAAATAAATAATTCATATGACATTATTATTTTGAACAATATTGGCAATAATATACGTTTTTTCGACAATTTTTCTTTTTTTTAATTAATATAATACTTTCTATTAAAAAGGCAGGTTTTGGAAAAATGAATAATATTAATGAAAATAATGAAAGTATTTTAAAATTGTTAGAAAAGTTTATTGAAGTAAAGAATAAAGGGTGGGTTCAAAGCATCAGACGTGGTCCGACGGGTGTAGGAGCTACATTTGAATTTTTAATTGGAAAAAGTGAGGAAAATTTTGAAATGCCGGATTTTTATGGCATTGAAATTAAAACTAAAAGATATAATTCATCTTCTTTAGTAACCTTGTTTAATGCTACGCCAGATAGCCATATTATTTTGGGAACTAAACGACTACTAAGTTTATATGGCTATCCGGATAGAATTATTAAAAATGTGAAAGTGTTAAATAATGTGGCCTATGCCAGTCACTATACTTTAGTAGGTTTAAAATATCGGTTTAAAATAATGGTTGACTTTAATTCGAAGAAGGTATTCTTATGTGTTTACGACCGCTATTTTAGATTTTTAGAAAATAAAACTTATTGGACTTTTGAATTACTAAAAGAAAAATTAGAAAGGAAATTAAAGTGGCTTGCGGTTGTTATCGCCGAAAATAAAATAATTAATGAGGTTGAATATTTTCATTATACTAAAATGCATTTATATCGTTTAAAAGATTTTGATACGTTTATTAAGCTTTTAGATTTTGGCCTGATTAGAGTTACTTTTAAAATGGGAGTTTTTAGAGATGACGAAAGATACGGAAAACTTCATAACCGTGGTACTAGTTTTGATATTGAGTTTAATGATATAGAATTACTATATGAAAAAATTATGTAATTAAAATTTCAAGGTTAATGAATAAGGACGAAGGGGTCGCGCATTTTTGGACAAAAGAAAACTATCTAATAAAGATAGTTAAATTCTTAAATGGTCGAGAAGACAGGATTCGAACCTGCGACCCCTTGGTCCC
>CANQNZ010000084.1 GCA_947625365.1 uncultured Bacilli bacterium | reverse complement strand
GTAGCTGTTTCTGAATGGCTATAATCATCAACATTTAAAACATATAGAGTATAATTATCTTTATTGTATTCTTCGGTATTTTCATAATCAACAGAACTTACTCCATCAATTTCTTGTAGTTTTTTTAAAGTACTCTCCTTTTCACTATCGGATAATCCTTTAAACATAACATTAAGAACAGAAGAATCTTGCTCTATAAACTCTTCATCCATAATATCTTTACCAATTTTCGTTTCGGATGTCGCTGGTAGATATTTCATAATATCTTCGTTAATATTAACTTTTGTCGATAAAAATAGGCAAAAGATAGATAATATTATAAATAGTACTAAAAAGAAATATCTTCCCTTCACTATAAAATCTGTTATTTTTTTCATATAAATTTCCTCCTGAAATAATAATCTAACATTATTTTATTATGAAAATATTATAATTTTATTAAAAATTATTAAAATTATAATTTTATCTTTAATATTACCATAAATCATGCTATACACATATATATATGCTATAAAAAAATAAATTTTAATTTTTTCATAAAAATTTATTACTTAATTAATCTTCTTTTTTTCCAAACATAAAGATTAATCTAAATATTTGAATTAATGTTGTAGCAATGCTAGCAACATAAGTAAATGCAGCAGCCGTAAGAACTTTTTTACCTCTACCTAATTCCTTACTCGTAAGAAAATGAGCATAATCCAGTTCTTTTAGTGCACGTGAGCTGGCATTAATTTCTACTGGTAATGTCACTAATTGAAACAGCAAAATAACTACCTCTAATAAAATACCACTCCAAATTAAGTTGATATTTTCAAATAACATGCCTAATAAAATGGCAAAATAACCAGCATAAGAAGAAAAATTAACAATTGGAACTAAACTAGCCCTAATTTTCATAAATAGGTATCCGTCTTTGTCTTGAATAGCATGACCACATTCATGGCAAGCAACACTCACACTAGCAATAGAGGTCCCACGATAATTTTTCCTTGATAACCTTATTTCCTTCTTTCGTGAATCATAGTGATCACTTAAATAACCATTTACTTCAACAACTTTAACATTTTTTAAACCGTTTTTATCCAAAATATGTCTTGCTGCGTACTCCCCAGTTAAATTTCTCTCATTTCTTACATGAGAATACTGATTATAAATAACATTTACTAATATCTGTGCTAAAACAGTTATTATGAACGATGTCAAAGTTAATCCGTAAACTACAAAATAATAATTCATTTTTTCCTCTTTTCATTAACTCATAACCTTATATCAATATATCAACATTTCTTTTATATCATTTTCTCCTTTCTTCTTTACATATTTTATTTTATTATGCAATTCTTAATAATCTATAATTATTTTATTAAGAATTATTAAAAAAAGATAAGAATTATTTTTCTTATCTATGGATATTCTTATCAATATATACTGGTAACGTAAAATAGATTGTTAGACCATTATGGTTCAGAGCCTTAATAGTTCCTTCATGAATCTCAATAAACTCTTTACAGATTGATAAACCTAAACCAGATATTTTTCTAGAAGTATCAGTTGTAAAGAAGGGATCAAATATCTTATCTATGCTTTCCTTATCTACACCTGTACCATTATCAGAAACTGAAAATTCAATAAAATTATTTCTCTTTTGAATAGAAATATTAATGATTCCCTTTTTTGGAACATATTTTATACTATTTGATATAATATTTGAGAATACTCGTTTTATTTTTAAAACATCAATATTTATTTTTTCATTTTCACAATCAGTTATAATGTTAAAATCAATATTTTTATTATTTAACTCAATCTTATAGTCATCATTTAATTCTTTTATCATATCTTTTATACTAACAACAGTTAATTTTAATTTTTTATTATCATAATTTATTAAATAGTCATCAAAGGTTGATAAAATATCTTTGATATGTAAAGCCTTATCATGAACCTTTATGCTGTACTCTTTCAATTGCTTTTTTGGTAAATTATCTTCCATTAAAGAAGAATAACCAATAATTGAAGTAAGTGGTGTCTTAATATCATGAGAAATACTTGCAATAATACGCTTCTGTTCCTGTTTTTCTTCTTCCAATGAATCAACTAAATTAACAAACTCATTTTGAATAACATCTAGCTCATTATTAATTTCTTTTCTAATAGGTTTCTTACCAAATTTGTAGTTTCTGATATCGTTAATGATATTTTCAATTGGTGTAATAATAGAATGACCAATAAAGAAATAAGCAGAAATTACTAATATTAATATCACAAAGATTTGAAAAACATTTAAAGATAATATTAAATTTACTAGCGAAATATTACTAGCAAAATAAGCATCAATTAAATACAAATGATCTGCAACCTTAATAAAGACGCTAAATAATTGCATACTACTTTTTTCCAAATTAATATCTTTCACTATGTGATTATCTTCATCCACTACTCGGAAAACAATATCATATTCATCTGATAAACTATCTAAATTTTTTTCTAATTCCGCAAGCGATAAATAGTTATCATTTAACCTTTCTGTCATAACAATTTCTCTAGTACTTTCTATATTTTGTATTTGTGATTTAATTTTAACTTCATACCAAACAATTAAGGAAAAAATATTAGTAAACAAAATAAATAGTAATACTATGATAAAATTACGTCTAACCTTATGATGCTTAAACAATTTACTCATCTAAAATCACATTCTTTACAAATTTATAACCATATCCCCATATCGTTAAAATATATTGATCGTTATCCTCTAATTTATCTCTTAAACTCTTGATATTAACAGCTACTGTTCCAACATCACCATATTCACTTCCCCATACAGCTTCAAAAATTTGTTCTTTCGATAAAGCAATTCCCGCATTTTCCATTAAATATTTTAAAAGTTCAAATTCTCTTGTTGATAAATCAACTTTTTTATGATTTCTCTGTACTTCATAACTTTCAATATCTAAAGTTATATCACCAATATGAATGATTTTCCCCCTCTGATTGTTGTTTACTCTTTTATTTAGTCTTAAATGCGATTTCACTTTTAACAAAAGTTCTGTATTATCAAATGGTTTAGTAATATAGTCATCTCCACCTATTTCATAACCGACAATTTTATCTACCATCTCACTTTTTGCAGATACAAAAATAATTGGGATATTTACACTATCTCTAATTTTAGTACATAACTCTGTACCACTTAATTCCGGCATCATAATATCAAGTAAAATTAAATCATAATCAAAATCAGAACTTGTTATAAATTCTAAAGCAGTAGTTGGATTATTTATTATTTTTGATTCAATCTGCTCCTTTTTTAAAATTAAAGATATCAACTCTGATATATCTTTATCATCATCAACAATTAAAACCTTCGACATTTGAATACACCTCCAGTAAATGAAATTCTATTATAATTATAACATAATAAATAGTTTTAGGTAAATTTTCATACTGCATCCATATAAAAACCTCATTTCCCATACCTAGGAAACGAGGTTTAACATCATTCACTTCCACAATAATAATTCTAAACAAAATTTAATATCTTTCTTTAATAATGTTTTTACTTGAGTAATATGTAATGAAGAAGTATCCACCATAGATAATTACTAAAATAATAGCAGTTGTAATAATGGATGGTAGTAATTGTTCATTACCAAATACTTCTAATACTTTAACAGCAAACATGATACCAAAGATAGAATGAATTAAGGCAAGTATTAAAGGTAACATAAAGAATATAGCAATTT
>CANQNZ010000083.1 GCA_947625365.1 uncultured Bacilli bacterium | reverse complement strand
AACAATGAATTTGTAAGAGAAATTGTTTATGGGGTAACAACTCATGTAAGTGATTTAGATAAGATGGCTAATAAATATATGCAAGATTGGACAATTGAACGTATTGATAAAACAGGAGCTTCTATATTGAGAATGGCTTTATATGAATTATTTTATACTGATACTCCTGATATTGTAGTAATTAATGAAGCCATTGAACTTGCTAAAAAGTATAGTGATGATGCTGTTAGAAAGATTATTAATGCTATTTTAGATAAAGCTTTAAAAGATAAATAGGTGTAATATGGAACCAAAATATATTTCTGTAAGTTTAATTAATAAAGCAATTAAAAATGTAATAGATGTACAACCTTTTTTACAAAAGGTTTATTTAAAAGGAGAAATTTCTAATTATAAAGGGCATACTCGAGGTCATTTATACTTTTCTTTGAAAGATGAAACTAGTAAGATTAATGCTGTTATGTTTGCTTCGTCTGCTTCTAAGCTTACTTTTGTGCCTCAAGATGGTATGAATGTGTTAGTGGAAGGGCGCATTAGTGTTTATGAAGCTAGTGGGTCATACCAAGTTTATGTTGAAAAAATGAGCGAAGATGGTATTGGTAATCTATATCTAGAATATGAAAAGTTAAAAAAGAAATTAGAACAAGAAGGTTTATTTGCCGAAGAACATAAAAAACCTATTCCTAAGTATCCTAAAACGATTGGAATAATAACAGCTCCTACTGGGGCGGCCGTCAGAGATATAATAAGTACGATAAAAAGACGTTATCCATTAGCTCAGACGATTTTATTTCCAACTTTGGTGCAAGGCGAGCTTGCAAAAGATAATATTGTGAAACAAATTCAAACCGCAGGAGAGTATGATTTAGATTTAATCATTTGTGGCCGAGGCGGTGGCTCTATTGAAGATTTATGGGCTTTTAATGAAGAAGAGGTAGCAAGAGCTATATACGCATCGAAAATTCCTATAATAAGTGCAGTAGGACACGAGCCTGATTTTACCATTGCTGACTTTGTGGCTGATTTAAGAGCTCCAACCCCAACTGGTGCCGCGGAAATGGCTGTACCTAATCTAGTAGACTTACAAACTATTATTAAACAATTTGAAATTAGATTAAACGAAAATGTTATGAATAAAATAAATGGATTTACTAAACAATTAGAGACTATTAAAACTTCCTATATTATTAAAAATCCTTTAGCTATGTATGAAGTTAAAGAACAAAAATTAGATAATTTAATGACTAGTTTAAATAGTTATATTAAAAATTTAATTAAAAATAGTAAGATAAAGTATAAAAATATTTTAAATAAGTATGTTATTCAAAATCCTGAAAGTATATATGAAAAGAAAGCTTATCAATTTGAACTTATTTTAAATAAAGTGAAACTTTTAAATCCTCTAAGTATATTAGATAAAGGATATTCAGTAATTAAAAAGGATAATGATATAATTAAAGATATTAAAGATATCGAAATTAATGATATTGTTAATGTACGGATGGCTCATGGCTCATTTGTATCACAAGTTATAAGCAAAAAGGAGGAAGAAAGATGAAAGAAGAAAAAACTTTTGAAGAAAATTTAAATGAACTGGAAAATATTGTTAAAGAATTAGAACAAGGAAATATTGATTTAGAAAAATCAATAGATAAATATACAGAAGCAATGAAATTAGTGAAAGAATGTAATGATAAATTAAATAATGCTACTCAGAAAGTAAATAAAATCTTAACTGAGAACGGCCAGTTAGAAGATTTTGAAATAGAGGAGTAAATATTTAATGAGTAAAGATAAAAAAAGAATTAGTACCAAAACTTTAAGAGCTTTGTGTTATATCGTTGATGATTATCCTGCCCTTAGAAAACAATTAGATATGTTTTATGAAGGAAATACATTGAGTTCTTTTCATAATTTATTAAAAATGTTACATGATAAACCTGTTTTATGTAAATCATGGGAAAGAAAATTTTATAAAAATAATAAAGAAGTTCTAAAAAAAATACAAAATTATAGCCCAGTTTTAGAATTTATTGCAGATAGACAAGATAGAGATTATTTTTATAATTATTTAATAGCACACCGTGAAGATTTAGAAGTTATAAAAGAGGTAGTAAATAAATTAGATGGTATAGGAGTTTATAAAATAGAATTTGATGAAACTGCTGATTTTACTCATGAAACTCAACAAGTTAATCGTAATTTTTACTATAATATTTTCCTTAATTATTATGATAATATTAAAGTTGTTCCTGGGCATTATTTTCCTGATATTTGCTATAAAACTTTAGGAAGTCCTTATAAACTTGAATGTAAGATTGTTCCTGTCAAAGAAATCGTGAATTTTTCTAAAATTACTTTAAATAGTTTAGTATTTGAGGAGAAATCTTTACCAAATGCAATTAATAAAGAGTGTTTATTTGATAAAATTGTTAGTTTAGATGATAGTATTAAGGAAAGTAAAAAATTAGTACAAGAAGTTGTTGATTTAGAAGTTTATGCCGCTATTTTACAAGCCGAAACGGAGAAAGTACAACAAAATATTTTTAATTTACCAAGTCAATTTTCTCCTGATTATATAAACAATATTCAGGCCATTAAAGATTATTTGGATACTTTAAAACTATTAAATGCGCAATGTTATGATTACATAGTTAAACAGCAAAATTTACTGACTGAAGAAGAATATGCCAACGATAAAAACAATGAATTAAAAAGAAGATATCTTAAAATCTAGTAATTTATACTAGTTTTTTCTTGCCATTTATTGGCTTAATTAGTTTAAAAAGGTTGGGCATACTAAATATGGAAGTGATAGTAATGAAAAATAAATTTGCGAAAATCCTTTTTTTGGGTATTTCTTTATTTGCCTTTCCTTTAGGAGTTTTAGGTTACTCTGATTATGTTATTCCCGGTGGTGAAAATGTGGGAATTGAAATAAATAGTAAAGGGATTATGATTATTGGTTTTTATAAAGTAAATGGTAAGTTAAATAAAGGAACACCAAATATTAAAGTAGGGGACCAAATTATAAAAGTTGGAAGTCAAAATGTTAGTACTTCCGAAAATCTAATTTCCGCAATTGAAACTGAGCGTAAAAATTCTCAAGTAGAATTAACTATTTTAAGAGATGATACAGAAAAAAAAGTAACATTAGATTTAATTTTGGTTGATGGTATATATAAAACTGGTTTATATGTAAAAGACAATATTACCGGCATAGGAACTTTAACATATATTGACCCCCAAACTAATATTTATGGGGCTTTAGGACATCAAGTTGCGGAAAGTAATTCTAATAAAACGGTAGAAGTAAAAAGCGGCCTGATATTTCGTAGTTTAGTTACAAGCATAGATAAAAGTGCGAGTGGTAATCCTGGTGGTAAAAATGCTAAACTAGATTATAACACTAAATATGGTACGATTTTGCAAAATACGGAATATGGAATTTTTGGAAAGTACACTAGCACTTTTCCCCAAAAAGAATTATTGAAAGTAGCAAGCATAGAAGAAATTCAAACTGGTAAAGCTTATATATATACGGTATTAAATGAAGAAAAAATTGAAAAATTTGAAATTAATATTACGAAAATAGATAAGGAAAATGCTATTAAAAATATTTATTTCGAAGTTACTGATGAAAAATTACTCGATAAAACAGGAGGAGTGGTTCAAGGAATGAGTGGCTCACCAATAATTCAAAATAATAAAATTATCGGTGGTGTAACGCATGTGATTGTTTCAAATCCGACGACAGGAATTGGTATATTTATTACGACCATGTTAAAAGAAGGCGAAAGATAGGCCTTCTTTTCATAAATAGTACTTTAGTAAGTGGCTTGCTTTTGCAAGACATCAAAAATCCACTAGCTAAG
>CANQNZ010000082.1 GCA_947625365.1 uncultured Bacilli bacterium | reverse complement strand
TCCAAATGGAGGCCGCCAGTAACCGGCCTTATAGGCCTTAGCGAAATACCACGTCTTTTAGGCGTGGATTTTTATTTAAGCAACATTTGCGTATTTCACAGCCAGTGTCAGTGGTACTGAAAATGCCAGTTCAATTGTTGTTAAGACTGCTCAAATTGGTACTATAACTTATAATGATGGAGATGCACTAAATCTTGATAGTGCTCTTCCAGGTGATACTTTAACTAAAACTTTCACAATAGCAGCAGATGAAAATAGTACAACTCCTATTAAATATACTGTTCAACTAGTTGAAGTTCAGAATGGTATAGGTAATAGTGAGTTAGAGTATACTTTAAGCGGAGTAAAACAACAAGAAGGCACTGGTGGTCAACTTATTTCAGGGACTGAACCTGAAAGTGAACAAACCAAGGCAATACCTGAAGGCTCTAGTAATATTAATTTAGGAACTGGAACATTAGGTACTAACGGTGAAAAACATAGTTACACTTTAAAAATTCATTTTAAAGAAACTGGTTCTAGTCAAAACAGTAACCAAAATAAATCTTTCACTGGAAAAATTAATGTTACCACTGGTGATGGTACAGATAATAGTGAATATTATTACACTTCTGGTCATTCTGAAGGAACTACTACAAAACCATCTTCAGAAACAGGAGAATAAAAATAAAACCTAATACGGAAGTAAAAAAGAGCACGTCCAACAAAAGATAAACAACCGAAAAGAAAAATAAACGAAGAACAACACGTGCTTAGGGTGATTTTTTTAATTTGAAGCAACATTTGCGTATTTCACAGCCAGTGTAACTGGTGAAGCTAGCTCTATTATAGTAAAAACAGCGGAAATGGGTACTATTACTTTTAATGATGGAGTAGATATAGATTTGGAAAATGCATTGCCAGGAGCTTCTAAAGAAAAGACATTTAGTATAGCAGCTCAAAAGGATAGTACTGTTAGCATTAAATATAATATAAAGTTAAATGTGACGGAAAATAATTTTGAAGGTAACGATTTAGTTTATTCTATTAAAGGTACTACAAGCGGAGCAACTTCTGGAACGGGTAATCCTGTTGCTACTGTAAATGAAGGAGCTTTAGAATCATCAAACCGAAGTGTTAATATTGGTAATGGATTATTAGCGCCAGGCGAAACACATAATTATAACTTTACAATAAGATTTAAGGAAACTGGTTCTGATCAAAACAGTAATCAAAATAAATCATTTAAAGGGCAATTACAAGTTTCTACTGGAGATGAAAATGGCTCATCAATTTATTATAATTCTTCATACTCAGAAGGAACAACCACACAGCCAACTTCTGAAAGTATAACTGATTATCCAGAAGAATAAAAATAAAACCTAATACGGAAGTAAAAAAGAGCACGTCCAACAAAAGATAAACAACCGAAAAGAAAAATAAACGAAGAATAACAAGAGTTTACATATTATTTTTGCTAATATCTTGTATATTTTTGTAGATTAATATATAATAATTTATGATAGGAGCGTATTAAATGAAGAAGAAGGGGCTATTTAGACAAACATTTAAATTTGTTACAGATGTTATATCTTGGACATGTTTATGCTTACTTATTTTAATTGGAGTATGTATTATTTGGTATGTTATAAGTGCAAAGATTTACGCTGCTAAAGGAGAAAAATACACTCCATACTTTTCCTTATATACTATTATTAGTCCTAGTATGGAACCGCGTATAAAAGTTTATGATGTTATTTTAGATACAAGAGTTGATGACCCAACTAAAATAAAAAGAGGAGATGTTATTACATTTATCTCTTCTGGTTCTCTAAGTTCTGGAATGACTATTACGCACCGCGTAGTTGATATAATCCAAACTGATGAAGGTTTAAGATTTATAACTAAAGGAGATAATAATCAGACGGCTGATGGTGCTGCGGTATTGCCAGAAAACATTCTAGGTAAGACTTTACTTAAAATACCGATGCTGGGCCGTGTGCAATTTTTCCTAGCTAATCGAGGAGCATGGGTTATTGTTGTTTTACTACCTGCTATGGGTATAATAATATATGATTTAATTAAATTGTTTAAAGTATCAGGTTTAAAAGGCAAAATAGAAGAAGTTATAAAAGAAGATGAACCTGTTGATAAAGAAAAACAAAGATTAGAAGAAGAGGAAAGAAAAAGAAAATTAAAAGAAAAATTAGATAATTATCAGAAAAATAATAACAATAAAAGTTCTAACAATAAAAAGAAGAATAAAAATAATAAAAAATCAATTTCTTTGGAAGAAAGAATAGAAGAAGAATTGAATAATTTAGATTTCGATGCTATGGTTAAGAAAACCGCTAATTCTAATAAAAAAAGGAAAAACAGAGAAATTTTTGATGATGATATTTTTGACGAAATAGAGGAAAGAAAGAAATATGATGACTAGTTCTTCTATTTTTGCATGTCAAAGTAGTTGAAAAGTTTTGGAAAAATATGATAATATAATAATATAAAAGAATATACGGAGGTATCGACATGGATAAGAAAAACTTAACTAATTTTTTAAAACGTCAATCTTTTGCGATATTTTCTTGTTTAGTTGTAATGTTACTCGGAACTATTTTGGTATCTTCTGCTGCTTATACTATAGTTCGTAATAGCGAGAAAAATCAAACTGTTCAAAGTGGAACTTTTAATATATCATTTTCCCAAGGTAATACTATTACTAATGATGTATTTGTTGCAACAGATGAAGAGGGTATGCAGACTGATGGATATTCCTTTACAGTTCGTAATGATGGTTCTATTCCTTCTTCTTATGCAATATTACTTGGAAGAAGTGCTAATTTAACTGGAACCCATGTGGCTAATAATTATTTTAGATATTCATTAGACGGACAGGCTCCTCGTACTTTAACTAATGCCGATATTTATTCTGGTAATTCTGAAAATAATTATCAATATAGTATAGAAATAAAAAATTTAGGTGCTAGTAGTTCGAATACTCATACCTTAAGAATATGGTTAGATGAAAATACGCCAGATAATGTTTTAGCTGAGGGGCAGGTTGTTAATTTATCAATTCAAATTGTGGCAATGCCAAATGACCCATCTTATTCTTTAGGTGAGAACTTTGCTTTTACTGGTAAAGAAGAAATATTCAAAGCTCCATATACGGGAACATATACAATTGTAGCTGCGGGAGCAGAAGGAGCTATTGGTAATACTTTTGGAGTAGAAAATAATACTTTAAAAGGTGGAAAAGGAGCAAAAATTTCAGCAGACTTTAAGTTAAATGCCGGTGATATTATACATATTATTGTCGGAGGTAAAGGAACAACTACTGCTGGTACAGCTGCAGATGGAGCAGCTGGAGCTGGAGGAGGAGGGAGTTATGTATTTAAAGAAATTCCTTCTATAGATAATGCTAAATATCAATTTGAAAAAACTATAAATGGTGAGAAAAAATATTTAGATACTTTGTTAGTAGCAGCTGGTGGAAGTGGAACAAGTGATTTAAGCTTAGAAACTAAAACAGCCGGTATTGGTGGTAATGGAGCAAATTATAAAAGCCCTGATAACTTTAGTGCTTTTAGTACAAGTAGTCAAAATCCCCAATACGCATCTAGTGGGGATAAGCTGTTAGGAATTGGGCAATATATTACGTATGATTTTAATACCTCTGTTAAATATTCTAAAAACGAAAGCCTTTGTACTGGTGGCTTTGGTGGCGGAAATTGCAACGATAATGATATAAGCTATGGCGGTGGCTGGAGCGGTAGTGGTTATACTGCTTATAGCTGGTCACAAGGGCAACATACAGAAGGCCATAACGGAGTTCAAGAAGGAAACGGATACGTAAATATTAAATTTAAAAGTTAAAACAAGGGCTCTAGATAATTCAGTGGGGAGATAAAAAATCCCGTATAGAAAATCTAGTGGGGAGTTTAATAAAAAAACTACAA
>CANQNZ010000081.1 GCA_947625365.1 uncultured Bacilli bacterium | reverse complement strand
GACGAATATCTTACGATTTAGGTTTTGCTTATTCATCAAATACGGCGGCAACTAATTTGGCTTTTAAACTAGGAAAAACTAAATTAAAAGAGTTTTATACTAAGCTAGGTTTTGGCGAGCCTACCGGAATTACATTACCGAAAGAAGCGGCTGGACAAATAAACTTTAAATATGATATTGAAGTAGCTAATGCTGCGTTTGGCCAAGGTATTTTAGTTACGCCAGTACAAATGTTACAAGGATTAACTAGTGTGGCTAATGATGGAGTAATGTTAAAACCTTATATAGTAGATAAAATTGTGGACTCCAAAACTGGTAAAGTTATTGAAAATAATAAAAGAACAGAAGTAGCTACTGTGGCATCTAAAGAGACAACTGATAAATTAAAGAATTTAATGTATGATGTTGTTTATAGTGGTCTTACTGATGCTAAATATTATCAAGCTAGTAATATTACTTTAATTGGTAAAACAGGGACTGCTCAGATAGCTTCGCCAACAGGCGGATATTTAACCGGAGATTATGATTATATTAGGTCTTTTTCGGGTATTTTCCCTAAAGATGACCCTAAATATATTTTATATATAGCCACGAAAAAATTTGTTGGTCCTATTTCGCAAGTGGCGGGACTTGTTAAAAGCGTTGTAGAGGAAGTGGCAAAATATAAAAATATTACGGAAACAGAAAACGCTTTAGATGCCAGTAAGATTATTAATTTAGCCAATTATTTAAGCGAAGATGTTGGTG
Source organism: uncultured Bacilli bacterium (assembly GCA_947625365.1). Classification (GTDB taxonomy): domain Bacteria; phylum Bacillota_I; class Bacilli_A; order RF39; family UBA660; genus HGM10766. The sequence goes on along the minus strand of CANQNZ010000081.1, from coordinate 3,551 downwards.
TTACTAGAGATAATTTAAACAGTCTAGGTCTGGTGCCAATTATTTTAGGAAATGGCACGAAAGTAGTTAATCAATATCCTTTAAAAAATACAGTTTTGGTTTCTGGTAGTAAAGTCTTTATTTTAACTAATGATAATAGCTATACAATGCCAGATGTTACGAATTGGTCTCGAAGTGATATTGTTAATTTATGTAAGATGATTGGTTTAAATTATGAAATAAATGGTTATGGAAAAGTAGTTTCTACTTCTTTAAGTGCTGGAATGCCAGTTGATTTAAATAATCCTTTAGTTATTAATCTTGGCTAAAAATATAAAATATGATAAGATAAAGCGCAGGTGATTTTTATGTTTGTTGATAACATTGAAATAAAAGTAATTGCTGGCAAAGGAGGAGACGGTTGTACTTCTTTTCGCCGTGAAAAAAGTGAGCCGTTAGGAGGACCTGACGGAGGCAATGGAGGCCGTGGTAGTGACATTATTTTTAAAGTTGATAAAGGTTTAAAAACGTTAGTAGACTTAAGATATAATAAGTTAATTAAAGGGGCCAAAGGAACAAATGGCAAAGGTAGTAATAAAAATGGCGCTGCTGCCGATGACGTTATTATAAAAGTTCCTCAAGGTACTACTATAACCGATGCTGATACGGGCTTAGTTTTAGTCGATTTAACTGAGGATAATCAGCAGTTTATTGTAGCTCATGGGGGTCGTGGGGGAAGAGGTAATAAAGCTTTTGCAACCCAAAATGAACCTGCTCCAAAATTTTCAGAATATGGCGAACCGGGAGAAGAACGCATTTTAAAATGTGAATTAAAAGTCCTTGCTGATGGCGGGCTTATTGGTCTTCCTAGTGTGGGCAAAAGCACAATACTTGCTTGTGTAAGTGCCGCAAGTCCTAAAATAGCGGCTTATCATTTTACGACTTTATCACCCAATTTAGGAGTAGTAAAAGTTCATGGTAAATCTTTTGTATTAGCTGATTTGCCTGGCCTTATTGAAGGGGCAAGCAGCGGAGCAGGATTAGGTAAAGACTTTTTGCGCCATGCTATGCGCACAAAAATTTTAGCTCACGTCATTGATATGGGTTCTTTTGAAGGAAGAGACCCGATAAATGATTATGAGGTAATTCGCCGAGAAATCGAAAGCTATGATGATAAACTAGCTAGTAAACCTGAAATTATAATTGCCAATAAAATGGATTTAGAAAATGCATCTGAAAATTTAAAAAAATTTAAAAAGAAATACTCGGATAAAACGATTATAGAAATTAGCGCCGCGACTAATCAAGGTTTGGATAATTTAGTAATTAAATTAGCAGAATTATTAGAAAATGTTCAAGATACAGCTTTATATGATGAAAAAGATTATGAAAGCTATATCGTCTATAAATTTCAAAATGATAAACCATATACAATTACTAATGATAATGGCATCTGGATTTTAAAAGGGGCAGAAATAGAAAAATTATTTAGAATGACTAAATTTACTGAAGATGAAGCAGTCTTGCGCTTTGCCCGTAAATTACGGGGAATGGGTGTTGAAGAAGAACTCGAAAAAGCTGGAGCTAAAAGAGGGGATGAAGTGCAAATCCTCGATTATATTTTTGAATTTAAAGAGTAAATGGAGAAAAATATGGACCATTATTTTACAAATAACGAGCAATTAAAAAGTGAAATTAGATATATTAATTATAGCTATGGAGATATAAAAATAACTTTTGCCAGTGATAATGGCGTTTTTTCTAAAGATAAAATAGACTATGGTAGTAAGTTTTTAGTAGAGACTTTTTTGAAAAAAGCTGATATTAAAAATGGTAGTTTTTTAGATTTAGGCTGTGGCTATGGTTTTATTGGTATTACTTTAGCAAAAATATTAGATGTACAAATATCTATGAGTGATATTAATAAAAGAGCAGTTCATCTAACTAAAATAAATTTAAAAGACAATAATATTAAAGCACAAGTATATTTAAGTGATGGCTTTACTGATATTAATGATATTTTTGATATTATAATTACAAATCCTCCTATTAGAGTAGGCAAAAACATTTTATTAAGGCTACTTCTGGATAGTGTTAGTCACTTAAAAAATAATGGTGAGCTTTGGTTTGTTATTCGAAAAGACCAGGGGGCAAAAAGCATTATAAATATCTTAGAAGAAGAACATAAATGCGAGATAGTTGCTAAAAGCAAAGGCTTTTATATTATTAGATTGATTAAGAGCTAGAACCTCATTAGATTTACAAAATTTGACAAAAAGAAAAGTTTGTGCTATAATTTCAGCATCAATGGGGATTGGTTAACGTGTAAATAGTAAATTTCTAAAATCCTTATTGAAAGAATTTTTCTATTTAAAGGGGGAAAAGAAAATGGAAAGAATAAAAAATTTAAAAATTAATTTCAAAAAGACAATATCAGTTTTATTAACAACCACAGTCTTATCAACATTAGCAGGCTGCTGTACGGAAAATCATGAAGAAATAATTGAAAATCAAAATAATACTATTAGTTCGTTAGAACAAGAAAAGGCAAATTTAGAACAAGAAAAAGCAAAACTTCAAGAACAACTTAATAAATTAAAAGAAACATCAGAACCTGAAACGGCAAGTGAAAATTTAAATTCTGATAATATAAATGATTTATCAAGTGATGGCGCAGTTCAATTGTTTTATGAAAATGGTGTGTTAAAAGTAGATAGTATAGGACAACCATATTATTTAAAATATTATAAAGATTATAATGGAGGTTCAGATACTGGTGATAATGCTGGATATGTCCAAGAATTAATTAAAGATGGCAAAAAATATTTAGTAGATGCTAATGATTTTAGCAAAGTGCTATTGAGTGATTATGAAAGTCTAGGAGCCCCATATTATTTAAAGTATTATGATGAACATAATGGAGGTCCAGATAATAACAATGTAAATGGCGATGGATTTGTTCAAGAAATTGTCAAGTCTGGCAAAAAATATTTAGTAGATGCCAATGATTTTAGCAAAGTGCTATTGAGTGATTATGAAAGTTTAGGAGCTCCATATTATTTAAAGTATTATGATGAGCATAATGGAGGCCCAGATAATAACGATGTAAATGGCGATGGATTTGTTCAAGAAATTGTCAAGAATGGCAAAAAATATTTAGTAGATGCCAATGATTTTAACCAAGTGCTATTGAGTGATTATGAAAGTTTAGGAGCTCCGTATTATTTAAAGTATTATGATGAACATAATGGAGGCCCAGATAATAACGATGTAAATGGTGATGGTTTTGTTCAAGAGATTATAAAAGATGGCAAAAAATATTTAATAGATGCCAATGATTTTTGTGGTATATTAGCCAGTGACTATACATCAATAGTCCAAAATAATTTAAATACAACTATTGTATTTGCTGATGGACATACCGAAGTATATGCTAATAAAGATTTCAAGCCAGAAAAATCCGATGTATTAGTAAGATAGTTTGAAAGGAATTACGGCTCTAGATAATCTACTGGGGAGCAAAAATTAATTAAAGCATTATAAAATAAGGGTTTGTCCCTTATTTTTTATGT
>CANQNZ010000080.1 GCA_947625365.1 uncultured Bacilli bacterium | reverse complement strand
ACTTAAATATTCATCTTGAAAACGTATAATACGATAAGCTAAATCTTTAATACTTCGGCTTACTCTAACTGAAGTATTATCTCTAACATATCTTTTAATTTCCCCGATGATTAAAGGAACAGCATAAGTTGATAGTCTTAAACCTAAAGAAGTATCAAAATTATCAATGGCTTTAATTAAACCAATAACCCCTACTTGAAATAAATCATCCATATTATATTTTGCATTATTAAATCTTTTTAAAATAGATAACACTAATTTTAAATTACCATTAACTAATTTTGATTTTGCTTCCTTATCACCAGCATGATATTTTGTAAATAAATCCATTGTTTCTTTATTACTTAAAACCGTTATTTCATTTGTATTAAGTCCTGTAATATCAACTTTATATTTAGCCATAATTTTACCTTTCATAAAAATTATGGCTAAATAATAAGAAAAATATTCAATAAATTTGTTTCTCTATTATTTTAATTTATGGTAGAGAAATAATGTATGGCTCGGTAAATGTTCCTTTACCACCAATTTTTACTCCTGATTTTAGATAGAAGACCGGGCGAATAGAATAGGTCCTCGTTAAACTTTCACCACCCGAGTAGGGTTCACCATCAGAATTGATACTACGCATAAAAGACTGTGTGACTACACCAACATATTTGTAATTACGTGTCATTATCCATTCAGGGTTTTTTGGCGGTTGCCGTAATGTACCTCCATCTATAGGAGCTCCGGTATTTACTTTACGATCTAGGCCATTATAAACGAAAAGCCAATTAGAATCATTTGGATTATATGAATAGAAATAATCGCTTAAATACATAAGACTAATTGGATTACCATTTGTTATTTTTCTCTTTCTTTCATTGGCATATATACTTTCCTTTGTTTCACTCCTTATGTATTCAGAATCACCAACATACCAAGTTGGATGTTCAACAATTAAGTTTTTCCAAGTTGCATTTTGCAAATAATTATAATATCTATTCCCCATAAAATAATTTTGATCAGTAACAGTATTCACAGTTGTTGCATTTAAATACTTATACATATCGGTATCTTCCCATTTTATATCACCATTAGTAGTGTTATGAACAGCAAAAGTAGTCTTACTGCCTTTCATCAAATACGTTGCTTTTATTAATTTTACTTGATTATTATTTGCATCAATGCCAATAATCCGATACATATATTTATCAGTATTAGCCAGACATTCATCTTGATTAGCAATGCCAAAACAGATAAAGTTATTTACTTGACCATAATATCCCTTAAATCTTCTTAAAGTGTCTAAATCAGCATCAGCAACTCCAGCCGCTTTTAAAGCTTTATTTCTATCATTTAAATCATCATCTGTTTCAAATGTTCCGGAAGCTGAATTTTTAATAGCTGCCCCTAAAGGAGTATCAGTTTTAGCAAAATATAAATAACAATATAAAGAGGTTCCGGTTGATATAGTACCACTAAAGGTATCTTGACTAAAGCTTAAAACATCAACCGTTCTTAATTCGGTTCCTTCTCCATCATAGCATTTAGCTTTAACATAAACATAATTAGCTTTATTTGGCCATTCTGTTCTATTTGTATCTTCTTTATAATCATTTGTTTTTTCATCATAAAGCATATAAGCTACGGTATTATTAAGATTAGCATCTTCATTATATGATACATTCTCTATTTTTCCTAAATATTCTTTTTTAGAGATTCCTAAATATAATATTTCTAATATGATTAAAACAATTTCTAATCCAATTACTAATTTCTTTTTCATTTCTATCTCACTTTCTCAAAATATGCGTAGCAGGTATTAGGCTTAGTGGTAGTAAACCCGAGTTTATTATTTGTAAATGTTACTACAGTCTTCGCACTTGTATTACTACATTCATATCCTTTAAAATCATAAGTACTGTCCGGAGTTTTATTAATAAATCGATATTTATTTCCTCCATATTCTTTTGTTCCATAATCATTATCCTTAACTAAAGCATAAATCGTTATATCACTATTTAAATCTTTTTGATAATATATTCGACATATTATTTGATTAGGCTTATTTTCTTGAACATTAAATTTAATATTACGGTTACCATAAGTAAAACCCGAAAAAGTAATACTACTTTTAGGACTACAACCACTTTTTTTCTGATCAACAGTATAACCAGATATAGGAATATAATTAACTAAATTATATGTACTACTGTCATTTTGATCTTGCATATAAATATTAACACTTATATCCGCACTCATAGCTTTCTCGGGATTCTCTTCTTTACTAGCAAATTCCCCAATGGTCGATTTAATAATAGCTAAATCTTTACTATTAGCGTAATAGGCATAAGAATTATTGGATAGCGTTTTTAACATACATAGTAAACCTAAAATTAATATTCCAATTAGTAATTTGTGATTTTTTAAGTTTCTTATCATCTAACCATTTCCTTTATTCCGTAAAACATTATGCTTTATACAATATGTATTTTATAACAATACGTTTTAAAAGTCAATATAACGTTTTGTTTTAATATAAAATTATCCTTAGAGGTAATATATGGATAGACTTAAAGAAATTAGAGAAGATCGAAATTTAAAACAAAAGGAAATTAGTAAGCTTTTAAATGTTAGCCAAGTTGCCTATAGTTACTATGAAATTGGAAAAAGGCAAATACCTATTGATATATTAAAAAAATTAGCTAACATTTATAACGTATCTACTGATTATTTATTGTATTTAACGGATGAAAAGAAACCTTATCCAAAAAGTATTATAAATAAAGAAAAATAATGGCTTTAAAATAACCATTATTTTTAAATTTTCATAATATTTTGTAATTTTTTGATAATCTTTTTTTCTATTCGTGAAATATATGATTGGCTAATGCCCAACATTTCTGCGACTTCTTTTTGCGTATATTCTTCTGTATTATTAAGGCCATATCTTAAAGTCATTATTTCTTTTTCTCTATCGTCTAGAATTTCTATTTCTTTTTTTAATGTTTCTTTGTCCATGGTATTCTCAAATTCATGGGGAACAATATCATCATCTGTTCCTAAAATATCTTCCAGTCTTAGTTCGTTACCTTCCGCATCATAATTTAAAGTTTCTTCTAAACTAATTTCTATTTTTTTCTTTTTATTCTTTCTTAAAAACATTAATATTTCATTAGCAATACACCGAGAAGCATAAGTTGCTAATTTAATATTTTTATCAATCTTATAAGTATTAATTCCTTTAATTAAACCAATGGAACCAATAGAAACTAGATCTTCAATATCAAATCCTGTATTTTCATATTTTTTAGCTAAGAACACCACTAACCGCAAATTATGTTCAATTAAAATATTGCGAGCCTCAATATCGCCTTGATGAGCTTTAAGTAAATATTCTAATTCCTTTTCTTTAGATAACGGAGGGGGCAATTTATCAGTTGCTCCGACAAAAAAACAATCTTGATATTTCTTTTTTAAAAAAGCTATTATTTTTTTAAACATTTTCTTCTCCTTCAATTAAATGATAATTAAGTAAACATTCAACACCATCAATTTCTGTAAAATCATCAGAAATGCCCAACAAATAATTAGTATATATCTTATCATTTACTATAATATTTTTTATTTTAAGACAAGTTAATAAGCTATGTTTATTAACGGTATTAATAGGAACATAAATAGGACTTCTTATATTATATATGCCTTTAAGAACTTTTTTATTTACTAAAATGATATATTTATTTGTAATGGGATCTTTTAGTTTATTACCACTGTCAATAAAACCTGTTAAATTTAAAGTTTTATTATTAAGAAAAGTTATTGTTATCTTGCGTTCATAGTTTATTACTTTTTTTAATTCTTTTTGCATTTTAAAGTAAAGATATAAAATTAGGGGGGCAATTAAAAGAATTATAATATAACTCCAGTTATTAAATTCAATTTTTAAATAATAAAGAAAACCCGCTAAAATAACACTTGTCATATAAAGATACATAATATTATTTAAAAAATATTTACAATTATGGTAAGAAAAAGTAATAAGAAGCATAATTATTCCAGCGCTTATTTTTAAAATTAATAAAATAGGTTTAGAAAAGGGCAAAAAAATAATAAATGTCGAGAAAGCTCCGATTAAGCTTCCTTCGAAGATTTTTTTAAAAGAAATATTTCTTTTAAGAGTCACCGAAACTGTTAAAAGGAGTAACATATCATAAATAAAATTTAAGATAAATAATAAATCTATGTAGACTTTCATATTTAGTCACCAATTTTATTATATAAAAAAAATACGGCAAAAATTGTCGTATCTTGTCTTTTAATTAAAATAAATCATTATTTCTTAAAAATGGAGGTATTTCTAAATCATCATCAGTTGGGACGGTTCTTCTTTTTGGCGTTTCGCCTGGTCCATATAATTCTTCCGTTGTATCTTCATCAAAACCAGTAGCTATAACAGTAACGATTACTTCATCAGTTAAACTATCATTTTTAATAGCTCCAAAAATAATATTAACATCACTTTTAGCTGCTTCCCTTACAGTTTCAACAGCATCTTCAATTTCAAATAAAGTAAGATTAGCTCCACCCGTTACATTAACTATCGCATTAGTAGCGCCATCAATTGTAGCCTCTAGTAAACTATTTGCCACAGCTTGTCTAGCCGCTTCAATAGCTCTATTTTCTCC
>CANQNZ010000079.1 GCA_947625365.1 uncultured Bacilli bacterium | reverse complement strand
TTTTATTTTCATCAATGTAAACTTGGCTTATATATTCTATTGCTAAATCGCTATACATATTTATGTTTGTATTGTAATATTTCAATTGATAGCAATAATCTTGATTAGTTTTAATATTCTTTCTTTTACATATATCATGAAATTTATTTGATGTAAATCCGTGATTTGGTCCTAAAGTTAATTCTATTGTTTCACTTATCTTATTAATTATTTCCTTTGTTTTATATGGATGAGTTTTGTCTATATCTTTTGGAACATTAATTATTTTTGCACTTTCACCACCATCTTTTACAATAGTATATTTTAAATCTGCGTCTGATTCTTTTTTTGTTGAAACTAATTTTAACGTTTGTACCAAATTTTCGTCTGTATCTAATTCATTTTTTAATTTGTCAAATAATACTAGATTTGCTGGATTAAGTACTAATGAAGATACATCTTGATTATCTCCAGGATTTACTAATGCTATATAAGGTGTAACTTTTTCATTTAAATTATAATTTGGAAATTGTTTTTTAAAGAATTTATTATAATTTGTTAAACACCTTTGAAAAGCTGGAGCTAATACAAAGTCAAATTCAGGTAAAATTAAATGAGTTGATTTATTTCTAATATTTCTTATAAATGAAATATTAGTTTTAGTCTTATCTGTTGTACTAGTAAATACTCTTTCAACACATTCATCTAAACCTATTGTTCTATTTGAATCATCTTTGTAATTAATTACATTTATATCTTTTGCTTTGTTTATTAAATATGCTTTAAGTAATAATTCCCAAGCATTACATATAAAGAAACAAAATCCTTCAGTTCTATAATTAATAGTAGGTTTATTAATTATTTCAATTGACATTAGATATGCCTCTTCGGATTTATTCAACAAAGCATTAATATATTTACTTAAATCTTCTGAATTCAACATTTATATCATCTCCTTTTAATTATTTATTATATCACTAATATCCTTCTTTAATAATATTTACCATAATACCATTCTTTCTTTTAGGATAGTTTTTAATAACACAAAAAAACTAATCCATTTCTGAATTAGTTATTTATCAAACTCGAAACTATAAAAGTTCGAGCAGAATTCCTCTTGGTAGCGGCGGGGGGATTTGAACCCTCGACCTATCGGGTATGAACCGAGTGCTCTAGCCAGCTGAGCTACACCGCCATAAAAAAGTAAGCAATTTGATTATAACAAATAATTAAACCTTTGACAACATAAAAAATAATGATTTTTTCAATCATTATTAAATCCAACGAGCAATATATATTTTTCTAGTCATATCTTCTTTGTATCTTTCAAATATTTTAATAATATTATCAATTATTACTTTTAATACATTAGAAACACTACTTTTGACTTTAATTTGTAATAACTCTTTTTTCATTTCTTTACGGAAAGCATAATCATCAATATATTTAGATATAATCTTATCTACACATGTAGCTTTTTCAACTTCTTCAGTATTATTTGTATCAATACTACATACATATTTTTTATAAAATCCTACTAATCTTTCACTAATATAATCGCTATCCAAAAATTCAAATTCCGTTATTTTATAATAATTTGGACAATACTTTACTACCATACTACTCATTACTGCACTTCCCTACTCTTGTACTCTAAAAAAATTATAGTAAAAAAAAATTGTTTTGTCAAAACAATTTTAAAATATCTTGCAAGGTTATATATACCATTAAAATCATAAGTAAAATAAAACCTACTGTATGGAAAGCATTTTCCACGTTAGCATTAACTGGACTACCCTTTATTTTTTCAATGATTAAAAATAATATACGCCCTCCATCAAAGGCTGGGAATGGTAAAATATTAATAAATCCTAAATTAATACTTAAAAAGGCAATTAAATAAATAACTTGCTGAATGCCTACTGTTATGCTTTCGCCGACAACTCCATAAATACCAACAGGACCAGATAAAGAACTTAAGCCAAGACCTCCAGTAAATAAGTTAACTATAACAATTGCCATTGAATCTATAACAGCGCCAAATTTTAAGACAGCGTATTTTAAAGCTTGCATAAAACCATATTTTCTAGTAGTATCTATTTTAACACCAAAAACTTTTTTATTATTACCTTTTTTGTCTTTTTCTATTACAGGTTTAATTTTATAATCTTTAACTTCGCCATCAGGTTTTTCCACAGTAAAAGTATAAATATCACCTTTACTTTTAATATTTAATAATATTTGGGTTTTATCCCAGGTATGAACACTTTTACCATTTACAGCGATAATCTTATCGCCTTTTTCAATTCCTGCTTCAGCCACCGGATAACCCTTAGTAACTTTTCCCACCACTGGTTCAAGAGAAGAACTACCCCAAATTAAAGCGGATAAAAATAACAATACAAAAGCTAAAAGAAAATTAAATGTAACACCTGCTACCAAAATTAAAAAACGCTGAAATCCTGATTTATTACACATAAATTTCTCTTTTGGAATTTCTTTATCATCTTCTGATACTTCCCCGGCCATTTGCACATAGCCTCCTATAGGTAAAGCTCTAATAGAATATTGAATGCCATCTTTTTTACCTATATGTTTATAAATAATAGGACCCATTCCAATAGAAAATTCATAAATATGAACACCACACTTTTTAGCAAAAATGAAATGACCAAATTCATGTATCATAACTAAAAGTCCAAGAATAAAAATTAAAAGTAATAAAGTAACAAACCACATAAAGGGCACCTCCTATATTATTGTAAACATTATTAAAAATGCTATAACTACAAAAATTAAACTATCAAATCTATCTAATAATCCTCCATGTCCAGGAATTAACTTTGAAAAATCTTTAATCTTAGCTTCTCTTTTTATTTTACTAAATACTAAATCACCAACCTGGCCAATAATAGATAAGAAAAGGACTAGTAAGCTTAAACGTATTACACTTACACTTCCATTTATCAAATTAAGATAAAACATAATAGCAACAAAACTTCCTAAAACAAGGCCACAAATACTACCTTCCCAAGTCTTGCCTGGAGAAACATTAACAATTAATTTATGCTTACCAATTAATTTGCCAAATATTAAAGCAAAAGTATCATTTAAAACTGTTATTAAAATTAAGAACACTAACAATAACACATTATAATCAACTAAGAAAATCAAAATATTGAAAAATACTCCCAGTAAAAAAGTCCAACCTATCATATAAAATGCATCTTTAGAAGTATATTTTTCACTAGAACCATAAAAAATAACTGGTCCTAAAAGTAGAAGTAATAACGCTCCTATTGATTTAAAAGAAATTCCTAATTCTAATATATAATCATTTTTAGTAGTATATATAATTAAAAGTAAACTGATTACTCCAAACACTTTTATAATGCTTGGTAAATCTTTTTCCCTTTTTTTTAAATCTATAACTTCCTTATAAGTTAAAATACTTACAAGTCCAACTCCTATTTTAAAAGGTAATCCTCCAATGATAATAAGAGGAACAAATATAGCTATTAAAATCGCTGCACTTAAAACCCTTTTTTTCATTTATCAAAAGTCCTTTCTCTATAATAAAGTATACTCTTGTAAGTAAAAAAAAGTCAAATAAAATGTATAATATTTACATACTTTATTTAACTGCTCTAATTAAGGTATTTCTTCTTTTTTTAATTTTAAAAGTCAAAATCAATTTTTGGGCTTTTTGATAATCAAACGAATTTAATTTTTCTTTAGATATTTTCTCATATTGAGAATTAAAATCAGTACACAAACTATAATCTAAAGTTTTAAAAGCTACACTCACTTCTAAAATATCTATGATATTATCAACAATTAAATCTGGTAATTTTTGATTTTTTAAAATATTATCACAAACTTCTAAAAAATCATTATCACATATAATCGTTCTTAAAACTTTTTGATTATGCCCATTATTTGTAGCTAAGAAAGGATAAAAATCATTTTCATAGTCATCTTTTAAAATAGTTTTTATTATATCTCTTTTTTCTTTTAAGCTGTTTTCTATTTCTTCAAAAACCGTTATTTGCTTAGAATTAGCAGTTATTAATTTATCAACTAAATCTAAATCAATCTCATTTCTTGTTTTGCCTAAATTTAATTCGTACATCCATCCCACACTATCATAATGACAGGCAATGCCCCATAATTCTAAAATAGAATACTTTTGGTCATAATCACCCACAGGATTTTTATTTCTACACCACTGACGCAGACTTTCATCTTCTAACTCTGGTGCATAGTAAGTAACGAAATCTTTAGTATCAAAAAGAAAAGAGCGAATTTTATTTAATAAATCCAAATTTAATTTCTTTTTAAATCTATCTTCTTCTATGCAAAATTCTAAAAACTTCAAAAAATTGCTATTCATAATTAAATATTTAACATCATTTTCTTCATAATACTGTTGATTATCTTTAGTTCCTAATGACTCCTCAGGATAAAAATAAAATTTAGAAAACAAAAAATAATCCTTGGGATTTTCTTTTTCTATTTCTTTTAAAAAATTATACATATCATGTGGCATAAAATCACCCTTAAAACATCTATATATTATACACTATTTCCAAAAACATACAAGCAAAAAAGAACCGTAATAACAGTCCTTTTCCAGTCAAAGAATAATAATAGGAATACATTTTTATTATATAACGAAGTGTAACAATAAAAAGTTTT
>CANQNZ010000078.1 GCA_947625365.1 uncultured Bacilli bacterium | reverse complement strand
ATCTGTAGTTTAACTCAATGGGCATTAGATGCAGCTGCTAGGTCTGAACAAGCGGAAAAAGAAAAATTAGAAGCCCTTTTAAAATCACAAAAAGAAGCAGGAGATGCTGCTAAAGCTCAAAGAGCTGCAGAGGAAAAAGCCGCTTTAGAACAAGCTGCCAAAGAAGCACAAGAAAGAGCCGCAAGAGAGTCTACGGAAAGTTTAAAACAAGCTGAGCAAGCTAAACCGGAAGTTCAAACATTCTCATCTCAAACTTTAGCTTCTGCTGCGCAAAAAGCAGATGTTGCAGCAGTAGCAAGTAGTAGTGAAAATGCTAAAGAAATTTCATGTTATGCTCTTGGAAGATATGGTAAAGGATATGTAAATCATTGTGACGATTATGGCTGGATATGGTTTGCTAGATTTAAAGCAGATTATGCTATATTTAATGCACCTGGTTCTAGCGCCAAAGTAAATGATGCTGTCATTGGTCGTCGTGGTGGAGAAACTTCAAGATGGACACAATATGTACCTAGTGTAATTGATGGTCGTCAATTTAAAGGATGGGAAGAAACTATAGATACAACATATGGTGTTCCAATGGTACTTTACACAGCTATTTATGAATAGAAGCTAAATAAAACGATATTTCAAATTGAAGTATCGTTTTTTGATGTGAGTGTTAAACTGAGTATAATGTGCAATACTATAGATATATACCTTGTTTTTCTTTAAAAAAAGTGATAAGTTAGAAACGAAAAAATTTAAAGGTGATAGTATGTTTAATTTAGTATCAAAATTTAAACCGAGTGGAGACCAACCTAAAGCGATAAATGAACTAGCTGAGGGTATAAAAAGCGGAAAGAAACATCAAGTACTATTAGGAGCAACGGGAACAGGTAAAACTTTTACCATTGCTAATGTAATAAAAGAAGTAAATAAACCAACTTTAGTTTTAGCGCATAATAAAACCTTAGCAGGGCAATTATATAGTGAATTTAAAGAATTATTTCCTAATGATTATGTATGTTATTTCGTATCTTATTACGATTATTATCAGCCAGAAGCTTACGTTCCTTCTAGTGATACTTATATTGAAAAAGACTCTTCTATTAATGATGAAATCGATGAATTACGTCATGCCGCCACTTCAGCTTTAATTAATAATCGAAACGTGATTGTTGTCTCATCCGTATCTTGTATATATAATATTGGTGAAAAAGAAGATTATGAAAATGGTATGCTTACTTTAAATGTCGGACAAACTTATAAACGTAATGATATTATTAATAAATTAGTTGATATGACTTACGAAAGAAGTGAACTAGATTTTCACCGCGGAACTTTTAGAGCTAAAGGGGATACAATAGAAGTTATTCCTGTTAATGAGAGGTCTCATGGCATAAAAATAGAATTATTTGGTGATGATATAGATAGAATTACTACTTTTGACCCTTTAACAGGCGCCATTATTCAAAATAAAAAATCAATTTCTATCTTTCCGGCATCGCACTTCGTGACTTCGCCTGATAAATTAAACGAAGCTATAAGAAGAATACAAGCGGAACTAGAAGAGCGTTTAGATGAACTTAAGAAAAATAATAAATTAATAGAAGAACAAAGACTTAGAGAAAGAACTTTATATGATATAGAAATGTTAAAAGAAACTGGATTTTGCAGTGGAGTAGAAAATTATTCTAGACACTTAGCCTTAAGAGAGGCTGGACAAACGCCGACTACTTTAATTGACTTTTTTCCTAAAGATTTTCTTTTAGTTGTTGATGAATCGCATGTAACATTACCCCAAGTAAGAGCTATGTATAACGGTGATAGAATGCGTAAGCAGACTTTAGTAGATTACGGTTTTCGTCTTCCTAGTGCTTTAGATAATAGACCACTTAAATTTGAGGAATTTGCAAATAAAATAAATCAAGTAATTTATGTTTCTGCAACGCCTGGTGATTATGAATTAGAGCTTACTTCTAATCATTATGTAGAACAAATTATTAGACCCACAGGACTACTTGACCCAACTATCGAAGTAAAAGCTACCGAAGGACAAATAGACGATGTTATAGCCGAGATTAATAAACGTAAAGAAAAAAATGAAAGAGTACTAATAACTACTTTAACTATTAGAATGGCAGAAGAACTAACGGACTATTTATCATCATTTGATGTTAAAGTAGCCTATTTACATAATGAAATTAAAACATTAGAAAGACTTAAAATAATCCAAGATTTACGTTTAGGAACCTATGACGTAGTAGTTGGAATCAATCTACTTAGAGAAGGTATTGATATTCCAGAAGTAAGTTTAATTTGTATAATGGATGCAGATAAACAAGGGTTCTTAAGAAGTAGTAGAAGTTTAATCCAAACTATAGGACGTTGTGCTAGAAATGCTAGTGGACATGTAATTATGTATGCAGATACAATAAGTGAAGCAATGGACTATGCTATTAAAGAAACCCAAAGAAGAAGAGAAATTCAAGATGCCTATAATAAAGAAAATAATATTATTCCAAGAACAATTTCTAAAGAAATAAGGGAAGTAGTAAGTAATGAAATGGTAGAAACAAAACAAACAAAAACGAAACTTTCTAAAAAAGAAAAGGTTCGTTTAATGCAAAATATTGAAGAAGAGATGAAACAAGCAGCTAAAGCCTTAGATTTTGAAAGAGCTATGGAATTAAGAAATATTTTATTTGAGATGAAAAGCGAATAATCTCTAGCTAAAAAAAGCCACCAGTTTTTTACTGGTGGTAATTTTATCTAAGCTTTTTTAAAATAATATATAAGGCCACAGCCACCAGCGATAAACAAACCTATAATTAAGAATAAATTAATATCAGAAGTATCAGGGTTTTGTTCATCTAATATATCTTTAGCAATCGCTGGAGACCATACTGTCTCACCATTTTCAGAAATTAGAGAAACAGCTTCGGGATTTATTTCAATTACAACATATTGATCAGCGCTACCATCTTCGTCCCAATCAAATGAATATTTGTAAGTTAAATTAGTCTTTTTTAAAAGAACATTTTTAAGATTATTAGGGGTAATGCCGACATAATCTCTATAAGATGTTTTTTTAATTTGCGATGTTTGGTTATCAGGAGTTGTAACTTTAAAGCTTGAGTTATTATCATCTGCTGGTTCAGTTACTTCAAAACCTATCCAAGCAGCTGGTCCTGGTCTTTGGCCATCAGTAGCACTTTTATCTTCATCTAGCATTTTAAATGTCGCTGCATCATAACTAATTGTTGTAGTGTCCCCTTTTGTCACTAAAGTGCCTGAACCACTAGATAAAGAATCGCCCGCGGCTTTAGTAATATCCGTTACCTTACCGTAGCTATCCGCCGCTAAGACAGTAGGTACCATGAGTAGCATTAAAGTTAAAGCAAGAGAGAAAAAGATTATTTTTTTCATGAGTTATCTCCTTATTCATAAAAATATTTAAGTCAGAAGAGTTTTTTAAAACACAAATACTATTTTTATAGAAAAGAATAATATAGCAAATATATTTGAGTATTATTTGTTCATAGCGTGTTTTAATTATTCTCTTCTTACTTATACTATATTTAAATAATAGTTAGATAATTCTTAAATTCGACAAGTTAATAAAAAAATTACTGCTATCCAGTAATTTCTCATATTTTATTTCTTTTGTCTTTTTATTAACTTAGCTTGAACAACAATTCTTGTATTAAAATTATTTTTACAAGTAGATAATGTTAAGAAATAATCGTTAACACTAACATCAGCACTTTGTGGCGCTTGGTTTCGTTCTTTCATTGTTTTTATCCATTTTTCTTTTTCAACATCATTTTCAAAATTAGCTTTAATATAATAACTTTCTGCTTCAATAGTATATACAGAGAATATTTGCCATACTAAATTTTCCGTTTTAGTTGATAACCAAATAATGTAATTATCTTTATTATTTTGCCAAGATTTAGTTAAAACCTTATTTAAGGAACCAAATACAGTACCATTAACACGTCCGTGTCCATATATAATAGTGTTATCACTTAAAGTTGCAGGGTCATTTCGATAATCCATAAATACCCAGCCAGCACTATTTTTAGTTTTATCAAAAGCATGTGTTAAATAATATTCATTATCGCCACTGTGAACAACGGGATAATTTATATTAGTATTATCCATATGTATAAAACCAACAGTATCATTATTTTTATCAATTAAAGTATTAATATCTACATTATAGAAAGGCACTTTAATATAATTCCAATAATCATTATTTTTATCTTCGGGTGGATTAACTAATTCTCCGTCTTCATTAACTTTCTTAACTTTAATATCTTTTTCTATTTCTTTAGATAACTCATCTAATTTAGTACTATCTTTATGATGTAAGAATAAAGCATAACTTCCATAAATAAGACCACCTAAACATATACATATAAATACTATTATTACCCAAGGTCTTAATTTTCTCTTCTTGTTTTTTTTATCTTTACCTTTTTTAGAAGGATTATCCTTTATAATACCTGCTGCAACAGCTAAATCTTTTTTTAATTGTTCCTTTTTATCTGTTTTTAAAGTATTTACACTGTTATTTTTTTCCATAATTTTGTCGTTATTTGCCATAATATGCCACTCCTCAACTATATTTTACACATTTTGGTTAAATTTGTCACCCTAAAATTTAAAATCCTCTTGACAAAGAAATCAGAATAAGCATATAATAGTGTACAGAAAGGAGAAAGTGTGAAATGAAAAAGACATTAATGTCAATTGTTTTAGGTGCCGCAGCAATGGTACTAATGGTAGGTGGCGTAAAAGCAGACGCAGGATGCGTTTTAGCACCAGGTGAAGATACTAATACATGCC
>CANQNZ010000077.1 GCA_947625365.1 uncultured Bacilli bacterium | reverse complement strand
GGTGCACCCAAAGGGAGTCGAACCCCTAACCTTTAGATCCGTAGTCTAACGCTCTATCCAATTGAGCTATGGGTGCGGTTTCCCAATTGCATTAACATTATATTACAAGAGCATAAAAAAATCAACCAAATTCATTAAATTTGCACTCATGATTATTATTGAATATTATTTTTGGTTAAAAAAGTTTTGACAACATTTGTCGATTATATTTTTTTTGCAATTTAAAAATGTTAAAATATGAATGGTGATTATAATGCGGGTTGACTATTTATTGAATGAGATGTTGAAAAAAATTACATATTCCAATATTTGTCTTGAAGCTGAAAGCTTTAAGGACCTTGACAAAGAAGACTAAAATCGTTATAATTTCTATTGTTAGAAGGTGGATATATGTATGATGATCGTATTTATTTAACTCCGCAAGAAATTTTAGAAAAAGATTTTAAAATTGATGCTAGAGGATATAGACCACAAGAAGTAGATAAATTTCTTGACATGGTTATACGTGATTATACTGAATACAATTCTATCATAAAAAAATTTGAAAAAGATATTAAAGACTTAATGGCTGATAATAGTAAATTAAAGCAAGAAATAAGGTCATTGAATGAACAACTAGACATTGCAAAAGCAAATGAAAATACTGTAAAAATGCCTAATAATGTTGACTTGTTAAAAAGAATTAGCCAATTAGAAAAAGTTGTCTTTGGTAAAGAAGAATAATATTTAGACAAATGCTGCATTAAATTGTAATGTAGAGGAAAGTCCATGCTCACACAATCTGTGATGATTGTAGTGTTCGTGTTTAGGAAAAAAATAACCTAAAGTAGTTTAATGACTAACGGCAATGAAAGTATCTAGATAAGATATAAGTAATTATAAAGTGCCACAGAAACGAGTTACTTGGAAACAAGTAAATGAAACGCGGTAAACCCCACGAGTGAGAAACCCAAATTATGGTAGGGGAGTTATTAAAGCGAAATTAAGAACGCTTTAATAAATACATTAGTATAGATAAATATTTGTCGCTCTTATGAGTACAGAACATGGCTTATTAATATTATTTTTTTATTTAAGGAGTGAAAAACTTTGGAAGAAATTGCTGAGCTTTTGCGAGAAGCAAGAGAAGAGTCAGGAATAGAACTTAGCGAAGTTAGCAAAGATTTGGATATCAATGAAATTATTTTAACCAATATCGAAGATGGTAAAATAGGTTCTTTTAAAGATATTTTTGCTTTAAAAGAATATCTTGCCAATTATGCTAAATATTTGGGACTTGATTCAGAAAAAATTTTAGAAGAATTTAATGAATATTTATTTGAGTATACTTCAAGAATTCCTGTTAAAGAGATTGAAAAAACTATTGAATTGAATACTAAAGAAGCATCAGAAAAAATATCTTCCCCATATACTTTAAAGCGTTTTAAAGGCCAAAAGGGGATTTATGCAATAATTTACATTTTAATTTTTATTTTAGTAATATTAGCAATTTTTTGGTCAGTTAATCAAGTAACAGTCGAAAAAAACAATGCTTATGTTGTAAGTTATAGAAAGTAGTGAGTTTATATGAATTTGCCTAATAAGATTACTATTTTTAGAATTTTTTTAGCAATTGTTATGTTAGTTCTTTTAATGATTCCGTGGTATGATATGGGAATTGACTTTCCTAAATATCTTATTAATGGAGAGGTATTAAGCTTAAAATATATAATTGCAGCTGTTATATTTGTGGTCGCTTCTTTAACAGACTTTATTGATGGCTATTTAGCAAGAAGCAAGAACATGGTTACAGATTTTGGCAAAGTAGCTGATGCCATTGCTGATAAAATTTTAGTAAATGGATTGCTTATCATTTTAGCATATGATCATTTAATTCCTGTATTAGTTCCAGTAATAATAATCACTAGAGATATTATTGTTGACTCTTGTAAAATGATAAGTGGGAATAATGGTAAAGTAGTTGCAGCTAGCTTTTTAGGAAAAGCCAAAACTTTTTGTATGATGATAGGTTTGACGTTAGTAATGCTAAACAATTTTCCTTTTACATATCTTAACATCCCTGTTGACATATTTTTAATAATGTTAGCAACTTTATTGTCTATTGTAAGCGGATGTGAGTATTATTACAATACAAGATATTTATTATTTTCTAAAAAATAAATAATTAAGCCATTGGGCTTTTTTTATGTTAAAATATAAATAGTGGTGGATGTAGTATGAGAAGTAGAAAAAATCGAAAAAGATTAATAGTTTTTGGAGGAGTAACCCTAACAGTAATTCTAGTAGTTTTAATTATTGCAAATTTATTTGTTACAAATTTAAGCATTAGCATTAATGGTAATGCAAAAGAAACTATTGAAGTTGGAACTGAATATAAAGATTTAGGCGCTAAAGCTTATTTGGGAAATTTATTTTCTAAAAAAGAGCTTGAAGTTCAAACAACGGGTACAGTTGATACTAAAAAATTAGGAAAATATACCATTACTTATGAAGTCAATAGTAAAGGATTAAAAAAACAAAAACAAAGGATTATAACTGTAATAGATAATGAAGCTCCTCAAATAACTCTAAATTCTAAAGTTCAAACATGCAAAGTCCAAAAAAATATTTCAATTGATGCTACAGTAAATGATAATTATGATGGAGATATAACTGATAAATTAGCTTATAAAATACAAGATGACTATATTATTTTAACCGCAGTTGACAGTTCTAATAATAAAACTGAGATAAGAGATTCTTTAGTATATACTGACAGCGAAAAGCCAGTAATAAGATTAAATGGCTCAGCTACAACCTATGTAAAAGTAGGAACATCTTACCAAGAACCAGGGGCAAATGCAACTGATTCTTGTGATGGAGATATCTCTGGCAAAATTGAAACAAGTGCTAACGTTGATGTAAATACTCTAGGAACATATACGGTTACTTATAAAGTGGTTGATTCAAGTGGTGAAAGTGATACTACTACTAGAAAAGTAATAGTAACAGACCAAGATAGTTTAGTTAATGGAACAGTTACAGATGGAGTAGTCTACTTAACATTTGATGATGGTCCAGGAAAGTATACTTCTAAAATTTTAGATATTTTAGATAAGTATCAAGTAAAGGCAACTTTCTTTGTTACCTCCCAATTTCCTGGCTATTTAAATATGATTAAAGAAGAAGCTAATCGAGGCCATGTAGTTGGTGTTCATACTTATTCTCACAAATGGAGTATTTATAATAGTGTTGATGATTATTTAAGTGATTTTAACAAAATGGAGCAAATAGTGTATGAGCAAACTGGTGTTCATCCAAAATATTTTCGCTTTCCAGGAGGTACCTCTAATACCGTTAGCCGCAGTCATTGCCAAGGTATTATGACTACTTTATCAAAGCTAATGACTGAAAAAGGATATGTTTATTTTGACTGGAATGTCGATTCAGGAGATTCTCATGGAAAAAAGGCTACAGCCAGTTATGTATTAAATAATATAAAAACTTATGTAAAAGGTAATGGCTCATACATTATTTTAATGCATGATATTCAAACAAGTACAAAAGACGCCCTAGAAGATGTTATTGTATATTTAAAAGGAAAAGGTTATACGTTTAAATCTATTGATGAATCTACGCCGCTAAAGCAATTTAAAGCTGCTAATTAAATAAACCCATACCAAATTATAAATGTTTCATAAGATACACTAGAAAGGAAATATTTTATGGAACAAAATAAATTTGAGTTTAATAATGAAACAAGTTATGAAAGCTCTATGGGAGTAAATATGGGAAATATGAGTACTGGTTGTTGTGATGCTGGAATGGCCACCCCAACCCAAACAATGATGTGTCCACCAATTCAAGAATGCCCTCAAGAAAGAGTGTGTCACAGATATATTTGTTACGAGGTACCACATATTATGCCATGCAATACAAGAGTTATAAATCATCATATTTATAGACATACATATACACCATGCTTTACTAGTTGTGAAGAAAATGTTGTATCCAATGTTTACGATCAAAGATGTTGTTTCTAAAATCTCTTTTTAGAGATTTTTTTCTTGGATAATTATTATAAATAAGATATAATATTGTTAGAGATAGATTGGTGATAAAATGAATGTATTAAAAGATAGAAAAATTATAATTTTAGGAGCGATACTGTTTGTTTTTACTATTTTATATTTTATAGTTGTTAATCATGTATCATATGCTTTTGAAACTACTATTGATAGCGAAGCAACTTATGCAACCGTTATTGACACAATCAAAAAGAGTGCATCCGCTTATGGCAAAGATAAACCACAATTATTTTCAGAAAACAATACTGCTTATATAAAAGTTCAAGATTTAATTGATGAAAAATACTTAATAACTGATGAATCAGGAAGTATTCCTAATCCTCTTAATGATAATGAGACGTTAAATTCTAAAATGGTTAAAATAAAATTAGAAAACGAAGAGCTACTTGTTGAAGTCGATAAATAATAATAGGTAAAATTTGTGTAAAATCTTTCATAAACATTGTATTAATTGAAAAATATTTAGTAATATATTTATTGTAAGGAGCAGTGATAATATGTTATATCCATCTATTGACAAGTTATTAAATATAGTTGATTCTAAATATATGTTAGTACATGTTGCTTCTAAAAGAAGTAAGCAAATGCAAGAGACTGGCCATTATCAAATGCGCATAAGTGAATATGTTAGTCAAAAAGATATAGGAAGAAGTTTAGAAGAACTTGAAAATGGTTTGATTAAGGTTGTTAAGAAGGAAAAATAGTTGAAAAAGTCTTGATTATCTTAAATTTATATGATAAGATAATCGTGTTCTCTGGGGGATTAGCTCAGCTGGCTAGAGCACCTGCCCTGCACGCAGGGGG
>CANQNZ010000076.1 GCA_947625365.1 uncultured Bacilli bacterium | reverse complement strand
AACATTTAAAGTCCCACCCGCTAATGGCATTATCATAACATTTTGTTTTGGGCCTATTATTTTACCAGCGCTTGTACCTGTTATTGATAAACTAGTATGAACATAAATAACGTGAGACATTTTAACAGTAAAGCCTTGAACATCTAAAATCTTTTTATCACCTGAATTCATGAAAATATAGCCTTGTCCTTCATCTTCTTCAATATTTTGAGTAACTTTGCAAGTTTTACTAGTAGAACCCTCTAAACAACTTTTTAAATCTTCCCAAGAACTAACTTCTTCTACATCTGCTTCGGCTGCTATAACTTTTGGTATTATTAATAAACTCAATAAAATCATAAATAATACTTTTCTTTTCATCTAAACCTCTCCTTTGTTTAACTTATAGCATAATTATAAATAATTTTTAGAAGCATTGCAACATGCATTACAACATTCGACATGATAGGTATAAATTGGCAATTTTTTAATTTTATTACATATTAAAAACCTCGTATCTATTTTTAAGAACGAGGTTTTTAAATCAAACCTTTATTACGCCTGTTTATTTGCTGTTCCATCTTTAATGCTATTATAGAAATTAGCACAAGTTACACTCATATATGGATTTACATAAAGTAATAAAATTCCAAATGTACAAGCTGATAATAAAGACCAGCCAATAAAGCTTAGGTGTAAAATGAAATAATCCATTTTATGACCATTCATTATTTCTTTACTGCGTTTAATAGCGCCAAAAACACCTAGTTCAGGATTATCTACCATAATATAATTAACCATTGAATAACTATAAGTAGCAATAATACCTGGAATAATTAATAATAATGACCATAAACCAACAAAGATTGAAGTCATAACAGATACCCCTATATAAAGTAATCCTAAATGAGCTTTACTAAATAATTCTTTAAAAGTTACTTCTTCATTACGAGATACTTTTAAATAATAACTAACAGAACCTAAAGTTAAACATGCTCCAACAATTACACTTAAAATTGTTGCAATTATTTGTGGGGCTCCAAAAGCAAAACTATTAAAATTATCTAAAAATTGAGAAAAGTTTTCTGGATTATTTAAAATTCCTTTATTACCAATTAAAGCAATAGAAGTTACTAAAGATGTAATAACACCCATAAGTATCATAACTAAAATAGCTTGACCCCAGTTACCTTTTAAAGACTTTTTAGCATTTTCCTTTAACTCTACTCTACTCACTACAAAATACTCCTTTCTGATACAAATATATCACTAAATACTATTTTCGTAAACCTATAAATATGTCTCCATATTTAAAAATTTTAAATAATTTGTAAAAATTACTCTCAATTTTAATCATGGAAATAAAATTTTTCATATATTTTTATATAATTTTCTTATATAATTAGTATAGGTGGAATATATGAACATAAAAGAGTTATGCCAAAAAGTAGAAAGTAAAATTAATCCATCTTGGCCTACTAATTATAAAATAAGACGAGTTTATACTGCTTTAGGCCAGGAACTTACTAAGAATATTGATTTCTTTTTTTCATTAGAAAATAAATTAGAAGAAAAAAACATGACTTTAGAAGATATTCAAAAAGTTAATGATGGAGAAATTTTAGAAGAATATAAAGTTACTTGTCACTCCGCAGCAATTATTTTAAAAAATATATATGATGATTTAAATATTAAAAGTACTCTAATGGAAACACTTAAAAGTGCCGACTATACAATAAATGATACTAAGGTAACTGTTCCTCACTGGATTATAGTAGTAGAAGATGATGACCCTAATATTTTATATGAAGAGTCTATAATAGCTGACCTACCTTTAATTCGCCAAGGAATGATGCCTAAACACTTTATTATTACATCTCCCGAAACATTTAGTTTAAATAAAGGTAATGTTGTTTATTCTGGCAATCAAATTGCTGAGCAAAGAAAAAAGTTAGAGCAAATAGATATAGCTACCGGTTATATCACTACATCTTATGCTGCGACTTTTAATAGTGATTTTCAATTAGCATATAATGATGAAGCTTTAAATTTACTTCGCAAAGCTACGCAAGCTAACAATTTATATATAAATCTTTTAGCAAATGATACTTTCTTCTACAAACGTGCTACGCACTTTCAAGGTGAAAATGGCAAGACTATTAATCTTTTTGATACTAAATTAGGAGAAATCTCTGATAAAGACTGGCAACATTTAATTAGTACTGTTTGCTTATTTGTACAGAACAAAATTATACAACTTGTTAATTCTAAAGAAATTGAAGAATGTTCTTTTAGCAAGCTTGGCTATGAGGAATGGTTAAAAACTATTTGTCTTGATTTAACTTTTAGATTTCCCGTAAAAAATAAATATAATTTGATTAGTCATTCTATTGAACTAGAAAAAGACTTTACTTTTAAAAAATGGTACCGTCTTATGAAAAATAACTTATTTGAAGAAAATGAAGTTTTAGATTTATTAGCTAAACTTAATACTATAGTAACCCTTTGTAATCAAGAAAATATTGCCAAATCTCCAAATGCTGGTCGAACTTTATACAATATCTTATATTCCATTGCCAGAAAATTTATTGACACTAAACAACTACCAAACAATTTAAACGAAATGGCTTTTGTTCCTAATGACTATATTGGTAATAAATTTTTTAAACTTTTCCCATATATTTTTGAATGTAATAATGGCCCTACCGAATTTAATGAAATGGGATATTTTGAACAAGTAACTATAATTAGACAAGTTCTAGATATTTTATTTAATGAATTAACTTTAAATAATTGTCAAAGTATACCTGGATATCAAGATAGCTATAGCCCAGTGGAAAATCGTATTCATATTTTACCAGTTTTAAATAAAGAAACAAATGAATACTCTATTGTTTTCAATATTGTAGCATGTGAAAAAGAAGAAGATTATTATTTCCTATATAATATTAAACAAAATACTTTTGAAACTGCTAACATCTTAGATATTAAATTAAATCATATTATTATAAGCAATAGATTAAAAACCAAAATTGAAATAATTGAAGAAAATGCCAAATTTAAATTATAAAAAAACGATGAACGCTTTTTTTATATGGCCATTGCTATGTTGTCAACAAGTTGTTGACTATCAGCTTTATTGTATAAACGATTATTTTTACAAATTCCAAATGCTTGTTTAAATAAGGCAAACTGCGGATTAGTAGGCAGTAATTTTCGTATTCCTTGCTCACTAGCAATAATATCCACCATATTATAGACTTTTTCTAGAATGCAATCATGAGAAGTTAATTTAAAATAGGATACTGATAATGAACCTATAGTTTTACACGAAATAAAATACGTAACTTCTTGCTCAGGTGAAACATAATAATAAAACTGAATATCATATTTCATAATTCTGCCTCTTTCTAATAAAATTTTATATGATTAAAACTTAAAAGTCAATTATTTGCTTTATTATAACAAACCTTTGTAATATTTCCAAGCTAACACTTTAAAAACATGATAATTAAGATATTCTTCCGTAATCGTGCCTTCATTTAAAGCCTCTTTTATATCACTAAAGGCTCTATCATAATCAGATAAAATGAGCATATCGTTATCTGCAAGCAACGCTTTAATTACCGGACTTCCTTCTGTATGAACTTTAATTGCATCCATATCTAAATCATCTGTCATTAAAATACCGCTAAAGGATAAATCATTACGCGCTATTTTATGCACTTCTAAAGATAAAGATGCCGGATTATTACTATCTACAGCACTTATTATGTTGTGAGA
Source organism: uncultured Bacilli bacterium (assembly GCA_947625365.1). GTDB lineage: Bacteria > Bacillota_I > Bacilli_A > RF39 > UBA660 > HGM10766. The sequence continues at coordinate 1,198 of CANQNZ010000076.1, read as the reverse complement.
AACCATAATAGCCTCTGCTCCACTTTGCACTCCTTGAGCAAATGGTATTAGGTCATTATTTTTAAAGCTTTCTAAACTTCTTTCATCAATAGAAAAATCAGTATGGGTATCTTTATTATTACCATAGCCTGGAAAATGTTTTAAAACATATGATAATTTGCTTCCTTTACTAGCATTTATTACCGTTTCTATATATTTTGCTGTAGCTTGCGCATCTTGTCCAAAAGAGCGAGCATACATAAAATCATCCGGATTAGTTGAGATATCTGCTACAGGAGCCAAATTTAAATTTATTCCTAAACTTGGCAAAAGTTCATTCATTTCTTTAGTAACGTTTTCTATTCCTTCATAACCACTTTCATTAAATATTTCACGGGGAGATAGAAATTTTTCATCTCTTAAACTGGGATTATTACTAATTCTTACTACTGTTCCACCTTCTTCATCAGTAGCAATTAACATTGGTATCTTAGCTACTTGTTGGAAAGACGTTATAGTAGAAAGCAAGTTTTCTTTACTTTGTCCCTTCGTATCTCGGCCGAATAAAATATAACCTCCTAAATTATAGTTTTCAATTGCGCCTTCTTTGTTTTCCTCCGGTGTGCGCACTAATAGTAATTGTCCTATTTTTTCTTCAAGTGATAAACTATTTAATTTTTCCAAAGCCTTAGCATAATAATCTTTAAATATTCCTTCATCTTGCCAAGCTTTTAAAATAGAGTCTGTATCAGAAACTTTTTTAATTTCTTTTATTTCAATATCATTAGTATTATCTAATGAACCTTTATAGGTAATTTGCAAATTACTACCAATATTAATTGACTGAATATCTATTTGCTCCGGAATAGTTATTTTATAAAACTTATTAGCAATTTTTATGTTTAAAACATTATTATCTTTTGTATAAACCATACCGAATGCATTTAAATCCTTTTCTTTAGCAGGTATCTTTTTTTCATTATCTGTTTTTTTAAACAAAATATTTCTATCTTGATAAAGTAAAAAATCACCAATTATTAAGGCTAAAGCTATAATGATTAATAAAACATTCTTTTTCAAATCTTTTCACCTATTTTATAATATCACGGATATAATTAAAAAGAAACTAAGCTATTACTTAATGATGTAGTAAACTAGATGTGGGAAAATAAATTTTTCTAAAATAAAAGAGAAAACACTCAAAATTTTAAAAACAGTT
>CANQNZ010000075.1 GCA_947625365.1 uncultured Bacilli bacterium | reverse complement strand
AGCCAATATCCTACTGATAACAAATGTGAATTTTTACTTGTTGGTCGAAGTAATGTAGGTAAAAGTAGTTTTATAAATGCTTTAATTAATCGTAAAAACTATGCTCGAACAAGTAGTAAGCCAGGTAAGACACAGACTTTAAATTTTTATCTAGTTAATAATAATTTTTATTTAGTTGACGTGCCTGGGTATGGTTTTGCTACTGTAAGTAAAGAACACCAAAAGAAATTTGGATTAATGATTGAAGAATACTTAAAGACAAGGGAAAATTTAAAGCACGTTTTTATGTTAATTGATTATCGTCATAAACCAACTGAAGATGATTATTTAATGTATAATTATTTAAAATATTATAAAATACCAGTTACCATTGTGGCTACTAAATATGATAAAGTAAATAAAACAGCTAGAGCAAAACAAGACAAGTTAATAGCTGAGTTAATGAATGTGGAACAAGGTGATAATTTAGTGTTCTTTTCGGCTATCAGTAAAAAAGGGCGCGATGAGGTTTATAAAATAATAGAAAGTTATTTAGAAAATGTCTAATTAACTTTTTTTCTTTGTAAAAATAGTTAAACTAGTTTATACTAATAATAGGTGATAATATGAAAAATAAAAAGGGTTTTACATTAGTAGAGTTACTTGCTGTAATTGTCTTACTAGGGGTTTTAATTGCTATTGCTGTTCCTAGTGTCCTTGGAATATCAAAATCAATAAAAAAGAAAATGTACGAGGCTAAAGTTAAGACCATTGAAGTGGCGGCGGAAGCTTGGGCTGATGATAACAAAAGTGATTGTGAAAGTTTAGAAAGCATGCGTATCTCTCAATTAATTGCTTCAGGTTATTTAAAAGCTGATGATAATACGGGTAAAATTTTAAATCCAGAAGATAATGTTGATATGAAAAATGATGATATTAGTAAATATGTTGATGTAAGTGCCATCTGTGAAGGAATACCTGTAATAGCTGATAGTTATAATATAACACGTGAAGCGGCTAATCATGTTAAAGAAGCAGTAACTCAATATTTTAGTGATAAATCTTTAAATAATAGCTGTTTAAATGGTAAAGGTAGTAATCCTTATTTACTAAATGACGTATATGGCTGTATAAATAATTTTAATACAAATGACTTTAGTAATCTTTTAGAAGATGGTAGTAATATAAATGATTATAGGGTTAATACAAATAGTAGTCCTTACAATGTATATCGATATCAGTATAAATATAAAATCGATTTATATAAAGACGGAAAAAAATATAGTACTATTACACATTATATAGATGATGATAATGCTTCCGAAATTGTTAATATTAGTATTCCTAGTGGCTACAAATATGATACTGATACTTGTGAACGCTTATATTATGATGATGGAGAGTTTGTTATTAATACCTCAGGATCTCATTATACTAATGTAGCTTGTAACATCTATTTTGTTCCAGGAATAGCCACAAGAAATTATTAATTAATTTGCTATTTCAAATTATTTTTGTTAAAATAGGGCCTTAGTTTGGGGAGGTGTCTTATGAAGAAAACCGTATGTTTAATTGGTCGTCCTAATGTAGGGAAAAGTACGATATTTAATCGTTTGATTGGTGAAAAAAAATCAATTATTGATGATGCACCAGGTATTACTAGAGACCGTATTTATGGAAATGTAACTTATAATGATAAATCTTTTCTTCTAATTGACACAGGAGGAATTGATATGGGTCATGATAACTTTAATGAAGATATCAAAGCCCAAGCTATGATTGCTATTGATGAATCTGATGTAATTGTTTTTATAGTTGATGGAAAAGAAGAACTTACTAGTAATGATTATTTAGTCAAAGATATGTTGATTAAAACTAATAAAAAAGTAATTGTCGTAGTTAATAAACTTGATAATACGAAACAAGAGGAATTAATTTATAATTATTATGAATTAGGTTTTGAAACTGTCTTACCGTTAAGTGCTATTCATAATAACGGATTTGATAAACTATTAGATGAAATAACTAGAGATTTTAATGAAAATGAACCAGAGGAAGAAGATATTTTAAAATTTTGTATTATTGGTAGACCTAATGTAGGTAAAAGTAGTTTGATAAATGCTTTATTAAATGAGCAAAGAGCTATTGTCTCAGATATTGCCGGGACTACTCGTGATGCTATTGATACTCACTTTCGTTACGATAATAAAGATTATATTGTTATTGATACAGCCGGCATGCGCAAAAAAGGAAAGATATATGAAAATATTGAAAAATACAGTTTAATTCGTTCTTTAAAAGCTATTGAACGAAGTGATGTATGTGTCATTGTTTTAAACGCAGAAGAGGGCATAATCGAACATGATAAACATATTGTATCTTATGCTATTTCATCTGGTAAAGCTATGGTGTTAGTCGTTAATAAATGGGATACAGTTGCGGATGCTAACTTAGAAATTAAAAAATGGAAACAAAAGATTGCTAATGAATTTCAATTTATTCCTTATGTTAATATTGTCTTTTTATCAGCTAAAACGAAAAAAAGAATTCATATGCTAATGCCGGAAGTGCTTAAAGCATACGAAAACTCGACGAAAGAAATAAAAACTTCTCAATTAAATAATGTCATAATCGACGCAGTTAATTTGCATAATCCGCCATCATATAAAGGTAAAAGATTAAAAATATATTTTACTTCTCAAACAGATGTTAAACCCCCAAAATTTACTTTTCAAGTTAATAGTAAAAATCTTGTTCATTTTAGTTATGAAAGATATTTAGAAAATAAAATAAGAGAAAATTTTGAACTAACGGGAACACCGATAATTTTACAATTTAAAAATAAAGGCGAAGAAAAATAGGCACTTTGTGCTTATTTTTTTACTACCTTTTGGTCAACTCTTTTTTTATTTATTAATCTGTTTTCATCATAAGTAAGCAAATCAGTTGAACTAATGTTAATAGCTTGACTTATTCTTTCTACGCAATCAAGCGAAACATTTTCTTTACCACGTTCTATATTGGCTAAATGTTTGATACTAAGTTTATATTTAGAATAATATTTTTCTTGAGATAAATTTTCACAATAACGATAATAACGTAAATTAATCCCCAGAATTTTATTTAATGATGGCACTGCTAATCACGTCCCCTTAACCATAATTATTAGCATTTTGAAAAAATAAGTCTACCTAGTTATAACTTGCCAAAGTTGACTTCATTCTTTTTGTCATTTATTATAAACGTAGAAAGAAGGTTTATATGAAAAAAGTTTATGGTTATGAAAAATTAAAAAAATTAAGAGAAGAAAAGAATTTGTCCTATGCGCAAATGGCTAAAAAACTTAATTTAAGCACTAGTTATTATTGGCAAGTAGAAAATAAGCAGAAAAATTTATATTATGAACTGGCTATAAAAATAGCCAATTGTTTTAATTTAAGACCTGATGATATATTCTATGAATAACTTATATTATCCTTTTGCATATATTAAATGTAGGAGGATTTTTTCATGAAATTTGGTGACGATTTTTTTAAAAAGGTGGAAAAGAAAACTAAGGTTGATAAAGATACAATCATAGGTTTAGCCCAAAAGCTTCAAAATGGTAACATGAAAGATGAAAAGACTTTAAGAGAGGTTATTAGAACATTAAGTACAATGACTAATAAAAAAGTTAGTAAGGAAAAGGAAGATAAAATAATTGATACTATTTTAAAAGATAATGTTCCAAAAGATGTTGATAAATTATTTTAAAATACTAAAGCTAGTATTTTTTTCATATCTTTTTTTAACTTGCATAGATATTTACTAAGAAAGAAAAATGAGGTGGAGATATGAACAAAGATGAAATTATTTCTTCCATTGCTAAAAGAGGTAATGGAGAAATATATATAGGAATAGTAGGAGCAGTTCGTACAGGTAAATCAACGTTCATTAAAAGATTTATTGAAAATTTAGTGGTGCCAAATATTGAGGATGAATACGAGAAAAAAAGATGCTTAGATGAAATTCCTCAAAGTGCGCAAGGTAAAACGATTATGACAACGGAACCTAAATTTGTTCCAAGTAACGGAGCAAATATTAAGATTAATGAATTTTCTGCTAATATTCGTTTAATTGATTGTGTTGGGTATGTTATTCCTAATGCAAGTGGTTATTTAGATGATGATGGTAATCCTCGAATGGTAAAAACACCTTGGGAAGTTTATTCAAAAGTGATACCTCAAGTAAAAATAAAATTTCACTTGTTAGTCAAACAGCTAATAAGTGAAATTTTTACTATATATAAGCTTTATGTTATAATTTAATTGATAAGGAAGAAAAATTATGAAAAAAAATATTAAACTAGCCAGATTAGATTATTGGATTAAGCAATTTTTTATGCTTCCTGGTATTTTTGTTGCTTTAATGTTAGTAAAAAATGTAACTTTTAATTATTCATTTTTTAAAGCAATAGTACTCAGCATTTTAAGTACATGTTTTATTGCTTCTGCTAACTATGTATTAAATGAATATTTTGATGCAAAATTTGATAAATATCATCCCTTTAAAAAAACGAGAGTTCTTATAACTAATCATATGAATAAAAAAATTATTTTTTTAGAATATTTTTTCTTACTATTTATAGGTATTTTTTGTTCTATATTTGTTTCTATACCTTTTTTGGTAATAAGTTTATTATTATGTTTAATGGGAATTTTATATAATGTTAAACCCTTTCGCCTAAAAGATATTGCTTATTTAGATGTTTTATCTGTGTCATTAAATAATGCTATTCGTTTTTTATTAGGTTGGTTTGCTGTTACTTCTTTTTATCTGCCTCCTGTAAGTATAGTATTTGGTTATTGGATGCTAGGTGCTTACTTAATGGCTCTTAAAAGATTTTCGGAATATCGAATGTTTAATAATGCTCAAAAAGCGGCATTATATAGAAAATCATTTAAAGAATATAATGAGATAAAATTATTAATTTCTTCTTTATTTTATGCGTTACTTTCCATATTTTTCTGTGGTACTTTTTTGATAAAGTATAGAGTGGAATTATTACTAGCTATTCCTCTACTTATTTTCATTTTTTGTTATTATTTATATTTAAGTTTCCAAGAAAATTCGGCAGTTCAAGCTCCAGAAAAACTATATAAAGAGAAAAAATTATTAATTTCTTCTTTATTTTATGCGTTACTTTCCATATTTTTCTGTGGTACTTTTTTGATAAAGTATAGAG
>CANQNZ010000074.1 GCA_947625365.1 uncultured Bacilli bacterium | reverse complement strand
AATAAAACATTTAACTATAAAATAACAATAGAAGCAACTGCCACAAATAAAGAACCAACAGTAAATATCTTAGGAAAAAATTATCCAGTAATAACAGCAACTCCAGATTTTACAAAAGGTTTCCCAAATTCATCTACATCGTCAAAAGATAAAACAAATCTAAGCGGACTGTATCAATCATACGACGACGATGGAGACACTTATTATTTTAGAGGAGCAGTCGAAAATAACTACGTTGATTTTGCCGGACAAACATGGAAAATAGTGCGTATTAATGGCGATGGAACAATAAGATTAATGCTAGATGGTTTAGCTACAACAAGTCAAGCATTTAATGCATCGCCATCAGGAGATATGCACCGGTATGTCGGCTATACATATAACAATTCACAATCATGTACTAAATCATCACCATGTAAAAGTGCATATAGTGCATCAAGTAACTCGTTTACCATGACACCAGATGCAACAAATAGTACAATAAAATCATATTTAGAAGAATGGTATGGAGCAAACTTAGGGACAAACGACTCAAAAATAGCAACCACGACATTCTGTAATGATGTGTCATATGGTTCAGGAACAGAAGACAGTTCAAATGGTTTAGGTTTCGGTCCACTAAACAGAATTGAAGGAAGCCAAAAAGGCCACCCAAGTTTGGAGTGCCCCGACCCGACAAAACAAGATGGAAGTATGAGGCTATATGGAGGAGTATATAAATTAAAAATAGGACTAATAAACACTGATGAATTAATTATGGGAGGCTATAGAGGAGAAGGCTCTTCTAATGCAACAAATGACAATTATTTAAGGCGCGATTCACATTATTGGACTTTATCTCCTTATAATGCTTCTGCGGGTGGAGCCAATGTATTTTATGCTGCAAGTGGAGGGTATATCCAATCCAGCTACGGTGTTGCTACTATTTTTCCCTATGGTCCAACCGGCGTTGCCCCAGTTATCAATCTAAAGACTGGTACACTGCCTTCTAGCGGCAACGGAACATCAAGTTCACCATTTAAAATAAATTAGGTATAAACGCTTATGCGTTTATATAAATTAAGTCAAAGAAAACTTTTTATTGTTACCTTCGTTATATAATAAAAATGTATTCCTATTATTATTTCTTTGACTACAAAAAAAGAGAGTTTTCTCTCTTATTTTTGCGTTTTAAACGCAATCAACTGTTGTATCACTTAGGCATTTAATGCAGCAAACACAACTTAAATTCATAGTAAAGAAAGAATTAGTTGCTATATAAGGCATAGAATTACAGCAGCTTGGTTCTGGATTGTCAGCAAGTACTCTAAATGTTGCACAGTTTCCATCTATTTTTTCAACTCTAAATACACATGAACAACAATTGTTTCCGTTATCACTTGCTTGAGGATTAGAACATGTTATAGAACTATCTTTACAAGTTGGCATAGTCCATGGTGTTCCATTACCGCAGCAAGTATAAAGCATAACAGGTCTAGTATTACAAATTAAACAATTAGGTCCACCACCTAGCATAGGACGGTCGCAAGAATCTAAGCAATTTTCTGGAGAAGCATTTTGTTGAAGAATTAAGATAACATTTAATATATCTGCTATGCAATTACCTTGATTATTAGATGTTGAATTATTATTACACATATTATTCACCCTTTCATGTATTCTCACTAATAATTTATGTGAAAACATTAAAAGAGTGTCATTATTATAATTTTATAATATAAGTTTCTTCATGTTTTATAGTATCAACTATTTTTAATTTTAATATTTTATCAATTAAAAGAGTATTTTGTTCAGTCCATTTTTCACTAATAATATTGAAAAACAAGAAAAAATAGCAACCAATCTCAATTAAAATAGCATATAAGGGATTAATGCCAAAATAAATAAGAGGCAAATAAATATGTAAAAGTAAACCTTCAAATAAAATACTTCTAATTAGAATTTTATAAATATTAGTATTTTCTAATTTAATATTAACTATTTTCTTACCAATAGTTTGGCCTTTAAAAATAAGTAAAGATAAAAAGAAATAACCAATTATTATAATAAATATCCATAAAAAATTAAGTTTATCTTTAAAACAAAATACGGGAATAAATATAATTATTAAATCTAAAAAATAACCAATAAATCGGCGAGAAAAAGTAACATCTTTGCTTTGTCTTAAAACTTCTTCTTCTAATTGTAAGACACTTGGCAAAAAGTGGGCAAAAATCGGGGTTATAATAAAACCAATCAAGCCTCCTAAAGTATTAGTAATTAAATCATTAACATCAAATATGCGATATGGTCTTGGATATATATAGTAAAGACCTGTTAATTGAGTAATCTCTAAAAATAAAGAAAATAGGAAAGTATAAATAATTGTTGTAAACCATCCTTTGTTAAAATAATAACGCAAGTAAATTCCAAAAGGAATAGTAAGTAAAACATTAAATAAAGGCTCAATAATGCGATTAGTAGTAAATAAAGAAATATAAGTTGATGGGTTAGTTATAATAAATTTTTGAGCTCCTTGTAAATCACTAATAAATTCAAAAACTTTTAAATTGTACCATTTACCTTGGTATAAAGCTACATCTTTAATTTTAGGTAAAGGAAGAATAACTAAAAAGTATATACATAATAAATAAAAAATAAAAGAAAACATAATAAGAACTCGTTTTTTCGTAATTGCCCCATATTTATGATATTCAAATATCATATAAGGAATAGTTAATATTAAAGCAATTAAAGGAAAAACAATAATAGCACTTATAATGGAATTAATATAAATTTGCATAACTACCACCTATAAAAAAAGATTTATTTTATAATAAATCCTCAATATATCTTTTCAAAGCTTTAGCATTTTTACCAAAAATTATTTTAAGCTGATTATCAACTTCTACAATACCTTTAGCACCAAGTTTTTGAATGCCATCTTTATCAGCTTTACTAACATCTTTTAAAATAACCTTAAAACGCGACATATTACATTCACAATTTATTATATTATCTTTACCACCTAAATACTGAATTAACTTATTAATTTCTACGCCGAAATCTTTTTTATTAATCTTAACTACAATTAAAGATATTATAATTAGAACTGCTAGTATAATTAAATATTGCCATATAGAACTCATATATTATCACCACTTTAATTATACAATAAAGGATATAATTAATGCAATAATATAATGAATTAAAACAAGTTTAAAAATAGTATTATATTTCTTGTTTTTAAAGATTTAATTTGTTAATATCTTTTTAGGACGTGATTATATGCAAAAGATGATTATGCTTAAATATGGAGAACTTTCTACTAAAAAAGGTAATATAGGTTTATTTTTAAATACTTTAAAAGAAAATATTAAAAATTCTTTAAAAGATATAGATGGCAATATTCATTTTGATAAAGGACGAATGTTTATTATAGTAAAAGAAGAAGATTATAATAAAGTTATTTATATATTAAAAAATACTTTTGGTATTCATGAAATAGATATTGTTTATCAGTTAGAAGAAAATAGTTTAGAAAAAATAGGAAAGGCTTTATTAGAACTTTTACAAAATTATGAATTTAAAACATTTAAAGTAGTTACGAAAAGAAGTGATAAAAAATATCCTTTAACTAGTATGGAAGTAAGTGCTAAAGTAGGAGGAATATTACTTAAAAATATTAGTGACATTAAAGTAGATATTCATAATCCTGATATTTTTATAAATGTTGAAATAAGAAATAATGCTACTTATTTATATTTTGAAAAAATAAGTGGTATTGGCGGCTATCCAGTTGGAGTATTAGGCAAAGGATTATTAATGTTAAGTGGTGGTATAGACTCTCCTGTAGCAGGGTATATGGCTATTAAAAGAGGCGTAAAACTAGAAGCTATTTATTTTGAAAGTCCTCCTCATACAAGTCAAGAAGCTAAAAATAAAGTTATTGCTTTAGCTCGTAAGTTAGCTTTATATAATAATGATATTAAATTACATATAATTAATTTTACCGAAATCCAGGAAGCTATTTATAAAAATATTCCTCATGAATATTTAATTACTATCATGCGAAGAATGATGTATCGTATTAGTGCTAAAATAGCATCTAGTATAAATGGTAAAGTATTAGTTAATGGGGAAAGTATTGGGCAAGTGGCATCTCAAACTTTAACTTCTATGAGTGTTATAAATGAAGTTGTTAGAATGCCTGTTATAAGACCATTAGCTTGTTTTGATAAATTAGAAATAATTGAGGTAGCTAAAAAAATCGATACTTATGATACGAGCATATTACCTTTTGAAGATTGCTGCACTATATTTGTTCCTGAGCATCCTGTAATTAATCCGGAACGCAAACTTTGTTATGAATATGAAAAGCAAATTCCCTATGAAGATTTAATAAATAATGCTATTAAAAAGCATGAGATATTAAAAATAAGTAGGCAAGAAGAAAATAATTATGCCGATATTTTATAAAAAAATAGATGCTTAGTCGCATCTTTTTTCATAGCTCTTACAAAAAGTTTCTTTATCACTAGTATCGTTATTTCCTACTAATATTTTTGATAAATTACATCGATTGTCTTTAGCATTTTGATAAATACATTCTTTTACTTGACAAAGAATACATTGATTAAAATAAGGGTCTTTATTTTCCATTTTATCACCATTATTAATATGTATAAAATTTAAAAAATTATGCAATATAATAATAGGTGATATGGATGAAATATATTGATTATCATTATAAACAATCATCAATTGAATATAAAGATGAACTAGAGCGTCAAAGATTTGAAATAACCAATGAATATGGTTATAATTTTGCTAGTGAGACTAAAAGATATATAAATGAAGATAGCTTGTTCATGCGACCTAAAAATCTTGTAAATAAAGACTTTATTAATCTAAAAAGATAGCGAAATTATCTTTTTTTTTGTATAATAGAAAGCGAGGTGGAAAAAATGAAAATATTATCTGTTAATGCGGGAAGTTCATCATTAAAATTTACTTTAATTGAACTACCAAGTCAAGAAGAATTAATAAGTGGTTTATTTGAGAAAATTGGAATCGGCAATAGTTTTTATACAATTAAACTTAATGGCGAAAAATTAAAAAGAGAAGTTGATTTAAAAGACCATTCTGTAGCAGTTAAGTATTTAATTGAAGAATTAATTAATAATAAAGTTGTTAGCTCTTTAGAAGATATTGATGGAGTAGGTCATCGTATTGTTCATGGGGCTGA
>CANQNZ010000073.1 GCA_947625365.1 uncultured Bacilli bacterium | reverse complement strand
ATGGACAAGAAACTTTACCGAAACAGGAGTAAATAAAAATATATATGATTGCTTTACAATAGCATATTCCCAAACAAACGGAGAAGGAGTAACCTTAGAACATGGTTACCCACAAACAGATGAAGAAGGAATGCAAAATAATCCATATGAAGTACAAATAAAAAATAGCTGTAAAACAGTAGCATCATATAATGTAATATTAAATGAAGAAACTGACTCTACATTGAGCCCAGATTATTTAAAAGTAGCGACAGATAGCGATATAAAACTATTAAGTAGTGCCACAATAACTGAAACAAGAAATATAGATAATTATAATAATAAAAAATCATATATAATAAATAGTGGTGTGTTACCATCTAATCAAACAAAAACTTTACAAATAAGAAGTTGGATGGATAAAGATACAACAGAAACACAGGGTGCAAATAAAAGTTTTACCTTTAAAATAACAATAGAAGCAACAGCTGGAGATGGAGGCTTATTAGCTGGAAAAATATTAAAAAGCTATCCGATAACACCAGATAATGAAATGGAAAGTTTTGACTTTTATGAAACCACAAAAGAAAATCAAACCGTAAATATTGATACATCCAAAGATAATGGTAATGGCGCTGGCATATGTGTAACAGATAGCTTAGGCAATATCAATCTTGTTGGTGCTTCATATGAAATGTCCGACTATGAATGCAGTGTAACAGACCCGGAAAATCATATAGGAGCATATACATTTGGTTTTAATGATTATGTTGGATATCGAGAAATTTATGAAATAGTGGAAGCAAAGGGTTCAATAATAACCAAAGCAAATTTGTCAGGTTTAGTTGGATATGACCTAGAAGAGGGAATAGTGGCAACGCCAGATGATGACGGGATAAGTTATGTTTTAAGAGGAAAAGTAAAAAATAATTATGTAAAATTTGCAAATCAGGATTGGCGTGTTATCCGAATAAATGGGGATGGAACAATAAGATTGATATTGAAAGATAGAATATTGACAAAAGGGCAGTCATTTAATACAACTTCTAATGAATTACAGTATGTCGGTTATATATATGATAACGACATTAATTGTACGAAAACATCACCATGTAAAAGTACATATACAGGTAGTGAAATTTTCGAAAACTCAAACGGAGGAACAAGTAGTGATATAAAAAAATATTTGGAAAAGTGGTATTATACAAATTTGAAGGATAAAGACTCGCAAATAGCCTATGGAACATATTGTAACGATACTACTATAAGTTCAACTGATAAGGGTTATACATATTATGGCTCATATCGAAGAATAATCGACGATACTGGAGCAACTTTACAATGCCCAAATACAGAGCAAAATTATGGAGGTCTATATAAATTAAAGATAGGACTCTTAACAGCCGATGAAATGAATATAGCAGGGATTGTTTGGTATAATGAAGTAAATTCAGATTATTATATGTATCATAATTATGACTGGTGGTCTATGTCGCCTAGCTACTTTGATGGTTCTTACGCTTATGAATTTTCTGGCGACTATGGTAACATCTACGACTACGACAGTGTTAACCTCACTAACGCCGTGCTCCCAGTTATCAATCTAAATTCAGATATCCAAATAACGGGCGGCGATGGAACAGAAAGTAATCCATATGTTGTAGAGTAATATATAACAAGGTATCTAATTGGTATCTTGTTTTAAATAGCAAAAAACTAAGGTCAAATTTGTGCAAACCTTAAAGACTTTTTGCCAGAAATTTGATACAATTTAAATGGTGAGAATATGAAACACGTATTAGAACGAATTAGTGATTATACAATGGAAGACTTAATGGGTGACCGTTTTGCTAAATACGCGAAATACATTATTCAAGATAGAGCAATTCCTGATGTTCGGGACGGCTTAAAACCAGTTCAAAGACGTATTTTATATGCTATGTATAAAAATAAAAACGTTTATGAACACGGATTTGTAAAAAGTGCCCAAACAGTTGGAGAAGTAATTGGTAAATATCATCCTCATGGTGATACTTCGGTATATGATGCCATGGTACGTATGAGTCAAGATTGGAAACAAACAAATATATATATTGAATTTCAAGGTAACAATGGTTCTATTGATGGTGACCCACCTGCTGCTTACCGTTATACAGAAGCAAAACTTTCTAAAATTAGTAATGAAATGCTTCGTGATATTGAAAAAGATACGGTGGAAATGGCTAAAACTTTTGATGACTCACGGGAAGAACCTACAGTTATGCCATGTCGTTTTCCTAATCTTTTGTTAAATGGTGCCACTGGAATTTCCGCAGGTTATGCCACAAATATTCCTCCTCATAATTTAGGAGAGCTAATTGATGCTACAATTAAATTAATTGAAAAACCAGATGCTAAGCTTTCGGAAATAATGCAAATTGTTAAAGGGCCTGATTTTCCTACCGGAGGCATTGTTTATGGGGAAAATGGCCTATTAAGTGCTTATACTAATGGTAAAGGTAAAATTATTGTTCGTAGTCGTTATACATATGAAAAAGTTAAAGGGAAACAACAAATTGTTATTACAGAAATACCATTTGATGTTAATAAAGCTTTACTAGTTCGCAAAATCAATGAAATTAGAATAGATAAGAAAATTGATGGAATTGCAGAAGTACGTGATGAATCTGATAAAGAAGGTTTACGCGTTGTTATTGATTTAAAAACCGGAGCTGATAAAGAGTTAATTACTAACTACTTACTTAAAAATACCGATTTACAAGTATCATATTCATTTAACATGGTAGCTATTGTAGATAAAAGACCAAAGCAATTAGGTATTATTCCTATCTTAAAAGCTTACATTGCTCATCAAGAAGAAGTAGTTATTAGAAGAACTAAATTTGACTATGAATTTGCTTCTCGAAAATTACATATAACAGAAGGATTAGTAAAAGCTCTATCAATCTTAGATGATGTTATAAGGGTTATAAGAGCTAGTGAGAATAAAGCTGATGCCAAAGAAAATTTAATTAAAGAATTTGATTTCAGTGAAAAACAAGCGACAGCTATTTTAGATTTACAATTATATCGTTTAACTAATTTAGATGTTTTAGAATTAGAAGAAGAACTTTCTAATCTTAAAAAAGTTATTGCTTTCTTACAAAGTATTTTGGATAGTAATGAAATGCTTCATAAAGTAATTAAAGATGAATTAAAGAAAATAAAGAAAGAATATTCTAAACCTCGTAAAACTGATATCGTTGCGGAAATTGAAGAAATTAAACTGGATATGAAAACAATAATTCCAGAGTATAATGTAGTTGTTATTGTAACAAATGAAGGATACGTTAAAAAAGTTAATCTTAAATCATATTCTTCCCGTAATGGTGAAGAAACTACTTTAAAACCTGGTGATTTTATTACTGGTTTATACGAAGTTACTACTTTAGATACTATAATTTTATTTACTAGTTTAGGAAGATATCTTTATGTTCCTGTCCATGCTATAGTTGATGCTAAATGGAAAGAATTAGGAAAACATATTAATAATGTTATTCCTATAGAGCAAGAAGAAAAGATTATAGCTTCTTATGTGGTGGATAATAAAGAAGATGAACTTATATTATTTACTAAAAATGGTCAAGTTAAAAAGACTAAAGTTAAGGATTTTGAAGTTACAAGATATTCTAAACCTCTTACGGCAATTAAACTTAAAGATGATGATGAATTAATTAATGTAGTTTTAGGTAAAGAAAATGCTTTACTTGTTACTAAAAATGGTTATTATGTAGAATTTAATAATGAAGAAATTCCTTTAGTTGGTGTTAAAGCAAGTGGTGTTAAAGGAATTAACTTAAAAGATGATGATAAGGTAATATATGGAACATCACTAGATGCTAATGATATTTATCTTAATATCTTTACTAATAATAAGACGGCTAAACGTATAAAGACAAGTGATTTAAATTTATCTACTAGAGCTAAAAGAGGTAGCGTACTTATGAAAAAGCCAAAGACTGTAAATTATGAAGTATGTTTTGCCATTGCGACAGTGTCTAAAGATGATATAGGCTTGAAATCTGATAGTGAAATAAAGATACTAAAAAATAGTGATATTCCTATTATGGATTTAAATTCTACTGGTTCCGCTATTAGTAAATATAATATTGATGCTGCTTTCAAAGTCCCAGATTTAATATCTTTTCTGAAAAATAAAAAAGGGCAAACGGAAGAAATTGAAGAAAAAGTAGAAGAAAAAGAGCCAGAAGAATTAACCATAGATGATTTTATTGACGATTTTAAATTATAAAAATTGATGAAAAACATCAATTTTTTCTATATAGTTTAAAACATTCATGTTATTATTTTATTGGTGGTTATATGAAACTTGTTGAAGATTTTGAAGAATACCAAATTATTTCTATGAATAAGAAAATGAAAACCGAAAATTGGAATGGCGTTATTTTAAAAAGACCAGACCCGCAGATAATTTGGGAAGATAAAGAAAGTGCTCAAAAGATTGATGCTATTTATCATCGTAGTAATAAAGGCGGAGGGAAGTGGGAAATCAAAAATCCTGCTTTAAAACCTTCTTGGCAAATTCATTATAAAGATTTAACTTTTAATTTAAAATTAATGGGATTTAAGCATACGGGTTTATTTCCCGAACAAGCCTATAATTGGAATTTAATTATGAATAAAATAGCTAAAGCATCTTCACCAGTAAAAGTTTTAAATTTATTTGCTTATACCGGTGCTGCAAGTCTAGCAGCGTTAAAAGCCGGGGCTGAAGTAGTTCACGTTGACTCTTCTAGAGGAATGGTTGACTGGGCCAAAGAAAACGTGAAATCATCTCATTTAGCTGATAAACCAATTCGTTTTATTGTTGATGATGTTGTCAAATTTGTTAAAAGAGAAATTAGAAGAAATCATAGTTATGATATTATTTTAATGGACCCACCTTCTTTTGGCCGTGGCTCTAATAAAGAGATATGGGATATTGAAGAAGATTTATATAATTTAGTCAGTTTATGTACCCAAATATTTAAAGAAGATGGCCTTTTATTTTTAATTAATTCGTATACTACTGGACTTTCTAAAACTGTTTTAGAAAATATTCTTTTAAAAACGGTTAATCAAAAAAGCGCCGGATTTATATCTAGTGATGAACTAGGCATTAAAATGAAGAATAGTAATTTAATTTTACCTTGTGGTATTTATGCCAGATGGGAAAAAGAACAAGATGATAAATGAAATAGATAAAGTTCTATTTCTTTTTTTGCTTACATATAGTTAATTGTAAATTAAAAAGGAGGAATTATGGAAATATTAAAAGTATCGACTAAATCAAATCCTAGCAAAGTTGCGGGAGCCATAGCAAATATTTTCCGTGAAAAAGGCACTGTAGAAATTCAAACAATCGGCGCTGGCTCATTAAATCAGGCTATTAAAGCAGTGTGTATCGCTCGTGGCTTTTTAGCACCTGGCGGAGATGACATTGTCATTATTCCATCATTTAACGATATTGAAATTGATGGTGAACAAAAAACAGCCATGAAAATTATTGTTGAAAAAAAATAAGACACGTAGGTGTCTTTTAAATTCCCGAAATAAATA
>CANQNZ010000072.1 GCA_947625365.1 uncultured Bacilli bacterium | reverse complement strand
TAACTGTTTTTAAAATTTTGAGTGTTTTCTCTTTTATTTTAGAAAAATTTATTTTCCCACATCTAGTTTACTACATCTTGGAGTTATTTTTTTTTGACAATCGAAGGTTAAAATTATATACTAAAGTAAAATAGAGGATGCGTTATGAAAAAGAAAAAGGGATTTACATTAGTAGAAATAATAGTGACGATAGCCTTGCTAGGCTTAATAGGAAGCATAATCGCCGTAAACGTAGTGGGACTGTCTAAAAAACAAGAAGATAAAGAAATAGAAAGAGTAAGAAGTACCCTGCAAGCAGCAGCTGAGGGATATGCCGAAAATAAAGGAATAGAAGAAGGCTGCGTAAAGGATACAGTCTTAATAGAAGGCGGGTGGCTTAAGGGAAATACTTTGCCTCAAGATAAACATTACTCAGTAAAAATAAAAAAAGATGGAGCAGAGAAAAAGTATACAGTGCATGAAGGAGAAAATTGTCAGGGAGAACAGATAAGAGAAACTCAAAAAAAATATACAATTACGTATATAGAAGAAGGAGAGCAAACAAAAACAGAAACGGTAATATCTGGACAAGATTATGAGGTAAAAGCACCAAATAATAATAGTAATTTTGATGGCTGGTTAGATACTCAGACAGGGGAAACATATGACAAAGAATATACAATAAAAAATGTAAAAAGTAATAAAACGCTTGTGGCAAAAAGAACACAAGGACAATATTTAATAAAGTATTATGATGGAAAGACACTTAAAAAAGTAGAGACAGTAAGTCAAGGAAAAACATACAAAATAGCTGAAAAAATAAAGAAAGATAAATATGAGTTTAAAGGCTGGAAAGAAAAAAATGCCAGTAAAATATATCAACCGGGAAATATAGTTAATAATGTGCAAAAAGATATAACCTTGGAGGCCCAGTGGGGAGCAAAGGTCAAAATAAACGTAGTAAATGGGACAGTAAATACGACTACAAACGGAAATAATGGCGAATATACTTTGGAACCAAACGCAACCGGAACATTTACCGTAAAAGCCAATGAGGGATATATATTAGATGATTATACGTGCTCACCGCAAGCGGAGACAATAACTCCAAATGCAGATAGAACATCACTAAGATTAACAATAAAAAAACCAACATCATGTACCGTAAGATTTAAAGAAGAAGCTGTAAACTTAACATTAAGGGTACCTGCCCAGTTTGGTTATGATATGAAAGATATTAAAGCAATATTTGGCGAAGAAATCGGAAGAGACAATATAAAACTTGATAATATGCATTTTAATATTACGTTACCAATAAAAAAAGAAACACAAATAGACGGACAAAAAATAGCAATTTTAGGTTCGCAAATTTTAAGATGGACGAGTATGTATCATACTTATCGTAACTATGGTGATCTGATTGCTACAGAAAATGGAAAAAAAACTGGATATAGTAATTATAGAACTGCCTATAAAGAAGAGGATAATTTCTATTGTGGAATTAATAATACAGATATTGAATTTAAATTAAAAGATTATTCACAATTAGATGATGAAATAACTTGTGATTTAACAAGTGATACGTATGTCTATTATAGTTTAGGCATAATGGATATAGGATCTGTTATGCTTGTAGAAAATAATTGCGATACTAAAAAACCTAATACATGTAGTGGGCTTAATACTTACTCGATACAAGCAAGAGGAGCAGGCGTTAGTGATACAGATTCTTCAAACAATCACTCAACTAATTCATCTGAAGGTGACACAGCAAGTTTATATATGTTACAAGGTATGCCAGGACTCAGAAATAACGTAAGCTCATATGGATATTTTAAATTGTTATTTAATAGAGGCATTGTGAATACTCCCAATAATAATTCTGCTATAAATTTTATGAACACACTTGGGAATGTCGATATAGATTATAGCTATTCATACTATATTACTAGTTCTAAAACCCAAAGTGGAGGAACATTATCACTGGATTTTAACAGCGTATATGATAACTTTGAAATAAGTGACTTTGATTTTTATGACGATATTTTAGTGCCAGTTTATGCAGATGCACGGGATATTTACTGTCCTATGAATAGCGGAGGTATACGAACTTGTGCATCCGCTCAAATAGATATGGGAGATTTCTATGTTCAATATGACTATGATGATGTTCCAGATTCAGGATCTGAAGAATGGGATGATTGTTACTATTGTGACAAATGGATTGGCGAAGGTCAAAATGAAGAATGTGAACATTGGGGATATCACTATGGATGGCCTGGTTGTTAATTAAAGATATACAAAATAAAAATAGATACAAGGAGAAGATAAAAAATGGAAAAAAAGAAAAAAATAATAATAGGGTTAATAATAGGAGTACTAGTAGTGGCGGGAATAGTTATGCTTATCATATTTTTGCCAAAAAATAATTCTAAAACAAGTGTTAAAACATCAGGAAAGACTATTAATGAAAACTTTAGTGCCGTTAAAGAAGAATATACAATAAAAGGTGATATAATGAACGTTAACACCGAAATAAAAAATACAACTAATAAAAATCAAAAAATAGAACAGATAACAATAAATGTTAAAAATGAAAAAGGGGAAATTGTTTCCACTTATTCTAAATGGGTAACTAAAAATTTAAAACCAAATGATAGTTATAAATTAGATGCTGATATAAATACAGAATTTAGTGATATTTCTACAAATGATAAATTAGATTTAGAATATCAAATCAAATAAGGTGACGTATGAAGAAAAAGAAAAAGGGATTTACATTAGTAGAAATAATAGTGACGATAGCCTTGCTAGGCTTAATAGGAAGCATAATCGCCGTAAACGTAGTGGGACTGTCTAAAAAACAAGAAGATAAAGAAATAGAAAGAGTAAGAAGTACCCTGCAAGCAGCAGCTGAGGGATATGCCGAAAATAAAGGAATAGAAGAAGGCTGCGTAAAGGATACAGTCTTAATAGAAGGCGGGTGGCTTAAGGGAAATACTTTGCCTCAAGATAAACATTACTCAGTAAAAATAAAAAAAGATGGAGCAGAGAAAAAGTATACAGTGCATGAAGGAGAAAATTGTCAGGGAGAACAGATAAGAGAAACTCAAAAAAAATATACAATTACGTATATAGAAGAAGGAGAGCAAACAAAAACAGAAACGGTAATATCTGGACAAGATTATGAGGTAAAAGCACCAAATAATAATAGTAATTTTGATGGCTGGTTAGATACTCAGACAGGGGAAACATATGACAAAGAATATACAATAAAAAATGTAAAAAGTAATAAAACGCTTGTGGCAAAAAGAACACAAGGACAATATTTAATAAAGTATTATGATGGAAAGACACTTAAAAAAGTAGAGACAGTAAGTCAAGGAAAAACATACAAAATAGCTGAGAAAATAAAGAAAGATAAATATGAGTTTAAAGGCTGGAAAGAAAAAAATGCCAGTAAAATATATCAACCAGGAAATATAGTTAATAATGTGCAAAAAGATATAACCTTGGAGGCTCAGTGGGGAGCAAAGGTCAAAATAAATGTAGTAAATGGGATAGTAAATACGACTACAAACGGAAATAATGGCGAATATACTTTGGAACCAAACGCAACCGGAACATTTACCCTAACAGCTAATGAAGGATATATATTAGATGATTATACGTGCTCACCGCAAGCCGAAACAGTAGAGACAAATGCAGATAGAACATCACTAAAACTAACAATAAAAAAACCAACATCATGTACAGTTAAATTTAAGAAAAAAGCCGTTAATTTAACTTTAAAAGTGCCGGCATATTTTGGTTATAGTATGACAGATTTAAGAAATCTAGACCCAACAATAGATGAAAGCAAAATAAAATTAAGCAAAGATGGTGCATTATTCTTAATTAATTTAGAAATACCGCAAGAAAAAATAGGAAATCAAGCAATAAAGGTATATGGTGATAAATTTAAATATACACTCTATAGCTCAAGCTATTTAGTTAATATGTTTAATGTTTCTAAAGATAAAAACGATGAAAATATCTTAACTGGTGATGTTGATAGTGATAATTTAACTTGTAAAATTAAATCACCAGATGATAGTGCCTCAACGATTAATTTAGATTTGCAAAATGAAGCTATGGGAGAAGAAATAACTTGCGATTTAAGTGATTTCTATATTGGATTTTATAATTATTTATCAGGTCGCCCTGAAATTCAAGATTATAAAAATCCAAAAAGCTCTGATACATTTGTGGTAGGTACATACAGTTATGACTATGATTCTGGTACTGATACAATGATGAATGAATATGATGTTATGTTTAGAAAATTATATAAATCAATTGTAGCTGACAGAGGCGCTGGTTATTGTGATGGGGAGATACAATTTAATGATATAGGTTCTTTTACACACACTGATACAAATGACGTTATTCGTAAATATTCCAGTATATCGCCCACTATGGGTAGTAAAGCTTTTGTTGATTTTTGTATAAAAGATGCTCCTCCGGCATCTGGAATAAAAACAGCAAGATTCACTAATTTACAGGCTTACTTTGGTAATATAGATATAAATGATGAAATTGTTTATCCTACTTATGCTGATGCGGTCAGTGACATAAAATATTATTCTGTTGGTAGTATATTTACAGGCGAAAGCGTAAAGCTAGAAAGAGGAAGCTATAATTATTATGTTAGGCTTACTATAAAACAATATAAAGATTCATATAATTACTTATTTAAAAATGTTAAAACGACAGGAGATGCTAGCGTATCAAAACCTGTACTAGATGGTTCTTATATAACTATGACAGGCCTTATGGGAGTTAATAATTCCTCTGTATCATTTGAGATGTATGCAGGTGGTGCTTCATTTATTTCCGCAACAGGGTATAATTGTTCGGGAATTGTATGTTCAAAAATTAATAACAGTGCTGATTGGAGATGTACTGTAAAGATAAAAGGAGACGATGTCAATTGTACTTTATCAGGTGGTAGTGAAGATGAAGGCGATTGTCCTACAGGCAAAAAGATGGTTTGCGGAAAACCAAATTATGAAGATGAAGATTTTAATCAAACTGATTGCTGGTGTGAATAATCTAGTCTAGCCTTTCTTTTGGAAACCTATGTGTTAAGTAGGTTTCTTTTTTAATGCATGAAAAAATATTAAGTGTTAAAATAATAATGAGGGATAATATATGAAAGATGAAATAATAAAGGCATTAAAAAATGTTCATAGAGCTTTAGAAATAATTGAAATAAATGATTTATTAGGGCTAAAAACTACTTTAGAGTATCAAAACTTAACAGCAGAACTAGAAAATCTAGTAAATGATTGTGTTTTATTTAAAACTAAAAAAGATAAATATATTTTAATTGAAAATTGTCCAGGTATTAAAGTAGGACGATTAGATTTAAATAAAAAGGGATTTGGTTTTTTAGTTTTAGATAAAGAAGATGATATTTATATCGATGAGCGTAATTTAAATGGTGCTATTGATGGTGATATTATTGTTGCTGAAGTTATTAATAAAGCCTTAAAAAAAGAAGGACGAGTTTTAAGAATTGTTAAAAGAGAGCTTAAAAATTTAGTTGGTGAACTAGTTAAAACAGAAGATGGTTTAGGCTTTAAATTAGATGATAAGAAAAAAGATATAGTTGTTATCTTAGATAAAGATACCCTTCATAATTGTGTGGAAGGTCATAAAGTATTAGTAGAAATTACTAAAGAAATAGGGCGTAATAAATATGAAGGTAAAGTTTTAAGTATACTAGGCCATAAAGATGACCCAGGCATCGATATTTTAAGTATTGCTTATAAACATGAAATATATGATAAATATAGTGATGAAGTTTTACAAGAATTAGAAAATA
>CANQNZ010000071.1 GCA_947625365.1 uncultured Bacilli bacterium | reverse complement strand
AGAGATAAAAGTTTAAATATATCAAGTGAACATACCGGTTATACATCTATGTCTTTAATTAAAAAGGCAATTAAAGATTTAGACTATGACGATGAAAGTTCTAAAGATACGCTATTAAACTATAGTGTTGATAATGTTGATTTAAGTACCAAGGAAAATGCTCAGATAGCTAATAACATTGAAATTCCTTATTCTACTTATGCTAAAACTTCTTATGTGTATGATGCGGAAAATAAAGTTTATAAACGTTTTGTAAACGGTAAAGAGCATACAGATTATGAGACTAAAGAGCAATATACT
The DNA here is from genome assembly GCA_947625365.1 of uncultured Bacilli bacterium. Lineage (GTDB taxonomy): Bacteria > Bacillota_I > Bacilli_A > RF39 > UBA660 > HGM10766. The sequence goes on along the minus strand of CANQNZ010000071.1, from coordinate 5,606 downwards.
GCGAAAAATATTATAACTTATAAATTACCAAATAGAGTTATTGATGATAAAGGACGTCAAGAGATTGATACAACTGGTAGTGGCACAGGTTACTATATTACTAATGGATATGCCATAGAAATAACTTGGGAAAAGCCCGCTCGCAACAGTCAAACTGTTTATAAAGATGCAAGTGGTAAAGAAATAAAAGTTAATGATGGTAATACTTATATTCAAATTCAACCAGAAAATCAGACTTTAAGTATCTCTGAATAAAAAAAGAATAAAATTAAGGTAGGAGGAATGTTATGGAAGGATTTATCAATTTTTTGGTAGATAATTATTTATGGTTTATAATTATTACTGTCATACTTCTATTTTCCCTAATAGGATATTTAGTAGATATGAGTAAATTACCATCTACAGAAAAAGAGCCAAAAGAAAAAGTTAAAAAACCTAAAAAAGAGAAAAAGAAAAAAGAAAAGAAGGGTAAAAAAGAAGATATCTTAGAAGATAATACACCAACTATTGAAGAAGTTATGAAACAAGAGCAAATGGAAAAACAGGAAAATGTAACGCCTGAGTTACAACCTAATACTAATGAAGGAAATAAAGAAACTCCGGAAGTATTAAAAGTCGAAGAACCTGCGGCCAAAGCATCAGAAGAAGTAATATCGGGACCTATTGATATTACCCCTGAAAATAATTATGACTTACCCTTAATAAAGGAAGAAGATAATTCTAACCCCAAAAGCTAGGAAACTAGCTTTTTATGTGTCTAATTTAAGCCTACCTTTAAATTAGCGGTGGAAATAAGGTATATAATTTGATATACTTTAAATAGGTAGATAAAAAGGAGTGAATTTATGACATTAACAACTTTATGGTCTATAATTACGAAAATTCTTGATATTTCAATTGTATGGTTAATGTTCTATTTTATTTTAAAGAATGTTAAAAATAATATAAAAATGGTTTTAATAGTTAAAGGTGTAATTTTAATTTTAATTATTAAACTAATAAGTTCAGTTTTAGATTTATATACTGTAGGACTTTTATTAGAATATGTTTTATCTTGGGGACCACTGGCCCTAATTATTATTTTCCAACCGGAAATTCGTAATGTTCTTGAGTCAATTGGCCGTACTAATTTACTAGGGCGTCATAAGATTTTAACGGTTGATGAACGCGAACGTGTTGTTTATGAAATTATGGATGCTATTGAGTATTTAAAGAAAAATAGAATAGGGGCATTAATTGTTATTGAAAGAGATATTTCTTTACAAGAATATATTGAGCCAGCGACAAAAATATATGCTGATGTCTCTAGTGCTCTACTTGGAACAATCTTTTTCCCTAATAACCCCTTGCACGATGGTGGCGTTATAATTCAGGGAGATAGAATAACTTGTGCGGGCTCTGTATTTAAAACAAGTATGGACCCAACATTAAGTAAGCGTTTAGGAACTCGTCATAGAGCGGCTTTAGGTGTTGCCGAAGAAACTGATGCTATTGCTTTAATTGTATCAGAGGAAACGGGCCGTATTAGTATCGCTGTTGATGGTAATATGAAGTATAATTTAACTTTAGATGATTTTAAAATGACTTTAATTGATGAATTAAAACCAAAAACTGAGATGTTCTATGATGCTGATGAGGATGAAGAGGAAAGTGAAGGTGAAGAAAATGCGTAAGGTATTTCAGGTTATTAAAGCTTTCTTTCACTTAATCTATGCGGGTATTGATAAAATACTTATTACGCCCATTAGTAGATTGGTATATCGAATTAATAAAAGATTAAAAGGAAGTAATAATAAATTAGATAAAATATTAAATAAACCTTTTACTTTAATTTATTTATCTCTTATTTTTGCCGTAGCTATTTTCTTCTTAGTTGACTCGCGTGTTATTACTTTAGTTCAAACAGAAGCCGAAGTTTTATCCGACCAACCCGTCGTTGCAGAATATAATAAAGAGGCTTACGTAGTTGAGGGTATTCCGGAAACTGTAGATGTTACTTTAATCGGTCGTAAAAGTGATTTATATTTAGCTAAACAATTAGGAGAACATGAAGTAAAACTTGATTTAACTAAATACGGCGTAGGTGAACATCGCGTTCGTCTAACATATAATCAATCTATAGGTTCTTTAAATTATAAACTAGACCCATCCACTGTATTAGTGGTTATAAAAGAAAAGATAAGTACTTTAAAAACGGTTTCATATGATTTACTAAACGAAGATAAATTAGACCAAAAATTAAGTGTGGCAAGTGTAACCTTAGACCGCAGTGAAGTCGTTATTAAAGGGGCAGAGGATACTTTAGCTAATGTAGCAACAGTTCGTGCTTTAATTGATTTAAGCAATGAAGAATTTAAAGAAAAAGGCGAATATACTATAGATAATGTTCCTCTAGTGGCATATGACTCTAAAGGTAAAATTGTGGAAAATGTTGAAATTGTTCCTGAAAAAGTGACAGCAGTTGTTAAATTAGAATCTTATTCGACCGAAGTACCTTTAAAAGTTTTAACTACTGGTACTCCAAAAACAGGTCGAGCAATTTCCGAAATTGAAAGTAGTGTTTCTAAGATAACAATTTATGGAGACCAAAGTGCTTTAGAGAATATTACTTTTGTTCCTGTAACTATCGATGTTAATAGTTTAAGTGATGAGAAAACTTATAATGTTACCATAAATAAACCAAATGGTGTTCGTTCGATGAGTGCTTCGACAACGACGATAACAGTTAAGTTTGGGGAAGAGACGCAAAAAACTATTGATGGCATCAATGTTCAGTGGCGTAACTTATCATCAAATTATAATGTTAATGCTAAATCTCGCGATGATGCTCAAATCTCTGTTATTGCCAAAGGAACAAGTGCAGTTCTAGATAGCCTTGACCCATCAACAATTACTGCTTACGTAGACTTAAGTGGTTATGGAGAGGGAGAACATCAAGTAACTGTAACTGTAGAAGGAACTGACCCTAAGGTACAATATATTTCCAACAAACAAATAACTATTATAGTTTCTGCCAAATAAAAATATGTGAACTAACACATATTTTTTATTTTTCTGTTTCTATATGCATAAATAAGATTCCGATATTAATGGCAGCACATATTCCAATTAAGACATATATGACATTGGCTATTACAGAATCTGCACCAAATAAAGCTGTAACTAAATTAAAATCAAATAAACCTACTAAAGCCCAATTTAAGCCACCTACAATATTTAATGCTAATGCAATTTTTTGTATTGTTTCCATAATCAACCTCATTTCTATTTTTAGTATGACCTTTATTTTAATTAATATACATGAATAATTAATTTTCTTAAAAATATACTTAACTAGAAAAGGAAAGTGATTTAATGAGAAAAATGCTATTCTTAAGTTTATTTGTCCTTCTTCTAGTCTGTGGTTGTGGTAAATTTGATATTTCTTCTGCCAAAGATGAATTTAAGGATAAAGTAACATCGGCTAAGAGTTATGAATTAAAAGGAGAAATGGAAATATTTAACAATGAAGATACCTTTAAATATAATATCGTTGTTAATTACCAAAAAGATGATAATTATAAAGTTAGTATGATTAATCAAAATAATAACCATGAACAAATAATTTTAAAAGATGAGGGAAATGTCTATGTAGTAACACCTAGTTTAAATAAAAGTTTTAAATTTGAAAGTCAGTGGCCTGATAATAGTTCTCAATCTTATATTTTAGCTTCTTTATTAAATGATGTAATTAATGATGAAACATCAACATTACAGGAAAAAAATGGTAAATATATTATTACTGCTAAAGTAAATTATCCTCATAATAAAGCTTTAGTTAAGCAAGAGTTAACTTTTGATAAAAAGATGAATTTAGAAAAAGTAGTTGTTTATGATACTAGTAAAAATGCCAAAATTAAAGTTAAAATCAATAAAATAGATTATAAAGCTAAGTATAAAGATGATTACTTTAAATTAAATACTTTAATTGATGAAACCGAAGAAAAACAAGATGAAGAAAAAGAAACAACTGCCTTAGAAGAAGCTATTTATCCTCTATATGTACCAGCTAATACTTATTTAAAAAGTGAAGATAAAATCACCGATGAACAAACCGATAGAACTATTTTAACCTTTAATGGGGATAAATCCTTTATATTAGTCGAAGAAGCTGCCAGTGCTTCTAAAGAATTTGAAATTATTCCCGTAGCTGGTGACCCCTTACTTTTAACAGATAGCGTAGCCGCTTTATCAAACAATTCTCTATCTTGGACATCTGATAATGTAGAATACTATTTAACTAGTAATAATTTAGCCAGTGAGGAACTGATGACTATTGCTCAATCTTTAGGAAATGTTGCTTTAGAAAAGTAGCATTTCTTTTAATTTACAATTAAAAAAATTTATAGTACAATATTATTAGAATGCGAGGTCTTAGTATGTCACGAAAAAGTTTTAATCCGGAAAAAGAATTAAAAAAGGCCCAAAAAAGGGGTATGTATAATTCTAAAGTTAGAGTGATTGCGGTATTAAGTTTTTGCTTGCTAACCGTTGGTATAGTAGCTTCTTATGCTTTAATAAGTTTTACAAGTGAAAATGTTGCCTTTGATGCTGATGTTAATAAGAAAGTTACGGTAAGTGTTACTATAAATAATGGAACAATTGCTAGTCCTCAAGTAGAAACTACTTATAATACTTTAACTAATATTGCTATTGAGCCTAATAAAGGTTATATTTATGATAATTTAAGTTGTAGTAATAATCAAACAGCTTCTTATGAAAGCGAAAAGAATTATTTAATGATTAGTCCTACCGCTGATACTGAATGTGTTGTTAATTTTAAACCAAAAGGTAGAGTGCTTTCAGAAGTTTTAAAACAAGAAGAAGTTAAAACAGATGTTACCCAAAGTGGTATGTTTGCTTTAGCAGATAATTATGGTGATAGTTATTACTATAAAGGTAATGTTGAAAATAATTATGTAGCATTTGCTGGACATACTTGGAGAATAGTACGTATTAATGGTGATGGTTCTATCCGTCTTGTTGCGACGGAAAGCATTGGTACTGCCACATTTAGTAAAAGTACTTGGGCTAGTGGAGTAGGTTTTACATATAGTAATAAACCTATCTGCACTTTTGAAGATGCTTGTGATGGGTCAACTTCTAAAGGTATTAGTGCGATGAAAGCTTTCTTAGACGAATATTATAATACTAATTTAATGGATTTTGATAATCAAATCGTACAAGCAACTTATTGTAATGATACATTAGTAACGGAAGAGACAGAAGAAGAAACTACTTATAATGCTTCTTCAAGATTTGCCGAGAAAAATTTCATGTTAAGTTGTGCTGATACGCAATCTTCTTATGGAGGAGTATATAAACTTAAAATAGGACTTTTATCAATGGATGAAGTAGAACTAGCTAAGATATATACAGAAGAGGGTGTTCTTAGTTATTTAGATATGTCTAAACCATGGTGGACAATGACTCCTAGTTCACTAAAGACATTGTATACTAATGATAGTAATAATTTTGCGACAATGGATAGTGAACTTGATGTTTATCCTGTTATTAATCTTGATAGAGCAGTTATTACAACTGGTGGGGATGGAACAGTAGAAAAT
>CANQNZ010000070.1 GCA_947625365.1 uncultured Bacilli bacterium | reverse complement strand
GAAACTAAAAAATCGCCTTGGTAGACGATTGTCTTCTTTTGCAATTTTTGGTCACTATGTCTTGACAAAAATCAATAATTCAAATTATTCTAAAATTATTTATGTAAAGTATTCTTCTAAATAGTATATCTTTTAATTAAAATTAGATATAATTATTATTGTGATAGATATGATGGATGAAGAAAGATATAAAAGACCAATTGAGAATATTTTTAAAACCAGTAAAGGACATTGTTTCGGAGATAACGAAAATATCAACGGAACGGTAATTTTATCTAATATTCGTATATATTTAAAAATTGATGAAGAAAGTATTATGAATGAAATTCTTTTAAAAGATATCAAATCTGTTAGCATTGGAGGATTAAATGTTTTAAGGTTTGATTTAAAAGATGGTCGTCGTTATAATTTTTTAGTTAATAACGTTATTGGTTGGTATTTCGCTGTTAAAAAAGCTTTAAAAAAAGTAATAGCCTCTTAGGATTATTACTTTTTTAATTATTAATTCTTTGATGAGCTCCTGGTGATGTTACATCTAAAGGAGCAAAATGATATCCATGAGTTAGGCCATATTGAATAATTGCCTCTACAGCATCAACGCTATATCCTTTGACATCGTGTTGCAAAACATTAGTGTAACTACTTCTTAAATTAGAAGTAACATTAGCTATAATTTGACTTGTTGACGTAGTATCCCCGGCATCGCCACTGACCACATTCCAATCAAAGTATTTATATCCTCTAGCTTCTAGTTCATTAGCTAAAGTGCTCATAATTCCACTAGAATATTTACGACTAATCGTATTAGAACTTCCGCCTGGAAATCTGACTAATCGGGTTTCTTTACCCGTTAGTCTTTTTATTTTTTCTTGCATATTATTTAAATCTGCAAAGTAATTTTCTACACTAGAATATACATAGGAATAATTATGAGTATAAGTATGTATTGCCACCGAATGACCTTCCTGCGCTTCTCTAGTTATCATACTTTCATATGCCGGATACTGATTAGTCACAAAAAAGGTAGCTTTAACATTATACTTTTTTAAAATATCTAAAAGACGTGCAGTATAAGGACCAGGTCCATCATCAAATGTTAAATAAATTGTTTTCTCAGATGGTGTTACATCGACATTTTTGTTATAGACTGTAACAGTTCTTGTAACTTTAGCATTATTTCCTGCTTCATCGCTAACTTCATAAGTTATAGTATAGGTGCCTGGCTTACTAGTATCTACAGTTCCTGTAGTTTTAACTTTATCGGCGAGGTCATCACAATCGTCAGTTACTGTTACGCCCTCTTCATTATAAGCATCGCCAACTAATAAATAGATATTATCTTTGCCATTTAAGGTAATCTTAGGAGCCTCACTATCTTCCTTTTTATAATCAAATGTTTTTTTAGTCAGATTTTTAGCTTTATCTTGAATAGTAAACACTATCTTATCATATTCTACTTTAACATTTACTTTATCAGTAATTTCACCATCCAAATTATCTTCCGCTTTGTAATCATAATTTTTAAGCTTACCATTTGGACAAATAGAAAATTCTTTAGTATTAATAGTAAGTTTTGGTTTATTTTTGTCTACCACTTTTACCGTGCGGGTTACCGATTTACTTTTTTTATTATAAGTTGCTCTATATCTTATTTTATAAGTGCCTATCTTGGTAGTATCAACATTACCAAAAGTTGTATAACTTATTTTTTTACATTTAAACATATTGCCATAACAAGCACTTACTTTTTCATCTTTATATTTATCATTAACATTAATAGAGATGTTAGCTTTACCATTTAATTCAAGTTTAATGTCTTTTTTTAAGACTAAAACTAAGCCACATAAAAGCAAAAGGCTTCCGAGTATAATAGCTAAAATCATTAACTTTTTTTTATTCATACTAACACCACACACTACCTTTATAGTATATCATTTATCCTAAGATTTTTAAATATAATGCTTGCAAAAACTCCCATGGAAATAATTTCGCAATCATTTGTAATTGCCTTACATATTTCTCATTTTCTATTTCTGTAAATATAGTTTTAATAATAACTCTTTTATCAAATATCTCTTTAATATTCTTAACTAAATCTTTTATTTCTAAACATTGTATTGCTAATAATTCTTTTTTTAATAAGCGATTATACTTTTTAATATTATAAATAGAATATTGGGGTAAATTAAACGTTTGGCCTAGATTTTCAACAACCTCATTAAATTTTCCCACATTTTCATAAAGTTTTTCTCCGGCAGGTATTATTAAATCTACTAGTTTAAACTTTTTTGCTAAAGATAATTTATTAATATAATTATTATATTTATTTTGAAAGTTTTCATGATTTTTCTGAAGATTACCTTTTTTAAAAGTAAATTTATTACCTTCTAATTTATTAAATTTTTTCATTGTATCATTATAACCAAATTTTATTGCCATTTGCGCTTTAGTAGCATTAAAATCTAACATATTAAAAAGTTTATTATTAGGTGAAATAATAGTAACATTGCCAGTAAATTTCTTTGTTTTTCTTTTTATACCGATTGCTTTTAAATCAACAGCGATAATATTTTGAGCTCCCATATCTATAGCTAAATTAATAGGCATATTATCATAGTAACCACCATCTATATATTTTTCATCATCGATAGTTTTTACTTTAAATGCCGGAAAACAAGTCGCCGAAGCAATGGCATAATTTACTAATTGCTCAGGTTTAATATCTTTTTTTCTTTTAACTTCTGGTTTTAAAGTAGATAAATTAAAAGTTATTAAGCCATAATCAATTTCGGAATTATAAAATTTTTTAGCATCATACACTTTATGTACTAGTTTTTCTAAAACGGCCGGGTCCATTCCGCCATTTTGAATAATTTCTTTAGTATATTTTTTATAAAGGTTACCTAAAGAAATATTTTTATCTATTTTCTCTTCATAAATATCGGCAAAAGAAATATTGCGCCATATGTTGTAGGCCTTTTTAAAATCTTTTTGAACTACCATTAAAGCATTTAAGGCTCCCACTGATGTTCCAGTAGCAATGCTAAATTTATAATGTAATTTTAAAAGAGCTTTCCATACGCCAATCTCATACGCTCCTAAAGCTCCTCCACCCGATAAAACAAAAGCTGTTTTCTCATTATTAACCATTATTATTCATTCTTTCTAAAATTAATCTTCTTGCCTTATTTGTAGTCGCCGCGGCAATTTGCGTTTTATCACTTATACTAAAGTTAATATCGGAAGCAAAATCTACTATATCCTGGTTTTTTAAAACTGTATTAATATTGGCAGGTGCTCCATTTATTTTCCCTTGACTAATATATGGTGCGCGATGTTCGCAATAATAATAGGCATAGTCTAAAATTGTTGAGCCAACTGGCAAGCTATACACTTTTCCTGTTGCTGACCTAACATATATTTTTTCACCTAATAAATCGTATTTAATTTTTTCATAAAAGCTATAATCATCTTGCGCTTCATTTCCTATTTTCTCTAAACTTTTAAAGAAAGGATATGGCTTTTTAATAGTTTCTAAATCTTTTGGATTATTAATAGTTAAATCATATAATATTCCTCTAGAGTTACGTAGCCCCATTTCTTTAGTACGAATTTGAATTTGATAAGTGCGTCCACTTGAACTAATAATAGTTGTATGTAACGCGCGATAGCCCGTCGTTTTAGGGGTGTTAATATAATCTTTAAATTTATCATCTAAATAAGGATATTTTTGATGCACTAAATTTATCGCTTGAAAACACTTTTCAATATTAGGAATAGTTATTTGAAAAGCATATAAATCATGAATAGTATCATAATCTCTTCCCTTTTTTAAAGATATATAAACGCTATATATATTTTTAATGCGCAGTTTAATAATATCATCTATAGCTGCTCTGTTTTCTAAAATATGACCACTTTTTAAAGCTTCAAAAAGACCGACTTTTACCTCGTTTATCTCCTTTTGGTATTGCTCATATAAATGCTCTAATATTTTGCTTATTTCTAAATGCATGTAAGGTACAGTATATTTTAGAGCATTATCGTGTAATTCTTTTTTTATTCCGTTAGCTCCAATACCTTGTGCCATTGGGGCATATACCTCTAAAGTTTCCTCTGATTTTTTTACCTGCTTCAAAGGTGGCATAGCATCCATAGTTCGCATATTATGGGTTCTATCTAATAATTTTATAACTGGGCCCCTAATATCTTGGATATATAAATAACGAAACAATTTACATACTGTTGCAATATGTCCATCCATGCGAGCATCAACATAATCCTCATTAGTCATCTTACTTACACAATCAACCGTATCCGCAATATCTTTACCAAAATCTGAAACCATTTCCTCATATGTAAAATCAGTATCTTCTAAAACATCATGCAACAAACTAGCACAAACTGTTACTACATCTAAATTATAATCTATAGCATAACTAGCCACTGTTAGAGGATGAAACATATAAGCTTCCCCACTTTTTCGAAACACACCGCGGTGAAGCTTTTTAGCTAAGTCGTAAGCTTTAATAATTAAATTAATGTTATCTTGATTACTATCATACAAACGATATCTAATCATCATTTTACTAAATTTATAATCTAAAATATTTTCTTCACTTAAATTAGCATTTTTTTCCATTTACTTCACCGCTTTCTAAAATAAAAAACAGCCCGCACTAAAACTAGACTGTTTAATAACCTTTTATCATAATGATGTAACCCTTTTTCATAACCATCACCCTTAAAACGATATAACTTATTTTACTTCTTTAAAAATTTAGTGTCAACCTTATTTAGTCTTTTTAACTGAATTTTCAATATAATAAGCATAATATTCTTCATAAGTTATATTTTTAGTTTTAATTTCTTTGGCTATCTTTTTACCTACATAGCGATAATGCCAAGGTTCAAATTCATACCCTGTTATATTTTCTTTATCTTGAGGATATCTTAAAATAAACCCATATTCATATGAATGATTAACTAACCAATTATAGGCATTAGAGTCTTTGAATGTTTTTGTAGAAGTATTATCTTTACTAAAGATATCTACAGAAAGTCCCGTTTGATGTTCTGAATAACCTGGTCTAGATGCTACGCTATCGGCCTCCTTAGTTCCATAGTTATCTTTATACTCTGTATATAACTCATTTTGAATATCAAAACTTCGATAACTAGAATTAACAATTAAATAAATCCCTTCTTCATTTGCGGCATTCCACATATCAATAAAGGCATCATATACTTCTTCTTTTACTACTTGAGCCTCTCCATAATAATATTTATTTTTCATTGTAACTAAATCTTCAGGCTCATAACCATCAGGTAATTTATAAAATTTATTACATAAAAGTTTCTCACCTAAAGAAGTATTAGCTTCAATATCATGTTCATAATATTCATAGTCATTATTAGTATTTACTATAGCTACTATATCGCTATAAGCGGTTTTCTTATTAGCATCATAATATTTTAAATAGCGGTCTAAATTCTTGCTTATATAGTATTTTTCTTGTAAAAAAGCAATAATAACAGGGTCTTTTTTAGTATTTGCAAGCTTATCCAAACGTTTATCATCTAAATTATTTATAAGCAATTTAATTTCTTTGTCATTATAGCCTCTTAATTCCAGGTTATATTCATATGAATGTTTATATACATAATCTTTATAAATAGCTCTACCCACAATAATAACCGCAATAACAATAATAATTCCTACTAACATATATCTGGCATTTTTTTTAAGCTTATACTTCTTTTTCATTACTTCACCCTCATATATAACATATTGTATCAAAAATACTTTATAAATTCCATAAACTTATTAACCAAATATTTTTTTTATTAATTAGCGAATTTAATTCATTCATTGTTACATTTAGATATTGGCATATCTTACTTTTTGATATTCCATCTTTT
>CANQNZ010000069.1 GCA_947625365.1 uncultured Bacilli bacterium | reverse complement strand
GATGAAACAATAGTAGGAGCTGCTGCTAAACGTGGAGCTATTGCTAATCCTGATAAAACGGTAATTTCCATTAAAAGAAAAATGGGAACAAGTGAAAAAGTAGAAATTAGTGGTAAGAAATATACACCTGAAGAAGTAAGTGCTATGATTTTAAGTAAATTAAAAGCGGATGCTGAAAGTTATTTAGGAGAAAAAGTAACAGAAGCAGTTATTACTGTACCAGCTTACTTTAATGATGCAGAACGTCAAGCTACTAAGAATGCTGGTAAAATTGCTGGACTTGATGTAAAACGTATTATCAATGAACCAACCGCCGCCGCTTTAGCTTATGGTGCTGATAAACAAGATAATTTACATACTATCTTAGTTTATGACTTAGGAGGAGGAACATTTGATGTTTCTATCCTAGAACTTGGTGATGGAGTTTATGAAGTTAAAGCCACTAGTGGTAACAACCGTTTAGGTGGAGATGACTTCGACCAAAAGATTATTGATTATTTAGTAGAAAGCTTTAAGAAAGATAATGGTATAGACTTATCTAAAGATAAAATGGCTGTTCAACGTTTAAAAGATGCCGCAGAAAAAGCTAAGAAAGATTTATCTGGTATGTCAACTACGCAAATTAGTTTACCATTTATTTCACAAGGAGAAGATGGTCCACTTCATTTAGAGATGGAACTTACTCGTGCTAAATTCGAAGATTTATGCCGTGATTTATTTGATAGTACAATGGATAGCGTTCGTAAAGCTTTAAAAGATGCTAAATTAAAAGCAAGTGATATTAATAAAGTTATCTTAGTTGGTGGTTCAACGCGTATTCCATATATCCAAGAACTTGTTAAAAAAGAACTTGGACAAGAACCTTCTAAAGAAGTTAACCCTGATGAAGTTGTAGCTATGGGAGCAGCAATTCAAGGGGGCGTTTTAACTGGAGAAGTTGATGACTTAGTTTTACTTGATGTTACACCACTTTCTTTAGGTATTGAAACATTAGGAAATGTTATGACTGTTTTAATTCCTCGAAATACAACTATTCCAACAAGTAAATCACAAGTATTCTCCACAGCTGCTGATAATCAACCCGCTGTAGATATTCACATTTTACAAGGTGAACGTCCAATGGTTTCTGATAATAAAACATTAGGAAGATTTCAACTTGGAGATATTCCTCCAGCACCTAGAGGTGTTCCACAAATCGAAGTTAAATTTGATATCGATGCCAATGGTATTGTTCATGTTTCTGCTAAAGATTTAGGAACTAATAAAGAACAATCAATTACTATTACATCATCAACTAATTTAACTGATGAAGAAATTGAAAAAATGATGAAAGAAGCCGAAGCTAATAAAGAAGCGGATAATAAAAAGAAAGAAGAAGCTGAAGTAAGAAATGAAGCAGACCAAATTATCTTTGCTACAGAAAAAGCTATTAAAGATTTAGGCGATAAAGTTGATAAAAAAGATAAAGAGGATGCCGAAAGTAAAATTAAAGATTTAAAAGAAGCTATTGAAAAAAATAATATCGATGATATTAAAGCTAAAAAAGATGCTTTAAATGAAACGGCAATGAAACTAGCTTCCAAAGTATACGAAGAAGCAGCTAAGAATAATCAAGAGAATGCGGAAAATAATGCCGAAACTAAAAAAGATGATGATGTCGAAGAAGCATCATATGAAGAAAAATAATAAAAGAGAGATTTATTCTCTCTTCTTATAGGTTAATGGAGGAAAAAGAAAGTGACTAAAAAAAGAGAAGAGTATGCCGATGATTTAAAATGGAATGTTCAAGATTTATATCAAACTATAGAAGATTTTAATAAAGATTATGATTATTTAAATGCCAAAATAGAAGACTATCAAAAATATGAAGGACATATTTTTGATAGCCCTAAGTCTTTATTAAATTTGTTAATATTTGACCGAGATATAGAGCAAAAATTTGAGCAAGTTTATATTTATGCTCATTTGCAAAACGACCAAGATACTACTAATGTTTTTTATCAAGAATTAATGGGTAAAGTTTTAAAATTATATGAAAAGATAAAAAAAGTTTCAGCTTATATCGTTCCAGAACTTCTTACGGTTGAGTATGACACTATTTTAGAGTATATTAATAAAGAAAAAGGATTAAAAGAATTTGCTCGTAATTTAAAAGATATATTTAAAGTAAAAAAACATATTTTAAGTGATAAAGAAGAAAAAGTCTTATCTAATGTATCTAGCGTTTTTAGAACGCCAGATGATGTTTATTCTCTTTTAAGTGATGCTGATTTAACTTTCGGAACAATTAAAGATGAAAAAGGGCAAAAGAAAGATTTATCAGAAAAAAATTATCGACAATTTTTAGAGTCTAATGATAGAAAATTAAGAAAAAATGCTTTTAAAAAATTACATGAAACTTATAGTAATTTCAAAAATACTTATGCAGCCCTTTTAATGGCAGAAGTAAATAAAAATAATAAAATAGCAGAAATTAGAGGATATAAGAGTGCTTTAAATTCTTCTTTATATGTAAATGACATTCCTGATGAAATTTATGATAATTTAATAAAGACTGTAAAAAATAATATTTCTCCATTATCTAAATATTGGAAATTAAAAAAAGAATTATTACATTTACCTAGTTTACATATTTATGATACTTATGCATCTATTATAAATGAAGTAAATAAAAAATATACAAAAGAGCAAGCTAAAATGGTTCTTAATGAAGCTTTAGCTGTTTTAGGTGAAACATATATTAAGGATTTGAATAAAGCTTTTGATGAAAAATGGATTGATTTTTGCCCTAATAAAGGAAAAAGAAATGGGGCTTATTGTACTGTATGTTATAATACGCATCCTTATGTTTTATTAAGCTTTGATGGCACATTAAATAGTGTTTCTACTTTAGCTCATGAACTAGGTCATGCTATGCATTATTACTATGCAATAAAAAATCAAGCTTATCAAGATTATGAATATTCTATTTTTGTTGCTGAAGTAGCAAGTCAAGTAAATCAGATTTTACTTAGTAAATACTTAATAGCTAGTACTAATGATAAAAATGAGAAAAAGTATTTAATAGATAGTTTAATTCAAGATTTTAAAGCGACCATATATAGACAAACTATGTTTGCTGAATTTGAGAAAATTATTCATGAAGAAGACCAAAAAGGAAATACATTAACATATAATAGTTTATGTGATATTTATTATAAATTAAACAAAGAATATTACGGAAAAAATATAGTTGTAGATGATATCATTAAGTATGAATGGGAAAGAATTCCCCATTTCTATATGAATTTTTATGTATATCAGTATGCTACAGCTTATGCGGCATCTATTAATATTGCTATGAAAATTTTAAATGGTGATAAACAAATAGTTCCAAAATATTTAGAATTTTTAAAACTTGGACAAACTAAAAGTCCAATTGACTCTTTAAAAGTTGTAGGTTTAGATATGAGTAAAAAACAAACAATTGAAGATACTTTTGATTATTTTGAAAAGTTAGTATCAGATTTAAAAAAATTATATAATGAATAGAGGTTTGAATTATGAACAGTAATAAAAGAGATTATTATGAGGTTTTAGGAGTCTCTAAAAATGCTACAGAAGATGAAATAAAACGTTCTTTTAGAAAACTAGCCAAACAATATCATCCCGATGTTAATAAAGACCCAGGAGCTGAAGAAAAGTTTAAAGAAATCGGCGAAGCTTATGCTATTTTATCTGACCCTGAAAAACGTCGTCAATACGACCAATTTGGCCATGCGGCTTTTGACCCTAATGCTGGTGCAGGTTTTGGAGGCTTTTCTGGCTTTAGCACTGATGATATAGATTTAAGTGCTATCTTTGGTGATTTATTTGGAGGAGCTTTTGGTGGTTTTTCTGGCTTTGGTCGTAATTCTAACCGTTCCTCTCGTCCTGTTAAAGGGCAAGATACTTTGATTAAAATGAACTTAACCTTTGAAGAAGCTATATTTGGCTGTGAAAAAAGCTTAAGACTAGACTTAGACGAGACTTGTGAAAAATGTGAGGGAAAAGGAGGATTTGAACAATCCACTTGTTCCACTTGCGGCGGTCGTGGTAGAGTAGTTTCGCAACAACAAACTATGTTTGGGGTATTCCAATCAGAAAGTACCTGTCCAGACTGTAATGGCACAGGAAAAACTTTTAAAACAACTTGTAGTGCTTGCCGGGGAAAAGGACATGTAAGTAAAAATAAAGAAATAGTAGTAAAAGTACCAGAAGGAGTTGATACAGGAAATAAAATTAGAATTTCTGGTAAAGGTTCAGCTGGTTATAATGGTGGTCCAAATGGTGATATCTATATTGAATTTAATGTTAAATCTCACCCTTTATTTGAAAGAGATGAAGAAGATATTTACTTAGAATTACCACTTACTATTACCGAAGCAACATTAGGTTGTAAAAAAGAAATTCCGACTATTTATGGCAATGTCATTTTAGATATCAAAGAAGGTACACAAAATGGCGCTAAATTAAAATTACGAGGTAAAGGTGTAAAAGTGCCAAACTCCATTCGTAAAGGTGACATGTATGTTATTACTAAAATAATAATACCAACTAAACTAGATAGAAATCAAAAAAAATTATTTAAAGAATTATCTGAAACAGATTTAGATAATAATTCTGAATTTAAAGAATACAAAAAATATTTATAGAAAGGACAGCCTTTCTTTTTTTTTATAATAAATAGGGGGTTAATTTAATTTACGTATTTTGACAATCCGCAAACTCAGTGGCAAAAAACAAGTGTTGACAACGACACTCGGGGGGGGGTATAATTGAAATAGAGAATATACCAAGGAGGTCAAAATAATAATGAAGAATAATAAAAAGTTAATAATAGGAATACTAGTAACATCATTAGTAATATCAGTGGCAACATTTAGCTATGCTTTGTGGCAAAAATACTTTACTCAGTCAGGAGAAAATACAACAACAACAGCAAATTGTTTTAATGTTACGTATACTGGTGGTAATGCAGTGACACTAACAGGAGTAGTACCACAAACAGATGAAGAAGGAATGCAAAATACAAAACCATATGAAGTAACAATAACAAATAGCTGCCCAAATACAGTAGTATATAATGTAGTATTAAATAAAAGTAAAAGTTCAACCTTAACAGATAATCATGTCAAAGTAACAACCGGGGCAGTGCCAAAGTTACTTTCTAATACAGAAAAGATACCGACAAATACAAGTAGTGGACAAGTACCAAGTGGATATACAAATGGAACATCTAATATAATAAGTAAAAGCTTTGTAGGACCAAATGAAACAAAGAAAGTAAAAGTAAAGACATGGATGGATAACGCAACTACAACTACAGAAGGACAAAATAAAACATTCAATTATAAAGTGTCGATAGAAACAACAGCAACAAGTCAAACACCAGAATTAGAAAGTGTAAATATCTTAGGAAAAAATTATCCAGTAATAACAGCAACTCCAGATTTTACAAAAGGCTTCCCAAATAGCAATACATCAGAAGACGATAAAAAGAACCTAAGCGGCTTGTATCAATCATATGACGATGACGGAGACACTTATTATTTTAGGGGAGCAGTAACAAATAACTACGTTGATTTTGCTGGAAAGACTTGGAGAATATTGCGTATTAATGGGGATGGAACAATAAGATTAATATTGAACGAAAATTTAAATGAAACAAAAGCATTTAATACAACATATTCAGGATACCAGTATGTTGGCTATACACGAGATAATAGCTCGCCTTGTACAAATGCATCGCCATGTAAAAGTACATATAGTTTAAGTAATAACTCATTTACAATGACACCAAGCGGAACACCAAGTGATATAAAAAATTATTTGGAAAACTGGTATCAAGAGAGCTTGGCACGTATAGAGGTAAATGGAAAAAAAGCCGATGAATATATAGCGACCACGACTTTTTGTAATGATACCTCATATGGCTCAGGAACCGAAGATACAGGAACTGTGTATTATGGACCTCGAGAAAGAATAGTAACAAATAAGAAACCAAGCTTGGAATGCCCCGACCCAACAAAACAAGGAAGCGGTACCAGAAATTACGGTGGAGTCTATAAATTAAAAATAGGACTTATAAATGGAGATGAATTAAATATGGGAGGGTACTCATGGAACTCTCCATATGCAAC
>CANQNZ010000068.1 GCA_947625365.1 uncultured Bacilli bacterium | reverse complement strand
CCCCAGTTATCAATCTAAAGACTGGTACACAGTCCACTAGCGGGGATGGAACATCTGGTTCACCATTGACAGTGCAATAAAAGATAAGTAAGTTGTCCAAGCTTATACTTTGACTGTCCAAAGTAAGGAAGAATAAATATTAAAAATTATTCTAAAAGCATTGGACCGCGTTTGGATACTTAATAAAAGAGATATGTGAAAATAACTTGCAGGTGTCTGGAGATTTACAAAGTTTAAAATAAATTAGGTATAAACGCGAAAGCGTTTATATAAATTAAGTCAAAGAAAAACTTTTTATTGTTACACTTCGTTATATAATAAAAATGTATTCCTATTATTATTCTTTGACTGGAAAGAGGTAAAATTATTATCTCTTTTAATTTCGACAAATATTTGTAAATATCTTAGTATTTTATTTACATAATTGGCATAAGAAAGATACAATTAAAAGTGTAAATGAAAGTGGTGAAAAAATAGTGAATGTAAAGTTTAATATAGCAACTAAAGAAGATGTTCCAGGAATAATTGAATTAACTAATGAATGTTTTAATGAGGAAACATCTTTAGATTTTGCTTATAAAAAGTTTGAGGAAACTAAAGATGATTTAAATAATATTTATATTGTAGGTAAAATTAATGATAAGATTGTTGCTCATGCTAAAGCAACAGTAATTATTACTATGTATGAGCATATGAATACTTTTGCCATTTTAAATCATGTTTGTGTAAAAAATGAATATAGAAGACAAAATATAGCAACAAAAATGTTAGATGAAATAACCAAGATATGTTTAACAAAAGATGTTAAAGAATTAAAACTATGGAGTAACTTTTTTAGAACAGCAGCTCATGCTTGTTATAAAAATTATGGTTTTGTTATGGACGATGCAGGATTTTTTACTAAAAGAATAGCGAGTGATGGAAATGAAAATAAGTAATGTTTATGTTGGTGGATGGTTTCAAAGAACAATGCTTCAACTTACAGAAGTTTATGATTTTTTAAGAGAAGCTAAGACACAATTAGAGTTAGATCATGATAAGCTAGTAAAATATCGCAAAGAGTTAGAAATTGGTAAAATAGATTATGGGGTAGCAGGAGAAGAGTATATTGAATTTACAACAGCTTTAAATATTACTGTTAAAATTTTTGAAGATGGTTTAATCGTTTTAAATAATACTGATGTTAGTGAAAATACTTTATTTACGGATATTGATAAAGTTACTGATTATTATGAAAATAAACTGTCTCCAGCTTTTAGCTACTTATTTTCTCTTGGTGCGCCAGTTCCTAAAGAACTAGCTCATATTGAAACGGTTTACCCGTATTTTATTGTTTGTAATGGAGCAACTCATGACGATTTATCTGAACTACTTTCTCGAACAGAAAAACAAAAATATTTTGAGTTTGATAACGAAAAATACGATGTTGTAAGAGGAGATAAATATTATTTTATTAATAATAAAAAACAATCTATAAAAAATATCGAAAAATTTATTGAAGAGCAAGTATTTATTAGAGAGTTTAAAGGGCAATTACATCGTTATTTAAATTTGCACCGTATTATCTGGGAAAAAATAGATAAAGTTAAAGAAAATGTTAATGTTCGAGGTTCAGAAATTATTAAATTTACTTCCAAACTTGAGGGATATGCTAAAACAATAACTTTAATAGACGGACGTATTAAACAGATGAGCACTTATATTTCTACTAGAGAAAAAATTGCTAAAAATGATAAAGAATTAGTAGAATTTTTAGCTATATCTGGTTATCGTTATGAAACTTTACGCGATACTTTGGAATATATTAAATCACTATGGGATATGACAAAAAATTATGTTTCATCTGCGCAAAAATTATTTGAAGGAATTAAGTCAGATGTAACAAGTAGTTCAGTAAATAGCTTAACAATTGTTACATCAATGGGTGTAGGAGCTTCAATAATTGGTTTACTTACGGAAAGTGCCCCAGACTTTACTATCTTTGGTGTTATTTACTTCTTTGTCTTAGCCTTCCTTGGTTGGGCAGCTACAAAGATATTGAGCAAAATATCATCTCATCGTAAATACGAAGTAAGTGATATAGAGTATGATCAAAACATTAAATAAAAAAATAGATAATAAATTTAAAATATTATTAATGCTTGCTTTTTTTACCGTTGCTGTAGGTTTATGGGGTAATTATCGTCAACTTTGGTTAGCTGCCAATAACTTAACAGCATCCTCAATTTCCAAAGTTATTTCTATAGCTTCGGTAGTCGCAGCATTATCTTTAGCATTTTATACTCAAAAATTTTCTTTAAATAAATTAAGAATAGGAATGCTAATAACTTTAGTTATCAAAATATTTATTTCTTTTATGCTTATCATTATTGATGGAACTAATAATTTATTTTGGATAAAGTTTCTATCTTTCTTTGATATAGCTTGTGAAAATATAATAATAACAAGTATTTATCCATATATTATGATTTATCAAAAAAGTGATGAATTATATGGTAAAAAAACCGTAGTAGAAAATTTAGGTAAAACTATTGGAGTATTTATTGGTTCTATTTTATTTGGTCGCGTATTATTTAATCATTTAATAAGTTATAAATCTTGTTTAATTATTTCTATTGTTTTTGTATTTTTAGCTTTCTTAACACTAATATCAATTAAAGATAAACAAAGAGAAGTTCACGAAAAAACAAATAAAGAGCATATACTAAAATATTTAAAAAAAGAAAAATTATTAGTATTTTATCTTATATATAATGCAATATCTAATTTATCATATAATATTGTTATAGGATTGAAGATGTTAATGTTAACAACATATAATAATTTTTCTACGCAAACAGCAACTTATTTAGTTTTAATGTTTTGTATAATTGATATTATTTTTGGAGCCTTAGCAATAAAAATGTTAAAAAGTAAAAATGATTATATAAATATGTCTATTAAATTTTTAGTAAGAATTATTTTATATATAATAGTATTTATAACTAATAGTCCTTTGATTTTACTTTTAGCTATGGGTTATACTTTAATAACTAATATAGCTTATAGTAATTTAATTTCTGGATTTATGACTAATAGTATAAATGAAAATTATGTTTTAGATTTTACGGTAATAAATTATATATTTCAATTAGTCGGCGAAGCTATAGGAATTTACATGGCTGGATTGTTATTTAATCAAGGATATGGTAATTTACTTATTGTTGCTGCAGGAGTAATGGTAATTCAACTGGTAATGGCTTACTATATTATTTATAGAAAAAGACAAAAATTAAAATGATTTTTAAATAAAATAAGCTTGAAATAATTAAAAATCTAATATAAAATAAACTTAGAAATTGTTGATGAGGACATGTTAATTAAAGCTCTTAAGTAAAGTGAATTAGGGATAGTGAGAACCTAAAGTTAATCTTTAATTAATCCTACCTAGGAATGTAGCTAATACCTACCGGGTAAAACCGTTATCTAAAATTAAGTTAAATAAAGGATGGTACCGCATTATTTGCTCCTTGCAAGTAATGTGGTTTTTATTTTAGAAAGAAGGGAAATGTAATGAAATTAAGTCGTTTAAATATTAAAAAAATTAATTTAAATGATGTGGCAGAAAATTATGCCGGTCAAGATATTTTAATGAAGTTAGGAGAGCTTTATCAGTTTGAAAGTGGTATTTATGGATATGGTAATATTTGGACTAAGTTAGAAAGAGTAGTGGAAGATATTATTATTGATGAGCTTGATAAAGCCGGCTGTATTCAGGTGGAATTTCCTAAATTACAACCACGTAAAATTTGGGACCAATCTAAAAGATGGGATATGTATACTAAAGATGGAGACATTATGTTTACTTTAAATAATAATTTAGGGGAATATGGTTTAGCGCCTACGGCAGAAGAATGTGCCACTTTATTTGGGGCTAATCGTCTACCTTCTTATAAAAATTTGCCAACAACTTATTATCAAATAGGGGAAAAATTTCGTAAAGAAATAAGGGCGCGTGGTTATTTATTCCGTCCTCGTACTTTCGTGATGATGGATGCTTACTCTTTTGATAAAACCGCAGAAGATATGCGAAAAACTTACGAGCTAATGCACGAAGTTTATTTAAAAATATTTGCTCGATTAGGCATTAAAATTATTCCTACCGTAAGTGATAATGGCGTAATAGGTGGAAGCGTTGCGGAAGAATTTCAAGCTATTACTAAATTGGGAGAAGATAATATTTTATATGATGAACAGACAAATATTGGTTTAAATAAAGAAGTTTTAGAGTTTGAAAATAAAGATGAGTATTTAAAGCAATTAAATATTACAGATATTAATAATTTAAAAGAATATCCTGCGGTTGAACTAGGAAATAATTTTCAATTAGGTACTAAATATTCGGAAAGCATGCAATTATACTATGTTGATGAAGAGGGAAAACAAAAACCTTATTATATGGGATGTTATGGTATTGGTTTAGGGCGTATTATTGCTTGTTTAATTGAAAATAATATTATTTTTAAAAATGAAAAAGTTAAAGGTTTTTCTTTACCATATAACATTGCTTATTATAAAGCACAAATCATTTATAATGAGCAAAACAAAGAAAAAGCTGAAGAGCTATATCAGAAGCTCGTGGCTAGTGGAGTAAAAGCTATTCTTGATGACCGTGAAAATTTAAATATTGGTAATAGAATTAATGATGTCTATGTTTTAGGTACGCCAACAATGATTGTTTTAGGCAATAAATTTAATGATACCGAGTATGAAGTAGAGGATACTAAAGATGGTCAAGTAACTAAAGTTTTAAAAAAAGATATAATTTCATACTTTCTAAATAAAAATAAAAATTCAGCTTTGATAAATAAAAGTTGTATGTTATAATAGCAGATATATTTTAAAGGAAAAGGAGAAAAAATGGAAAGTAAAGATATAGTTGAATTTAAAGATTTTATTTTTCTAAGTAATCATAGCATTTTAGTAAAACAAACATCCTTAGACCCAGAATATGAGGATGCTACTACTAATAACTTTGCTGTACTAGAAATAGAAACATTTAGAGTGAAGGCTTCACTTCATTTGGACAAAAATAGTATTTTATATAATTTGGTTGATATTCAAGGTGCTTTAACACCTAGTGAGCTAGGTTATTTACTAGCCATGATTGGAAATATGAACGATACCTTTTTATACCCTAAAGAATTAAAAAATAAAGATTCGGAAAGTCCAGTGGTTTTAAATTTAAAAAAGAATCCAATGGGGGAAAAATAATATGAGTAATATTTTAGAAAAAGACTATCCTAAGTTAAATATTACTGAGCAAACTATACCGAAGAATTTCAAAAAAGAAGCGATGAAATTTTAACTATGAGATTGCCTGGAAATGAAAAATTGGTATTAAAAAGAGAAAGAAGTAAATGGAAGAGATAATCTTGCATTTATTTTTTTATTTGTATGTTTGTTTTTGCATATTATTTATTATATAATAATTATTGGTGATATAAATGTTTGAATACATGGGAGATAGATTAAGTGAAGCTATAAAAAATATTAAAGGCATGGGTAAAATAACAGAGCAAAATATAACTGAAGCTATGCGAGAAATAAGAATGGCTTTATTAGAAGCAGATGTTAATTATCAAGTAGTAAAAGAATTTACTAACAAAGTTAAAGAAAAAGCTTTAGGTGAAGAGGTAGCTAAATCTTTAAAACCTGATGAATTATTTATTAAAATAGTTAAAGATGAACTGGTTAGTTTATTAGGAGAAGATTATGTTCCTTTAGAAGTAAATAAAAAGCCAACTATTTTAATGCTGGCAGGGTTGCAAGGTTCCGGAAAAACTACAACTAGTGGTAAGCTTGCTAATATGTTACGTAAAAAACATAATAAAAAACCTTTACTAGTTGCATGTGATGTTTATCGTCCTGCGGCCATAGACCAATTAAAAGATATAGGGAAGCAACTTAATATTGAAGTTTATACGGAAGGTAAAAAAGACCCAGTGGAAATTGTTCAAAATGCATTAAACTATGCTAAAGAAAATGGCTTTGATTACATAATTATCGATACAGCTGGACGTTTACATGTTGATGAGACTTTAATGGATGAACTTAAAAATATTTGCGAGGTTTCCCATCCTGAAGAAGTTATTTTAGTTATAGATGCGATGATGGGACAAGATGCTATTAATGTTATAACAGGATTTAATGAAGCTTTATCTTTAACT
>CANQNZ010000067.1 GCA_947625365.1 uncultured Bacilli bacterium | reverse complement strand
TATATATTTTTATTTACTCCTGTTTCGGTAAAGTTTCTTGTCCATAGTGCATATGAGAGTGTTGCTACTGCTACTACTAGTATTAATCCTATTACTATTATTGCCACTTTTCTTTTTGTTTTATTATTTTCTTTTATCATTTTGGTCCACCTCTTGGTATATTCTCTATTTCAATTATACCCCCCCCCGGAGTGTCATTGTCAAACACAAGTTTTCTGCCACTGAGTCAAAATTTGCAATTTAAATTAACACATAAAAGAAAATACTAAATTAAAATTTATAATATTTAATAATAAATTTAGTTTTATTATTTTTGGAGATAACACTAATAGTACCATTATCATTATTAATAATGGTTTTAGCTAAACAAAGACCAATACCTATACTATCAGGCTTAGCATTTTCTCCTTTATAAAATCTATCAAAAATATGTTTTATATCTTTTTTAGATATCGTTTTACCAACATTTTCAATGGTTATCATTACATAAACATTATTATCTTGAAAGGTAATTTTAACATCATTATTTTTAAGCGAATGTTCAACAGAATTTTTTAAAATATTAGTCAATGCTTGATTTTGCCATAAATCATCACATTTTAATTTAATCTTCTTATCTCCCTTAATAGTAAGTTTGACATTTTTCAAATCACAAATAGGTAAAACATTTTGACAAACATCATTTATTAATTTATTAACCAAAATAACTTTAGGTTTAAACTTAATAGCATTAACATCAAAAGAAGATAATGTTAATAAAGATTGAATTAAACGATTTATATTAGTTACTTCTCTTTTAGCTTCTTTAATAAATTCTTCATAAGTTGTCTCATCCATTTCTTCTTTTTCCATTAAATTATCTAAAATAATTAGAAGTGAAGTTAAAGGAGTTTTTATTTGATGAGAAATATCTTCTAAATATTTTTTTAAATTTCTTTTATCTTGTACACTATTTTCGGCTATTTCTTTAAGCATTACTGTAGTTTTATATATTTCTTGTCTTAAAATAGATAGTTCATTTTCATCTATTTTACTTATTTCTAAAGAATAATTTTTTTGATTAAGCTGTTTTAAATAATTAGTAATTTCTTTTATTTCTTTGTTTCTTTTTTGATAAAAAATAAAAAACGGTAAGAAAAAAATTAAAGTTATTATTCCTAAATAAACTAAATCTATTATTAAAAATCTTTGATGTATATCATTATTTTCTAAAATTAAACTATCTTCTTTAGTATCTATTCCATATTTACTAAATAATTTAGTATTATCTTGACTATTTAATATTTTAATTATGTCATCTTCCGATATTTTAGGATATTCATTTTTTATTTTTAATGTTATCTGCTCAATCTTTTTATTAAAATTTTGGGTATACATATGATATTCATAATTATTTAAAAATATGAAAATACTCATTGCTATAGTAATATATATTAAAATAAATATTATTAGTTTTTTAATTTTTTTATTATTCTTCATCTATTCTATAACCTATTCCTTTAATAGTTTTAATTATATTGCAATCTAACTTTTCTCTTATTCTTTTTAAATAAACTGTTACTGTATGATTATCTACATCATTTCCTGTTACTTCCCATATTTTATCTAAAATAACACTACGCGAAACTACTTTATTAATATTTAAAAATAATAAAGATAATATATTTAATTCTAAAGACGTAAAATCTATTTGTTTATCCCCTTTTAAAACAAGCATTTTATCCATATCAAAACTAATTTCTTGGACTTTTACTATACTTCTTTTTTGACTTTTTCTTAATATTCTATTAATTCTCGCTAATAATTCTTTAGTACTAAATGGTTTAGTCAGATAATCTTCTGCACCGAGGTCTAAACTTTTAACTATCGCTTTTTTATCGACTACTGCCGTCAAAAAAATAGTAGGAATATTTAAATTTTTTAAATAATCTTCATAAAAATATAAACCATTTCCATCCGGCAGGGAAATATCTAAAATTATTAAATCTATTTTATTATTTCCTTTTAAATAATTTTTTAATTCTTTAATACTATTTTTCGATACTAAATTATAATTATTTTTCTTAAAAGCATATTCTAACCCTTTAATAATTGCCAAATTATCTTCTAGTAATAAAATATTCATCCAATTTTCTCCTTATATAATAAAAGAGCATAATGCTCTAATAATTAAATTTTTAAATCATTTTGAATAGTTCTAAGTAAAGTTAAACCATTACCTAAGTCTTCAGTAGAATTACCTTTTTTAGCATATAAACGACAAACATCTTCTAAATAATTTACTAACCCCTCTTCGGTTAAATCACTAGTATAACTATTTACTATATTTTTGATAGTTTCTACTTGCTTGATAACTTTAGCTGGCAATTGCTTATTTAAAGCAAAATCATAAGGTCCCATCTTGCCTTTTAAACTAGCTAACAGTTCATTTAAACCAATATCATAGATAGCCTCTTTGTCATCATCAAAATCAATTTCTTGATATTTATATAAGAAACTTATATTATTTTTATGTAAAATATATAACATACTATTTATTAATCTATTAGTATATGGTAAGGAAAAATCTGGGTCTTGTCCATAAAAGATTTTATATAAAGAGATTAATCTTTTATCAGTAGTCATAAGTTTATGGGCTTTAATATTATTTAAATTCACAATAGTATCTAAAGCCTCGGCAATCATTTGATTTATAACGTTTCCCATTTTTAATTTTTCTAAACCATTGACCTCAATTTTTAAATCACTAGCATGATAATCTAAAGCAAAACTTTCCGCCTGTCCATCATCATCAATCATTTGACAATCTTGATGATATTCGACTAATTTATCATCAGCAAATTTAACACTTTTATAACCATTATAGTAGGCGTGTCCCATTAAAGCATATTCTAAGTTATCGTTTGCAAAAATATTTTTAAACCATTGATACATTGTAGGTAAAGATAAAGCTTTTTGCTCACTTTGCAAACAATTATCAAAATATTTAATTTTGCCTTCTATATCACTTTCAGATAAATCCGTACTTATGAATAAATAGATATTATCCGTTCCTTTATTAAAATTATATCTTTTTAGCTCCATATTCTTTATTTAGCTTTAACGCTTTTTAACCTCCTGCTACTTAGTATAACACAAAAACTAATAATTTCCTAAATATTTTCATTTCTAATAGTTTCAATAGTATTTTGATTATTAATTTTATTTAAAGAATATTTCATAATTAAACTAATTAATAATAAAACTACTAAAATACTAATTATTATAGCCCCAACAGGTGGAATATAACTCATAATATTTTCTCCGACTAAAAAATGGTAAATTAAATAAGATAAAATAAGGCCTATTGGTAAACCAATAATTAAAGATTTAAAACCAATAAATACACTTTCTAGTCTAATCATTTTCGTAAATTCATTTTTAGTCATGCCTATTGACTTAAGCATAGCAAATTCTTGCCGGCGAAGCATCATACTTGTAGTAATAGTATTAAAAATGTTAGTAATACCAATTAGAGAAACTACGATAATAAATCCATATAAGAATATTCCTATTAAAGTATATAAATTTCTTATCATTTTCACATTTTCATCCATATTATTTAAATAATAGTCATTATCTTGCATAATATTTTCTACATTATCCTGAAACTTTTTAGCATCTTTTACATCAAAATAAGCTATAAATTTATTATTATCCGGATATAGATTATTAAATAACTGGTCGCTAATAATTAAAATGCTATTATATTCATTATCGATAAGACCAAAAGGTAAAGTTTTAGCAATATATCCTACTGGTATATTTACTTCTTGATTATCTAGCATACCTATTAGGTTGTCACCTTTTTGCAAAGAAAATTCTCTAGTTTGATATAAGATATTTTTATGATTATTAGAAACGGTATATTTAATATTATCAAAAAGTATTCCTTTATCTTTAAAATCCTCATAATCTAAATTTAAAGATTTTAAATAATCTAGATAAGCCTTCTCCCCTACAGCACTAATGGCAATATCTTCTTTTGGAGTATCTTTTTTTAAATTATTATTTTTTAAATACTGTGGATTATAAGGTATATTAGTATCCGTTAGTAAAAAGCTTTTTGTTAAAGAATAATTATTAACTTCTTCTAGATTAGCTATTTCCATTACTTTATCTAACTGCGCTTTATCATCTATAGAAAGAACAATGTTATAATCATATATTCCAATTTCCAAATTTAAATTCTTAAAAGCATAGTTCATAAAAGAAGAAAGCGCAATAAAAACAGAGACAGAAACTACTAAAGATATAATAGTAGTTCGATATTTCTTTTTATTTCCTTTCATATTTTTATAAGAAATATCGCCTCCTATTCCAAAAAGTTTATGGATAAGAGCAGATTTTTTTAAACTTTTATTTTTAATTTTTATATTAGCACTATTACGAATAGAGTCAATTGGCGATATCTTAGCGGCTGTTATAGCACTTTTTAAAGAAGAAAAGTATATAGTTATTACTCCGAGGATTATAGCGATTAAAATAGATATATAAGAGATATGAAATTTTAAAGTTAAACTTTCTATCATTGCCCCAGTTAAATAATAATTACTGACAATAATTAAAATAAATGAGGCAAATAGACCTGCTAATATACCTAAAGGAATTCCTATAACCCCTAAAATTAAACCTTCATATAAAACATTAGCTTTTATTTGTTTTTTAGTTGCTCCTAGACTTCTTAACATTCCATATTGTTTTATTTTTTCACTTATGGAAATATCAAAACTATTTTTAATACAGAATATAGAAGTAAAGACAATAATAGCACACACTATTACAACAACATAAATCATTTGTCCTACTCCGGAGGCACTTAAAGGATTTGTTTCTAATTTAATTAAATAATCATTTAAAGAGATATTATATTTAGGGCTCGCAATAGATGTATATTCTGAGGGAATAACACTTCCTTTTTCATTAAATTTTTGCCATATTACCGGGTCTATATTTAAAATATTAGCTACTACTTCATAACGATTATTTATACCTTTTTTGGTAAACTGAGCATAGACATCTACATTATTCATTAAGGCTTCTTTTTGATAAGTAATAAACGTATAGCCAGGTGCGGTGTTACTTTCAATGTTGGTGGATGGTCTTTGCATTATACCCACTATTTTATATGTTTGGGTTTGCTTAGTTAAAAGCTTCTCGTTTGCGGTTAGAGGATTTAATTGGGTTAAAGGACTGCCATCTTCAGCCATTCTTTGTCCAAGCTCTAATGTGATTTCTTCCCCTACTTTAAGTTTTACTTTGCCATTTGTTCTTAAATGAGTAGGTATTATTATCTCTTTTTCATTTTGAGGTAATCTTCCTTCTACTAGATTAATAGCTAAATTGTTAAGAGCATTTTTAGTAAAAGCTTTAAGACAAGCATAAGGTTTTAACTCATTGGCAGAATTTATCTTGGCATAACCAATATCTTCTGTTAAATAGATATTTTCAAAACTACGATTTTCTTTAAACGGTGTTAAATCCTCTTTAGGAACATTTAGAAAAGCTACATGAAAATTTCCTTTTTCTTTTATTTCATATTCTTTTATTGATGCTAAAGCACTTAGATAAATAGAAGAAACCGCTGTAATTAAAGCAACTGATAATAATATACCTATTATCGTCACTATCGTTCTTTTTTTATTTAGTTTTAAATTTTTAATAGTTAATTTATTAAGCAAGTTCATCATCTTTCTCCTGAACTATTTTGCCATCTTCTATATGTATTATTCTATCTGCACATTTAGCTATTTCCATATTATGGGTAATCATAATAATTGTTTGTTTTAACTCTTTGTTAGACTTTTTTAATAAAGAAACTATCTCATCGCTAGATTTAGTATCTAAATTACCAGTTGGTTCATCTGCTAAAATAATAGTAGGATTAGTAATTAGAGCTCTACCTATACTACACCTTTGTTGTTGGCCTCCAGATAATTCATTAGGTAAATGATTACGACGATTAGTTAAGCCCAGTAATTTGAGCATATATTCTAAATAATCTTTATCAATCTTTTGATTATCTAAAGCTAATGGTAAAGTGATATTTTCTTCTACATTTAAAATAGGAATTAAATTATAAAATTGATAAATTAACCCTACTTGTCTACGCCGAAATATAGCCATTTTATCATCATTAAATTTATAAATGTCTTCTCCATCAATATAGACCTTACCTTTTGTAGGTTTATCTAATCCTCCTATTAAATGAAGCAATGTTGATTTACCAGAACCACTTGCCCCTACAATAGCGGCAAATTCTCCCTTTTCTATAGAAAAAGACACATTATCCAAAGCAATAACTTTTGTTTCATTTTTTCCATATACTTTTGTTAAATTTTCTACTCTAAGTATTTCCATAACTTATTCTCCCTTCTAATTTTATTATATATCTTTTAAAGTTACAAATAAGTTACATTATCTGAAACACTTAAAAACACCGGAGTAAACCAGTGTTTTATAGTCAAAGAATAATAATAGGAATACATTTTTATTATATAACGAAGTGTAACAATAAAAAGTTTTTCTTTGACTTATCTATATATA
>CANQNZ010000066.1 GCA_947625365.1 uncultured Bacilli bacterium | reverse complement strand
AAGTAAGGGAGAATAAATATTAAAAATTATTCTCAAAGCTTTGGACCGCGTTTGGATACTTGATAAAAGAGATATGTTGATATCTTTTTTATTTGCTTAATAATTGGGTAGTATTGTATAATTTAAATAGTAAAGGGAAGAGAAAAAATATGAAGAAGATATTAACGATTATTTTAGATGGGTTCGGTTATAGGGAAGAAGTACATGGTAATGCTGTTAAACAAGCGGTAATGCCAAATTATGATAATTTATGGAATACTTATCCTCATATGACATTAAAGGCTAGTGAAAAGTCTGTTGGGCTTCCAGAAGGACAATTTGGTAATAGTGAAGTTTGTCACACGATTATTGGTGCTGGCAAGGTTTTACGTCAGAAACAATTAATTGCAACAGAAGAACTAGAAAGAGAAGACTTTGCTTTAAATGAAGCATTTGTTGATTTAATTGAATATGTTAAAAGTAAGGATTGTGCTATTCATGTGATGGGGCTTTTATCAAATGGCGGAGTACATGCCCAAATTGCTCATTTTATTAAAATGTTAGAACATTTAAAAAAGCAAGAAGTTAAAAAGGTATATTTTCATGTTATAACAGATGGAAGAGATACTGGGGTACGTGATGCTAAAAAGTTTTTAATTGAACTTAATGAAGCTATTAAAAGTAATAAGTTAGGTTCTATTGCTACGATATGTGGACGTTATTATGCAATGGACCGTGATAATAATTATAACCGCACGCAAATTTATTATGATTTAGTAACTAAAGGAAAAGGCAATAAACCTTTAGATTTAGACAAAGCTATTAATGTATGTTATGAAAAAAATGTAACAGATGAGTTTCTACCTCCTATTTTAATTAATCCCCAAGGATTAATTAAAAGTGGTGATGCTTTAGTATGGATGAATTATCGAACTGATAGAGCAAAACAAATATTATTTAGTTTAACTGATAGAGATTTTAAAGAGTTTCCTACTTGTGTAAATGATATTCATGCTTATACTTTATTTGAAATGGATAAGAAGATACCTGCTAAGATATTTTTTAAAGAAGAACTTTCCGAAAATCCTTTAGGTATATATTTATCTAAGTTAGGCTTAACGCAAGCGCGCATAGCAGAAACAGAAAAATATAATCATGTTACGAAGTTTTTTGATGGAGAATATACAGGACCTATTGAAGGATGTGATAAGTTTTTAATACCTTCACCAAAAGTGGCGACATATGATTTAAAACCAGAAATGTCAGCTTTAGAAGTTACTAAGAAAACTATAAGTGCTTTAGAAAAAGATTATGATTTTATTTTATTAAATTTTGCTAATCCTGATATGTTAGGACATACAGGAAATATGGATGCAACTATTAAAGGACTACAAATAATAGATGAATGTTTAGGAAAGATAATTGCTGCGTGTGAAGAAAATTTTTATACAATATTTTTATTATCCGATCATGGTAATTGTGATATTATGCTTGATGATGAAGAAAATCCTGTAACAACTCATACTATTAATCCTGTTCCTTTTATTATTGCTGATAAAAAGGTTAAATTACGCGAAAGTGGTAATTTAAGTAATGTGGCTCCTACTATTTTAAAATATATGGATATAGCTTTACCTAGTGAAATGAAAGAAACTAAAGATTTATTTGCCGAAGAAAGTGAGTAATTATTATGATAGATATTGCAACTTGGAAATTAAATAAAAAATTGTTTCATGTTTATTTAGATTTAGAAAATTCTTGTTTTATATTTAAGGGTGAAGATGGTAGTAGTAAATTGCTTTCTTTAAAGCCAGTTTATTATAGTTTTGACCCTTATACCTCTAAAGTAAATCCCGAGTTTTTTTATGAAACTATGCAAAATATAAAGGCTAAGAATAAAATTGCTAAAGAAAAAAAGAAAAAGTATAAAGTGTACAAAGTAGATAGATTAAATCCTGTTAATTATGATGAGTATATAAAAAATAAAGCTACAAAGATAGTTTCTAGATATACATCTTTATTAATTTATGTTAATACAGCTGTATTACTTTTAACCAATTATCAAATGGTAGGATTACAAGAAGCTAAATATATAGGTATAGTAGAAAATATTATCGCAGGAGATTTATTTTATAAAAAAGAACTACCGGAGATCGATGCAGAAAAGTTCTATGAAGAATTTAAAAATACTATTATGGAAAATGATAATATTGATGAAGAAGCTAAAAAAGTATTAACTGATGAAGAACTTAATGCGGAATATTATAAAAACTTAATATTTGCTTACGGTAAGTATATGGATAAGGATTATGTACTTGATAGATTAAAAAATGTAAAAATTCACTATGATTATGATGAAGAAACGGTTAAATATTATGCCGGAATGTATATACCACTTTTAAATAAAATTGAAATGACTTGGTTAGAGAAAGATGCGGTTTATGATACAGATAATATGGGAATTTTATTTCATGAATTTAATCATTTAACGGGAAGAACGGGAACGCCTTTTGGGCATTCTATAAAAGAAGCTATTGCTGAACAAATAAAAATAAAATTTTTTAATCAAGAAGTAGAAGTTTATAAGTCAGAACGTTCTTGCACAGCTTTGCTAGAAAACTTAGTGGGGCATGATGCTTTACTTCGTTATTATTACCAAGATAATATGCCTAATTTAATTTCTAGTTTAACTGATATATATGGAAATAGCTTAGATGCGGCGAAATTGATTTCTCTTGTTGATATTATAAATGTTACTACTAATAATGAAGCAAAACGAGTTGCTGCAGAGCAAAATGATAAAGTTAATGAATTTACCCCAACCTGGCAAGGAAATTATGACATGTATACGTCAGCAGTTGAAGAATTTTTAGGTTTATATCGTAATTATTATTTTGCTAAATATGGAAAAGATATGGATAGTGATTTAATGGTTAATTACTATAAAAATATTTTGATATATGGTCGGGACATGAATAATGTAAATTATGATTTGCCAGGATTAGATGAAATAAAACCTTTTGTTGATATTGAAAATGTCCAAACGGGGTATTATACTTTAAGAGAAATATTTCCTCAAAAATTTAGTTTAATTGCAAATGTAAAATTAGCAGGCAATAATTGGCGTTGCAATATGCCTGTGCAGTATGTTTATGATAATTATAGTGGCAATTTAACCTTAGATACTTCTCAAGAATTTTCACTTAATAAAGTAAATGAATACTGGGAAAGATTTCAAGAAGAGACAGGTCAAATTTTTATGAAGGGTAAATAAAGAGGAAAATATTGACTTTTAAAATTTTATCTATATAATATTAGCTGTAAAAAGAAAGGGGCGGTTTTGTGCCAACTATAGCAGAAAAATTTCAAAGAATAACTAAAGCTAGAATAGAATTAACAAGAGCATATAATGATTGTACAAGTGAAGAGTTAAGATTATATGGGGAACTGCTTAAAAAATATCAAGCAGAACAAAACATTAACGCAATTATTAGAAGAAATAATATTCAATTTGCTACTCAAGAAGCAAGTGGTAAAAAAACGCGAGTAAGATAAATCACTTTAAGTGGTTTTTCTTTTTGCGTTAAATTTAGGTAAATTTTCTCTTGCATATCATATAATTTATTGCTATAATTGAATTTGTATGACTGCTTAGATGTGCGAGGTTGCTGATACGCTAGGAAAAGTTGTTAAGCGATTTCTGATATCAGGTAATTCGTTACGGAGCAAGTCTATACTAGATATAGGCGAAAGGAGGACATGAAGAATGTCAAAATCACAAGTTCGTATTAATTTGAAAGCGTTTGATCATCGTATACTTGACCAAGCGTGTGGAAAAATTATCGAAACTGTAAAGAGAACTGGGGGCGAAGTTTCTGGTCCTGTACCACTACCAACTGAAATTGAAAAAGTTACAGTCCTAAAAGCGGTACATAAATATAAGGATTCACGTGAGCAATTCGAAAGTCGTACTCATAAAAGACTAATCGATATTAAAAATCCAAGTAAAGAAACAATAGAGGCACTAACTCATTTGGATATTCCTAGTGGTGTTGATATTAAAATTAAATTATAATAAGTAGAAAAGAGGAAAAACAATGAAAGGAATCTTAGGACGTAAAGTCGGTATGACTGAAGTCTTTACAAAAGATGGAAAATTAATTCCTGTCACAGTTATTCAAATTGAACCAAACGTTGTAACTCAAGTTAAGAGTAAAGAAACTGATGGTTATGATGCTATTCAAATTGCTACTGTTGATAAAAAGGAAAAACATGCAACTAAACCAGAAGTTGGACATGTAAAAAAAGCTAATACTACTCCTAAGCGCTTCTTAAAAGAAATAAGAAATGTTGAAGGAACTTACAATTTAGGTGATACAATTGATGCTTCTATATTTGAAGCTGGTGAGTATGTCGATGTTACTGGAACATCTAAAGGTAAAGGATTTACTGGTGTAATTAAAAGACATAATCAATCAAGAGGACCAGAGACACATGGTTCAAGATATCACAGAAGACCAGGTTCCCTTGGAACAATGCGTCCAATGCGTGTTATGAAAGGTAAAAAACTTTCTGGTCACATGGGTGTTGAAACTGTTACTATTCAAAACTTAGAAATAATTGAAGTAAATGCTGCAGAAAATTATATCTTAGTAAGTGGTAGTGTTCCAGGTGCTAAAAATTCTATGGTCTTAATTAAATCAGCAGTTAAAAGAAATGATAAAGCTGCAGTTAAAGAATTAATCAGTTATGAACAGCCAGCTGCTAGCGAAGAAAAAGCAGAAACTGCGGAAAAAGAAGAAGAAAAGACTACTGAGCAACCAGTAAAAACGGAAGCAGAAAATGCCGAAGCTCAAGAGGAAGAAGCTAAAGAACAGGCAGGTGAAAAATAATGGCTAAAGTAGAAATGATTAACATTAAAGGGGAAAAAGTAAAAGACGTAACAATTTCTGATTCTATTTGGAAAACATTTAATGATATTGTTTTAAAGAAAGCTATTGATTTACAACTTGCTGCTACTCGTCAAGGAACGGCTAAAACTAAAACTCGTGCCGAAGTATCTGGGGGAGGAAAGAAACCTTGGAAACAAAAAGGAACTGGCCGTGCTCGTTCTGGGTCAAATAGAAGTCCAATCTGGAGAGGCGGCGGAATTGTCTTCGGTGTTACTCCACGTGACTATGGCTTTAAAATGAACAAAAAAGAAAGAGTACTTGCTTTAAAGAGTGCTTTATCTTACAAACTTAAAAATAAAGAATTAGTTATTGTTGATGATATCAAATTAAATAGTTTAAAAACTAAAGAAATAAAAGATATTATGAACACTTTAAAATTAGATGGTAAAACTTTATTTGTAACAAATGAAGATAATGAAAATCTATATATGGCCACTCGTAATTTAGGCTATGCTTATGCTTTACTTGCTTCAGAAATTAACGTATATGATATCGTTAATGCTGATAAGTTAGTTTTAGACGAAGGGGCTTTAAACAAAATCGAGGAGGTGCTTAAATAATGAAAGATTATACTGATATTATTTATTCACCAGTTGTAACTGAAAAATCTGCTTATGCTTCCGAAAAAGGCGTTTATACTTTTAAAGTAGCAGGTAGCGCTAATAAAACTCAGATTAAAAAAGCAGTTGAAGCAGCATTTGGCGTTAAAGTAGTTAGTGTTAATACTCTAAATACAAAATCAAAGAAAAAAAGAGTAGGAAAATACACTGGTAAAACAAAAACTTATAAGAAAGCGATTGTTACTCTAGCAAGTGGACAGTCAATTGAATTTTAATTAGGAGGGTAAATTTATGGCAATTAAGAATTATAAACCTACGACCAATGGTCGTCGTGGCATGACTTCGCTCGCTAATGAAGAAATTACGACATCTACTCCGGAAAAATCTCTACTAGTTTCTAAATCAAAAACTGGTGGACGTAATAATCAAGGTAGAATGACTGTTCAACATATTGGCGGAGGTGCCAAAAGAAAATATCGTTTAATAGATTATAAGCGTAATAAATTTAATATAACTGGTAGGGTTGCTACAATTGAATATGACCCTAACCGTAATGCTAATATTGCATTAATTAATTATAAAGATGGTGAAAAAAGATATATTATTGCACCAAAAGATTTAAAAGTAGGAATGATTATTGAAAGTGGAGAAAACGTTGATATTAAAGTAGGAAACGCTCTTCCTTTACAAAATATTCCTGTTGGTACAGTAGTTCACAATATCGAACTTCAACCTGGTAAAGGAGCTGAAATAGCTCGTGCTGCCGGAAGTAGTGCCCAAATACTAGGCCGTGAAGGCAAATATGTAATGTTAAGATTACAAAGTGGTGAAGTAAGAAAAGTATTAGGTACTTGTCTTGCTACTATAGGTGTAGTTGGTAATGAAGATTACGAACTAGTAAATCTTGGTAAAGCAGGACGTAAACGTCACATGGGTATTCGTCCAACAAACCGTGGTTCTGTTATGAACCCTAACGACCATCCACATGGTGGTGGTGAAGGACGTGCTCCAGTAG
The DNA here is from genome assembly GCA_947625365.1 of uncultured Bacilli bacterium. Lineage (GTDB taxonomy): Bacteria > Bacillota_I > Bacilli_A > RF39 > UBA660 > HGM10766. Next base: position 87 of record CANQNZ010000066.1, on the reverse strand, counting down.
GACGTAAAGGGCCAGTTACTCCTTGGGGTAAACCAGCTCTTGGACTTAAGACTCGTAAAAATAAGAAGGCGTCTGACAAACTTATTG
>CANQNZ010000065.1 GCA_947625365.1 uncultured Bacilli bacterium | reverse complement strand
TCCAATTATACCCCCCCCCCGGAGTGCCATTGTCAACACAAATTTTCTGCCACTGAGTTTGCGGATAGTCAAAATAGTGGGCGTAAAAAAAGAAGATATTTACATACCTTCTTAATTATTTAACTATAGAAATCTTACAATAGTAAAGATTATTAATAATCCTGCAAGCATTCCTACCAAGAAGCGCCAGATGTATTTCATCCATTCTTTGTAAGGAATGTTTAGGTATGCAAGACCAATCATTAACATTGCACTTGTCGGAGCAAAGAAACCAACAAAGCCATGCATTGAGCTCATAATTAATGCAGCAACATTAGAATAACTTCCAGCAGATGCTACATAGAATTGTCCTAAACTATAAGCAACAAAATCTAAGTCAACATTAAATATTGAAGCAATCATTGAAGCTAAAGAAGCTAAATAAATATTGAAATGTTTTGTTAAACCTATAATCCAATCAACGATTGTAGGTACTATTGGGCTTAAGTTAGTAATAACAAATACTACATAAATTAAAACTAATAGTAAAACAATTCTGCACATCTTTTTAGCGCCTTCAATAAATGTACCAATTAATTTATCAAAGTTAACTTTATAAGCTATAGCAAGAACAATTGAAGCAATTATCATAATAATTTGAATATTAAATAATGACCACATGCCAAATGCTTGAACAACGCCCATTTCTTCAGTACCTAAAATGTAAGAGAATATAGCATGGTCACCAATTTTAATACCTAATAACCATTTATGAAATTTATCAAAAATATCTATACCAAATGAAGTTTTCCAATTAATATAACCTAATAATTGAATTACTAATACAAAGGCAAGTATTACAACTAATGGCCAAACTTTAGTATTTCCTTTTTTACCCTTTTTCTCTTCAACTACAACGGCAAATTTATCTTCATTTGCTACATCTTTATTATTTTTCTTCTTTAAAGTTTCTTTAGAATGTAATAAATTGAAGAAATTAAATAATACAAATGCTAGCACAAAGATAGCAACTTTAGTGATAATTTCGGTATTAAATCCCATACTGAAATATGAATTAATATACCCGAAAACATAATTACTATATGTTGCCCCTAATTTACCAACTAATATTGAACCAAAAGTAGTACATAATGCGGTAATTTTATCCATTTTTAAATTTAATATAATTGTGATAAATAGTGGAGTAAATACTAATAATGGATAAATATCACTACTAATTGAAGCAAGCCCCGCAAAAACAAATGATGTAATTAAGATAAATGGTAACTCTTTTCCTTTCAATTTGTTTACAACTTTTTCGATAAATCCTTTATAGGCATCTATACTAGAAAGAAGTCCATAAAAGCCACCTAAAACAAGTAAGAATGTAACTTGATATAATAAAGTGCTTAAAGAATATATACCAGTAAAGAATAAATTAGCAATTCCAATACGATTTATCTCACCAATATACATTTCACTTCCCGTATATTGACCAATAGGAATTATCCATGTAAGTATAGCAGCAAGTAAAATTGTTATACCTACAATTTTGAATAAGTCATATTTTTTAAACATACCTTTTTTCATTTTTTTTCCTCCCTCTAATTAAAATTATACCACAAAAAAAGAAAATGCAAAGTATTTCCAAGTGAAAACCCTTCACATTCTCTGAAATTCAATTTTTAATTTCTTTCTTTCATCGTCGGAAATAGTAATACATCACGAATAGAGTCTTGTTCTAAAAATAACATACACATTCTATCTATACCATAACCAATTCCTCCAGCAGGAGGCATTCCGTATTCTAAAGCTTCGATAAAATCCATATCTATATCATTAGCTTCTTCATTACCTAAATCTTTTTCTTTTAATTGTTCTTCAAATCTTTCTAATTGGTCAATTGGGTCATTTAACTCAGTATAAGCATTAGCAAACTCTTTACCAGCAATAAATAATTCAAAGCGTTGAGTAAAACGAGCATCTTCTGGGTCTTTCTTCGTCAAAGGAGATATCTCAATAGGATGCCCATAAAGGAATGTTGGTTGTATTAAAGTTTCTTCTACATATTTTTCAAAGAATAAATTAATAATATGTCCTACTGTTTTTTCATGTTCTTCTACTTCAATTTGATGTTCTTTAGCTAATTTTAAAGCTTCTTCTAGGCTCATTTCTTTTTTAAAATCAATACCTGTTTCTTTTTTAATAGCTTCAACCATACTTATTCTTTGCCAAGGCCCTTCTAAATTTATAACATGTCCAGCAAAATTATATTCCATTTTATTAAATACTTCTTTAGCAACTTTAGTAAACATTTTTTCCGTTAAATCCATCATTCCTTCTAAATCACTATAAGCTAAATACGCTTCCATTAAAGTAAATTCTGGATTATGTTTAGGGTCCATTCCTTCATTACGAAATACTCTACCTATTTCATAAACCGCTTCCATACCACCTACTAACAATCTTTTTAAAGGTAGTTCTAAAGCAATACGAAGATACATATCTAGATTTTGGGTATTATGATGTGTAATAAATGGTCTTGCTGAAGCCCCTGTTAAAAGAGTAGATAATATAGGAGTCTCTACTTCTGTATATCCTTGCTCATCCATAAAATTACGAATACACTTAATTATTCTAGGACGTAAAAATGCAATATTCTTAGATTCGTCATTCATAATTAAATCAACATAACGACGACGATATCTTTCCTCAATATCGGTAAGACCATGGAATTTTTCAGGAAGAGGTCTTAAAGCTTTTACTAAATGCGTGTATTTTAAACATTTAATCGTAACTTCTCCGGTTTTAGTTTTCATAACTTTTCCATAAACCCCTACTATATCACCAATGTCAGCACTTTTAAATAAGTCATATGCTTCTGGGCCAACATCGTTAATAGAAATATAAATTTGAATAGAACCAGTTTTATCTTTTATAGAGAAAAAAGAAGCTTTACCCATTTTACGAATAAACATAATTCGTCCTGCTACTGTAGCCATATCATCCATGTTTTCAAATTCATCATGTAAAACATCTGCATATTTTTCTTTTAAATCTAAAGCATAAGCATCACGTTCAAACTTACTTCCAAACGGCTCGACATTAAGTTCTTTCAGCTTATTTAATTTTTCTCTTCTAACTAATTCTTGTTCACTAAATTCACGCATTTAAATCAACTCCAATTTGTTTTTAGTATACATTTTTTAATTATAAAAATCAATTATTGATGAAAATAAATTCTAGAATGTTCTTTAGGTCTTTCTTTTTCATAATTTAAAACATCTAAAGTTAACTGCTCATAAAAATTAAAAGTTTTATCTACTCCATTATAAAAATTAAAAATATCTTCATTTAGCGGTGGCAATTCTAATTTCCTTACAATATCGCCATATTTATATCTTTTTCCTAAGACAAACGGCCACATATAATAAAAATAAGCATTATAATTAATTAAATCTTTATTATGTAAGTAATCTAATAACCCTTGCTCTTTTATAATATTATACATATATAGATTAGGATTAATATTATAATTATATGAAACATAACGACTTACTTTAAATTTGTGACGATAACCAATTGAAACTGGTTCATTTAAATAATATGGATTAACATAATTGCCTACTACTCTAGTGGAATAACTTAAAAATATATGTTTATTTGTTATATCATCTTTTTCAGTATATATCAATCCTCTAAAATCATTTTCTTGCGTTGTAGTTTCTAATGAATATTTTTTAGAAGAAACAAAATCAGTTATAACATATTCAGATTTTTTTATATTATAAACAATTTCATTAGTGCCATAACCAACTAATTTATCATTATCTAAGTTTAAATAACTACAACTTATTTGTCCCTCTTTTAATTCATAACAAAATATGCGATTTAAATCTTTAACAACATAAATTTTTCTATCACCTGACAAAGCCACATAAATTGTTTCGATATAGTCTTTTTGTAAGGCAGAATAAATATCATCTAAAATATAATTGAAAAAACTAATATCCTCTTTACTTATCTCGCGTATTACCATAACCCCTCCAATTTTTATCTATTATCTCTAAATCTATCTTTGGGGTCTAATATTTTTTTACGAAGTCTAATTTCATCAGGAGTTATTTCCACAAGTTCATCTTCTTCAATAAATTCTAAAGCTTCTTCTAAGGTAAACTTCTTTGGTTTAACTAAAGCTATAGCATCATCACTACCACTAGCTCTAGTATTAGTCAGTTGTTTATTTTTACAAGGATTAACATTTAAATCGTTATCACGATTGTTAATTCCTACAATCATACCTACATAAACATCTGTCGCTGGCTCTACAATCATTGTTCCTCTTTCTTGCAAATTATATAAAGAGAAACCTAAAGTTTTACCATTTTCCATCGAAACAAGCACTCCGTTTTTACGTCCACTTATTTCGCCTACATAAGGTTTATAACTATCAAAACTACGTAACATAATGCCTTCTCCTTTAGTATTAGTAATAAAGGCACTACGATAACCAATCAAACCACGGGTAGGAGCAGAAAACTCTAAATGAGTATAGTTATCTTCAGTATTAGATATATTCATTAATATTGCTTTACGTTCTTGTAAATCATTAATAATTGTTCCCGAATATTCATCAGGACAGTTAATAATTACAATTTCAAATGGTTCACATTTTTGCCCATTTATATCTTTATATAATACTTCTGGTTTGGAAACAGAAAGCTCATAACCTTCACGGCGCATGTTTTCCAGTAAAATAGATAAATGTAATTCTCCACGTCCAGACACTTTAAAACCATCAGCATTAGGAAGCTCTTCCACTTCTAGTCCTACATTAGTTTCTAGCTCTTTATCAAGTCTTTCTTTTATATGACGATTAGTTAAAAATTTACCACTCTTACCAGCAAATGGAGAATTATTAACTAAGAAATTCATAGATAAAGTAGGTTTTTCTATTTCAATAGGAGGAAGAGGATTAATAACATCTTTTTCACAGATAGTATCACCAATAGAAATATCAGCACAACCAGCAATAGTAACTATATCACCATAATAAGCCACATCTTTTTCTACTTTTTTTATTCCTTCGGTTACAAATAATTTAGAAATTCTAAAAGATGAGATATTTCCATCATTAGTTGCTAAACTAACTGTTTCGCCATTTTTAATTTTTCCTTTATTAACTCGTCCTATACCTAACCTTCCAATATAATCATCATATCCTAATTGAGATATTTGTAATTGTAGAGGGTCATTTTCATTTCCTGCAAAAGGTTTAACATGTTGAATTATAGTTTCTAGAAGAGGTGAAATATCTTTGCCCTCATCATCTAAAGAAAGTTTTGCTATTCCATCACGAGCCGAACCATATATAATTGGGAAATCTAATTGTTCATCGGTAGCATTTAATTCTACAAATAAATCAAATGTCATATTAACAACTTCTTCTGCTCTAGCATCTTTCTTATCAATTTTATTAATAAATAAAATAGGTTTTAAATTTTGCTCTAAAGCTTTTTTTAAAACAAACCTAGTTTGAGGCATTGGTCCTTCCGCAGAGTCTACAAGTAAAATAACAGTATCTACAGTTTTAATAATTCTTTCAACTTCAGAAGAAAAATCAGCATGACCTGGAGTATCAACTATATTAATCTTATAATCTTTATAATTAATAGCACAGTTTTTAGAATAAATAGTAATTCCTCTTTCTCTTTCTAAATCATTACTATCCATTACACAATCGACTACTTCTTCATTGGCTCTAAAAACACCATTTTGATTTAATAAAGCATCAACTAAAGTACTCTTTCCGGCATCAACATGGGCAACAACAGCAATATTAATAATTTTATCCATATTTCCACTTCCTTTTTAAACGTCTTTAAGATAATACACCCAAATTAAAAAATTTACAAGAAAAATTACTTATCTTGTAAACAATTTAATTATCTTATTTATTATCTTTATTTCTTCTTTTTCACACTTGGTTTTATTAAAGCATTAAATATTTTAATAAATAAAGTAATTGCAATAACAATATAAACTAACTCTAAGATAAAACGCCAGCAAAAAATTAAAACTGTACTTAAAGGCATAAATAATAAATCTAAAATACCGGTTCCTAAATCTCTTATAAATAAAATTGGTAATTTTAAGAAACTAATTAAAATTAAAGATAATACTATTTTAATAATTAACGTTATAATCTCTTTAGAGTCTTTTTCGGTTATATACTTCACAATTTGCTCTACCACATTTAAAAATTCTTTAAAAAAGTCGGCAATTATTCCTGCTGATTCTTGAACAGGAGTTTCTATACCATGTTCTTTTAAAATTCCATTTACTAAATCATTAAAATTGCCAAATTCTGCAATTATTTCTTCATCAGTTTTTCCTTTTTTCTTTTTACGAGTAAAAGTAGCTTTATATCTTCCTAAGATTTTTTTTCTATCTTCATCATTAAGTTTTTTTAAAGCTTCTTCTAGACGATTTAAAAATTCTTCTTTTTTCATAAGTCACCTTTTTCGTCCTTATTATAACATCTAGGTTAAGATTTTTAAATATAATAATTCAAATTATTAATAAATTAAAATACATAGTGACCCCGGTTATTATGTATTTTTAAATGATAACAAGTATAATAAGAGCCTTG
>CANQNZ010000064.1 GCA_947625365.1 uncultured Bacilli bacterium | reverse complement strand
AGCTTCGAGGCTTTTTCTTATTTATAAAAAAAAGAAACTGTCAAAAAATTAATTATCTAATTTCTCGACAGCCCCTTCATTATTTTTTATCGGAAGGCAGCCTTGAAAAAAGTGAAAGGAATAACAGTTAATATGGAAGAGAGAAATTATAAATTAGATAATTTTAAAGGAATCTTAATTTACTTAGTAGTATTGGCTCATTTGACATATTCTTTAAATTATTACAATTCTTTTTCTAGCCTAATATTAACAAGATTTATTTATTCTTTTCATATGCCTTTATTTTTAATAATATCTGGATATTTTTCTAAAAATATAACGAGTAAAAATTTAAAAAAATTAATAGTAATCTTTTTCTTTGTTAATCTTAGTTATATTATTTTTGATTATATAATATACGGAACTTTCAATTTATTATCTGTAAAATATTCTGCATGGTATTTATTGGCATTGTTATTATTTCGAACAATTTTAAAACTGAATAAATTTATTGAATTTTTATCTAAAAATCGAAATATATCTTTATTTATTATTTTTATAATATCGATTTTATCTGGTTTTATAAATATACCACTAATTAAAATTATTAATTATTCTTTTTTCTTTTTCTTTGGCTACTTTTTAGATTTATCAAAAATCAATTTCGATTATCAGAAAAGTTTGGTTTTAGCTTTTTTAATTATATTAATATTATTATTTGTTTCTAACATACTTCCTGTTGATTTAAAACTATTATCTGGTGAAACTTTTACTAATAATTATTATTTTTTGTATAGAATAATGATATATTTATTGGATATTCTTTTGTTTATTTTTATGTATAATATAATACCTAATAATCCAATCCGTCTTTTAACTAAATGGGGTAGAAATTCTATATATATTTATAGCTTGCATAGGATATTAACAATCTTAATTGCTGATTATTTAAATTGGCTTCCATTTTATTCTTTAATTTCATTTGTAATTGCTATTTTATTATGTTCTTTATTTAGTGGTAATAAATTGACCTCTTGTTTTAGTAAAATAGTTACTTTTATAAATGATAATATAAAATGTATAATAAATATTATTTTATGTTTAAGTATTATTATAGTATATGGATTATTTATTTATAAAGAAAAATCAGAAGAAAATTTTATAATCGATTCTAATCAGTATAATCAAATTAAAAGTAGTATAACTTTAGGATTTGTTGGAGATTTAATATTACTTGAAAATCAAGTAAATAATTCCTATACAAACAATGAATATAATTTTGACTATATGTTTGAGGAAGTCAAAGATTATTTTAAGCAAACCGATTATATGATAGGAGACTTAGAAGGCCCTGTAGATGACGAACAAGAGTATTCAGTAGGCAATTTTGATGATGGTAAGGAAATATATTTAAATTATCCTTCAGAATTCTTGTCTAGTATAAAAAAAAGTGGTATTGATTTAGTGACGATTGCTAATAATCATTTATTAGATAAAAATATTAATGGCTTTAAACATACATTAAAAAATTTGACAAAAAAGAAGATAGATTATTTGGGTACAAAAAATAAAAGAAGAAGTATAGTAAATATTGAAGGCTTAAAAATTGGTGTTCTTGCTTATACATATGGATTAAATAATATAAGTGAAAACGAGCAAATTGAAAAATACTCTAATATTACAAATTATATAGTTAGTCCAGATAATAAATATTTTCGAAATATAAAAAAAATGGTAGAAAAAGATTTTAATTATTTAAAAAAGTCAAATGTTGATATAATTGTAGTTCTGCCTCATTATGGGACGCAATTCAGTAAAGAGTCTGATTATTATCAAAAAACTTGGAATAAAATTTTTTCTAAAAATGGCGCTGATATAGTTTTTGGTTGTCACACTCACAGTGTTCAACCTATTGAATATTTAAATAATACTTTAATTTTTAATTCGGTTGGTAATTTTGTTAATTCATATATTGGTAATGATGGAGATATATCATTTATGGCTAAAGTTTATATTGATATTCAAACGAAAAAAGTTGTTTGTGGTTCAGCAATTCCATTATTAGCCGTAAAAAGTGAAAATTATGGGTATTACTCATTACCTGTTTATAAAGGTTATAAATCTAAAGCTTCAAAACAATTAAAAAAAAGATTAAATTATGCTAATAAAATAGTAACTAAAGTAGCTTTAGGTAATGAAGTTAAAATAAAAAATATTGAAAAAGAATATTTTTATTTTAAGAATGGATATAAAAAGAATTTAAGCACTAAGTTTGTATTAGATGAAGAGGATAAAAATAATATAATATATAAATTAATAAACGATAATAACAGTATTTGTTTTATAGGTGATAGTATTACAGAGGGTACGAAAAATGGTCAAAAACCCTGGTTTTTATCATTAATGGAAAATTTTTCAAATAAAAAGGTTTATAATTTTTCTAAAGGAGGCTATAAATCTGAAGATATAATTTATAACTTTGGAAAAAAGATAAAAAATACTAGTTGTGATATTAGTTTCATAAACATTGGAACTAATGATATTAGATATAGTGAAATTTCAGAAGATAAATATGTTAATAATATTAAGCAAATAATAAATTTATTAAAAGATAGCAAAATTGTATTATTATCTCCATGGAGACCTTTAGACTTTGATTATTACTATAAAATAAATACAAATTTTAAAAAAAATTTATATGATAAATATGATACAGAGCTATCTAAATTAGTAAATAATCAAATTTATTATGTTAATACAAATCAATATATCAGGAAAAATGTGAATATGTATAATTATAATTATTATATGTTAGACGGTATTCATCCTAATAATAATTATGGAATAGACTTATATTCAGCTTCAGTAGTAAAAAAATAAATATTTAGTAAAGATAGCATATATTTCTAGATTTAATATCTATAAAAAATAGTATATGAAATAGTCACTGCTTTATTAAAGATGCATGGTACAGCAATAGTGGTGAAAAAAATTTCAATCTTCAGATATTTTAATTGTGTAGTTGATGTTATACATCAAACGTCGATGGTTTTGAGTATATAAACTTTGATTGTTTGATCTTCAAAAATAGAATTTTCAAAATATGTTGCTCCTTTAAATTCATATATATTATATGTATTTTTCAATTTATTGTCGTCTAAAATACGATAAAATTTTGAAACAATTACAATTTCTAAATTATGTTTAAGCATATAATTTTCATCTATATATTTTTGGTAAAATTTGTTTTGTGTATTCCAATAAAAGAAAGAAATATCTTGTTTCCAGTTTTTAAATATATTGTTTTTAAAATAAGGATTTATTGCACTTTCGTTGAAACTTAAACCATAAATGTTATTATTTTTGAATTTTTGTATAAAAGTTGCAACATTTGAAGCCGGTGAATAAATTTTATTATAATCATAAGTACAGGATGAAATAGACCAAGAAATTTGAATAACAATGGTGAATAAAAGCAAAGAAATAATCATTTTATTTGTGTGCATGTTGTGAATCCAAAAACAAAAAATAGAAATTATGAAAACGATTCCTAAATGCCATGCACTATAATATTTTAATTCATAGAATAATAAAACGGGGACTAAAAATAATAAGAATTGATAAAAGTTTTTTGGTTTTTGGCTTTTGCAATAACATATATATATATATACATATAATAATAAAGTAAAAATAAGTTTTATTATTTTAGAAGAATTCCAAGTGGTAAAAAAACTATCAGAAAAGTAATAATTAAATCTGTTTATTGCTAAAAAAGTATTTGTATTGATGGGATAAACATATAAAACAGTTAGTATAAAAAGCACTCCTAAAATACCTAAAGAAATAAAATGTGAATATTTGTTTTTAATATTATTATAATTTTTAATAAATTCATATAAATAGCATATAAAAATGCATCCAGCTAAAATATATGTGTATGCCTCAGTATTCATTAATAATATGAGTAAAAAAGTAAATAAATAACATTTCTGGTGACGTTCATTATATATACACGCAATTAATGATATTATTGGCAATAATAAACAATAACCCCTTGCCACAATAGTGTATTGATAAAATATAAAATAGGAAAAAGGAAATAATAATTTAATATATAATGGGAATTTTGATTTAAAAATAAAAATAGCAACACCTATTGACGAAAAAATAATAGGTATTATAAAAAAGTAACGATATGGTAAACCAAATAATTGGAATGATTTTAAAATTAAGTGCCATAAAGCAGGGTGTCCATCTGTATGTAAATATTTAAAAAATAAAGAAAACAGATTTGTATCACGGGCTATCATCCACGCGTGTGCTTCATCTGCCCATGGTTCGTGATTATAACCAATTATGAGTGATAAAGATATAAATAAAAGTAAAATTATTACATATATAATTATTTTAAATTTTTTTTTCATTTTATAGAATCTCCTTTTCCAGATTTATCATAAGCTACAGCAAACATAGAAAAAAAAGTTAGCATTAGTAATCGATTAGTAAATAAGCCCGCGTGTATAAATGAATGATTTATGGTAAACAAGTAGTTCACAATAGGTAAAATACCAATTATTATAAAAATAATATTTTTTTTATTAAGCAATATTTGAATTTTTTTGTTATGAATCTCTCTGAATGATTTTTGAAATTCTAAAATACAAATAGTTATAAAAGGTAAAGCAAATACTGAATTGATTAAAAAGTAAAATAAATTTTTTGAACAAGTTAATAATATATTGACCCTTTTGTTATATACCATGTTGCTCGCACGCATAGTTATTTGCTTAAATGAATTATTAATTATGTTAGTATTATAAAATAAGTCTACTATCAGCCATTTTATTATCCAAGTAAGAATAAAACCTGAGCAATACAAAAATAATAAAATAAAAAAATCTTGAAATTTACAATCTTCATCTTTTTTTTGTAAGAAATAAAAGATGGCGGGGAATCCAAAAGTTAATAGAGGTGTAGTCATCCATGAGAAAAAAATTGTAGTACTACCAGTAATAAAGAAGATGAGATTTGCGTGCTTGTTTTTAAATTTTATTAATAGCATAGCAGATACAAGCATAATTATAATAGTTAATACGGAACATAGTTCTGAAAAAATAGAAAAATAATTAATTGAAAGTAACGCTAGTAATGAAAAAATCATTACTTTTTTATCGAATTTGCTATAAATTAATTTAATAAAGTTAATGGCAAAAATTATCAAGATAAGGAACGTTAAATAACGTATCTCTTGGTAATTAAAAATGGTTAATAAAGGTCTTAAAAAAATCAAATAACCATGCCAAAATCTAGCGTAAGAATAAGTATATTTATAATCATTTGTATTTATTAACTGAAATTCTTCCGCAAGTGCTTGTGCACTAATATATCCTTTTCCATTAAGAAAATCTACATGATTTTTATGATTTGATTTTATATTACTAATTAATGATGTTTTTAGAGGTTTGGTATTATCAATATTATAACTTATATCCAACATTACTGCATCAGTGAAATTTCGTTCATCATAATTTTTTAAGAAATATACTGCTGATTCTTTAGTATTTTTATAAATCATTTTCTTAGGGATTAAGCCACTTAATGATAATAAACACAAATAAATAGAAATTAACAAGAAAAGCGTAAGCAAATACTTTAATATTTTTTTTATAAAAATCATATGACTTCACCATTACTATCCACAGTCATTTTACCATACAAGCATCAAAGATGCTAATCTAAAATTTAATATGCATATATTTTTGTATTAAATTTTTATAAATATATGTTAAAATAATTAATAGGAGTGTGAGGTTAAATGAAAATTCAACAATATTGTTTTGGTGGTAAAATTGGTTTTCAATTAAGAAAGAAATTTCCTAACCTTACAAGTAATTTATTTTTAAATGTTCAACGAAAAAAATCTAATAAAATTATAAAAAAGTATTTTGATACTCAAGATATTTCTAATTTAAAGCCATTATTTGTAAGTATTGAAACAATAAATAGATGTAATGGAACTTGTCCTTTTTGTCCTTGTAATATTAGGGAAGAAACACGTCCGTTTTACGAAATGCCAGATAAAATATTTAAGAAAATAATAAAAGACTTAAAAAAAATTGATTATAGCGAAACTTTAATGTTGTTAGCAAATAATGAAATACTTTTAGATAAAAACATTTTAGAACGATTGCAGTATGCAAGAAAAATGTTACCAAAAGCACATATGAAAATGTTTACAAATGGAAAATTATTAACCCCTAAAATTTTTCAATATATTTTAGATAACAATTTAATAGATGAAATGATTATTAATAATTATAATAGTTCTTCAAATTTAACTAAACCAATAAAAAAAATTTGGGATATGTACAAAAATAAGAATATAAATACAAAAGTAATTATTAATATAAGATATGCAAATGAAGTTCTAAGCAATAGGGCTAATTCTTCACCAAATAAAAAAGGAAATAAAATTGTAAAGGATTATTGTGCTTTACCGTTTACTGATATTAATATTAATCCGTATGGCAATTTATTAATATGTTGTTGTGATGCGAAAGAAGAGACAAATTTAGGAAATATCATGGACAACGATATTTTAACATTATTCAATAATGAAAAATATATTAATTTGAGAAAAAAAATGAAACACGGCAGAAATAATATTAATTTTTGCAAATATTGTGACTTTAATGATATGGACACTAGAAAAACTTTAATGTTAAATAAAATGAGGAGAAAAAGATGAAACAGATTGAGTTAACGATATTAATGCCATG
>CANQNZ010000063.1 GCA_947625365.1 uncultured Bacilli bacterium | reverse complement strand
GAGTAACCCTAGAACACGGTTATCCTCAAACAGACGAAGAAGGAATGCAAAATAATCCATATGAAGTACAAATAAAAAATAGTTGTAAAACAATAGCAACATATAATGTAATATTAAATGAGCAAGCTGACTCTACACTAAGTGAGCAGTATTTAAAAGTAGCAACAGATGGAGACGTAAAACTATTAAGTAGTGCCACTGAAACAACAAAAAGAGAAATAGAAGGCTATGATAATAAAAAATCATATATAATAAATAGTGGAGTACTAGCATCTAATCAAACAAAAACTTTACAAATAAGAAGTTGGATGGATAAAGATACATCAGTAGCAAATGGAGCAAGTAAGAGTTTTACCTTTAAAATAACAATAGAAGCAACATCAGGAATAAATAGTGATTTAAAAATAGGAATACTAGGAAACGAATACCCGGTTATAACAACGACACCTGATTTTACCCAAGGATATCCAAATTCAGAAGATACATCCCTAAGTGGATTATATCTAGATTATGATGATGATGGAGCAAGTTATTACTTTAGAGGAGCCGTAGAAAATAATTATGTTCAATTTGGAACGTCTAAACAAAATGATTATATATACATAGTAGGACAAGGAGAAAGTAACGAGATGACATATACAAGATATGAAGATGCAAAATACGAATGCGAAGAATATTATAAAGCAGATTATACTATATATGAAACACCAGAAGAATGTAAAGAAGCTATTGTTACTGAGCCTATGCAGACTTCAGGAGAACCAATCTTATGGAGGATAGTGCGTATTAATGGCGATGGAACTATAAGATTAGTAACAGATAATCCGATTGAAGGTTCAGAGTTTAATGAAACATATCAAGGCTATAAGTATGTCGGATATACCTATGGAAATACAGCATGTACCAAAACATCACCATGTAAAAGCACCTATAATGGTAGTGCAAACTTCACAAATTCAAATGGAGGAACAAATAGTACTATAAAAACATATTTAGAGAATTGGTATCATACAAATCTAGGAGAATTAGATAATAAAATTGCTCAAACAACATATTGTAATGATACCTCATATGGAAGTGGAAGTGAAAGTGGAATGCTTAATTATGGAACATATAAAAGAATAGTAACGGATAAAAAACCAAACTTCAAATGTCCAGACCCAACTACGCAAGATGGTGATACAAGAGATTATGGAGGAGTATATAAACTAAAAGTAGGACTGTTAACCGCCGATGAGGTGGCATATGCTGGAATGACATATAATAGATCATACGTCACAATAGAAAATTATCTGTTAAGTTATGGTAAAAATTATAGTTGGTGGATTTTGTCGCCTTATAATTCCGACAACCTTTATGCAGAATCTTTCCGTGGTCATACTAATGGATCATTTAACGATGATATCGTTAACAACATTTACGCTGTGCGCCCCGTAATAAATCTAAACGCTAACACTTTAGCAAGCGGTAATGGAACAAATGAAAACCCTTTTATCATTGAATAATAAGATATATTGGCAACTTCTAGTAATATTTGTTATAATCTATTTAGGTAGATGAGTATGAAAAATAAAAAGGGCTTTGTATTTGTTGAAACTATTGTCGTATGTGCGGTATTAGCTACTTCTTTAGTAACAATCTATGCAGCATTTACAATGCTGCTAAGAGACCAGAAAAAAAGAAATCATTATGATAAAGCAGTTTATAATTATCGACTATATAATGTTGCTAAAGAGCTAAATGACCCTTTAGGTGAAAACTGTGGTACTTATAAAAAAGTAGACAGCAGTTTTAATTTGGGTGGTATTTACTATTATGTAAAAGCAGAAAATTTAAAAGGCGCCGGCATGCCCACTGAACATAATTTCCCAGAATATATAAAAACTATTAGTACTTCTCGTACCGATGATTGCGTTTTAATTGGTCAATTTTCCGCAATTAATTCAGCAACTAATAAAACAGAATACTATTATTCTCATGTTGTAATAGAAAGGTATGAGGGGTCATGAAAAATAAAAAGGGATTTACCATGGTTGAATTAATTGTGAGTATTGCTTTAATTTCAATAGTTTTAATTTTTTTACTAAGACTTTTACTGACGATTAGAGATATGGATGATAAAAGTTTAAATATGATTGAATATGAAGAAAAGACATCTTTAATTATAAAGAAAATCCAAAGTGATATAAAAGATGTTTCTAATTGCACTATGAGCAAAAATTCACCTACTAGGGTAACTTTAAATTGTTCGGCTAATAGAGTATTAAATAGTAGTCTAGAGGGAAAAACTTTCTCTCAAGAAGGTTTAACTATTCCTATAAATAATGTTATTCTTAATATTAATACAAGTGAAAAAACTTTAAACTATATTAATTGTTTAGAAGGAGCTTTAGCATATAATGGTGGTAATTATTCATGCCCTGTAGAAACATGGTCCTTTCTAGATGAAAATAATAATCCTATTAATTTAGGACAAATTGATTTAAAAAAAGATGAAAAAGTATCAGGAGCATTATATGTGGCAACAATAAATGTAAAAGATTCTAAAGATAATGATTATCCTATTGAAATAAGCTATTATACTAATAAGTAAAAACCAGAAAATAAAATTAAAGAAAGACATACGTGTACCAAACGGAACTTAACAAATTTAGCAAAATTTAAATTAGTATCACTTATGATACTTTTTATTTGAGTTAAAATAGATAAACTACCAAAACTAATAAATATTAAAGCCATTAAAGCTTTTAAATATAAAGAAACATCTAGTCCATTTAAATTATTTAAACCTTGTGAAAATTCTAATAAACCTGATAAAAAAAACATAAATGATTTATTTTTAATGATATCTTTAAGTAAAGTAATAATAATATTATAAAAAGTAATAGTACCTAAAATTAGTAATAAAGTATTAATTCCTTCTTTAATACTTAAAGAAATGATAGTACCTAAATTTTGATTAGTTTCTAACTTTATTATTTTTTCATGAGATTTTTTAAAACCAAAGGCTATAAAGACATTTGCTAAATAGTGACTTAAAATAATCAAAATAATTATTTTGAGAGAAAAAGAAGGTTTTAATACAGTCATTAAAAATAAAGGATTAGCAAAAAAGGAGTAACATAAAACATTATCAGCATTTTCCTTTTTTAATAGTTTTTTTAAATACATTTCTCTTGTATATTTAGCACTTGAGGGAAAACCAGAGATAAGGGAAAGAAAGAAAACGACAATTTCATTACTTTTAAATTTAAAAATTCGACATAGATAATAACCAAAGTTATAATTAATTAAAATATTACCTAAAACTAAAAAAGGAAATAAAGAAGGAAATAATTTAAATAACCATACTTGCGTACAATCTTTAATGCTTTGCACAATAAGGGTGCTATGGGTCAAAGTCGCGATTAAAATTAACGTAAACATAATTAAAATAATTAATTCTTTACCATTTTTTTTCATAACTCACCTTTTAATTTGCTATAATTATAATGGTGATATTAAGTGTTTAGTAAAATTTATGATAAAGTAAAAAAATTTATATTAGAAAATTGGTTGTTTTTACTAATTATTATTGGTTTAAATTTACTGTTTTGGGTAGAATTACCTTATGTTGTATATGCTCCAGGAGGAGCAATTGATTTGGAAAATCGCATTAGTGCCAAAAATGAATATGAGGCGGATGGTAAATTGCAAATGGCTTATGTTTCTATGGTAAAAGGTTCTATTCCTTTTATGTTAGCTTCTTATGTTATCCCTGACTGGGACATAGAACCTAAAAGTGATTTAACTTTAGAAGATGAAAGCATGTCTGATATGATAAAAAAAGATAAATTATATTTTGAAGAAGCAGTAAATAATGCGACAATAGCATCTTTATCTTTATTAAATAGAGATTATGAAATTAAAAAAATGCATAATACCGTAGTTTATATTGCTAAAGAAGCTGATACTAAATTAAAGTTATACGATGAAATAGTAAAAGCTGATGGTCAAGAAATAACCTCTTTAAATGATTATAAAACTATAGTTGAATCGCATATACCTGGTGATTTAATTAATTTAGAAGTATTACGAGATAATAAGCAAAAAAATGTAACTATAAAAGTTTACGATACCGAAGCAGGACTTAAAACAGGTATATCTTTAATAACAACTTACGATTTAAAAACTCAAGATAATATTAAAATAAAAACCAAAAATAGTGAGTATGGTCCATCTGGGGGAATGATGATGGCCTTAGGCATTTATAATACCTTGACTAAAGAAGATATTACGAAAGGCAAAAATATTGTTGGTACAGGAACAATTGATAAAGATGGAAATATTGGGGAAATAGGAGGTATTAAATATAAATTAATTGGGGCGGTTAAAAATAAAGCTGATATATTTATATGTCCTCAAGAAAATTATAAAGAAGCAAAAAAGATTGCAAAAGAAAAAAATTACGATATAATAATTCTTACTGATAAACATTTATCAGGAATTATTGACCAATTAAAAAATTTAAATTTGTAGGGGGAATGTTAAATGGAAAAAAATGAAAATACTTATTTTGTAGAATACATGGCTTATCTTGGTGAGCTTATGAAAAAGGAAGAAAACATTGGGAAAAGCGAAGTTGAACTTTTAAGAGAGTATGGCTTATATGATAAATTATTTACTTTGACAAAGTGTGGTGAAAATTATCGCCGTAAATTTAATATCCCTAATGGGACATACATTGTAGATCATTTATTATGTGTAAATACAAATAATGTTAGTAATCTAGTAGAAGATGGAAATGAAATAGTGGCTGTTTTAATTGATAATGCAGAATATAAAACTTTAAATGTATTATATTCTAGTGTATATGATTTAAAACAACATTCTAATACTAAATATTTTATAAGAAAAAATGATAATGTTTTTATAATGAAACAATTAGATGAGTTAGAAAAACCATCTTTAGATGATAATAAAAAAGCATCTAAATATTATGATAAATATAGTAGTGGTCCTTTGTATCGCAAAGAAGTGTTAGAAGATGGCAAAATCGCCTTAACTAGAGTATTTAATCCGGATGAAGAAGTAATAGATGGTTATTATATATGTGATGAAGATTATCCGGAAGCGATGGCAAGTTTAGTAGAATATTTAGAAGCTGATACCAATTATACTTTTAGACAACAAGAATTACCGATTAGAAATAAGACCTTCTATACTCGTCTTAAAGATAAAATGAAAAAATAATTTACATATAAATTAGGAAAATTCCTGATTTTTTTGTTATAATAGTTTATGGGTGTTTGAAGTGAAAAGAAGTGAAGTAAATAGGGCGGAACTTTCGCCAATGATGAAACAATACATGGAAATCAAAGATAAATATGAAGAAGAAATATTATTTTTTCGTTTAGGGGATTTCTATGAATTATTTTTTGAAGATGGCATTTTAGCCTCAAGAGAATTAGAATTAACTTTAACTGGCAAAAACGCTGGTTTAAAAGAACGAATTCCTATGTGTGGTGTTCCTTTTCATTCGGCTAAACCCTATTTAGAAAAACTAGTTAATAAAGGATATAAAGTAGCTATTTGTGAACAATTAGAAGACCCTAAAACAACTAAAGGGATGGTTAAAAGAGGAGTTGTTCAAGTGGTTAGTAAAGGTACTTTAGTTGATTTAGACTTTTTAAAAGAATATGATAATAATTACATTGGTAGTATTTTAGATTTTAAAACTAAATATATCTTAACTTATGCAGATGTTTCTACTGGGCACTTTTATGTATGTGCTTTACCTCATAAAAAAGATAAACTCTTAAGCGAAGTATTAAATTTAAATTTAAAAGCAGTTGTTCTTGCTGATAATACGGATGCGGAGTTAGTTGATACTTTAAAAAATAATTATGGTATAAGTATTTATATAAATTCAGAATATTTAGAAGATGAATATCAAAGTATATATGAAAATATTAAAGATATTCATTTTATAACAGGTATTAAACATTTACTTTATTATTTAGTTATTAAAGAACTTAAAGATTTATCTCATATTAAAGAAGTAGAAATAGTTGAAAAAAATGAATATTTAATAATGGATATTCATACTATTCGTAATCTAGAATTATTTGAAACTTTAAGATTAAAAGAAAGAACTTATTCTTTAATCTGGCTTTTAGATAAAACTAAAACGGCTATGGGCTCTAGACGTTTAAAACATTGGATGCAATATCCTTTAAAAGAAAAAGATAAAATTGAAAAACGTTATGATATGATTGAAGTTTTAAATAATGAATTTATTATTAAAGAACAATTACGTAAAGATTTATTTGAAGTGTATGATATGGAAAGACTATGTGCTAAAGTTATTTGTGGAATTCTTAATGCTCGTGATGTTATTCAAATCAAAAACTCTTTAAAAGTATTACCTAGTATTATTGAAAAAGTTAAAGAATTAAAATTTACAATGAAAATTAAAGACCATCAAGAATTATATGAACTTTTAGATAAAGCGATTATTGAAAATCCTCCTCTAAGTATTAAAGAAGGTTCTCTTATTAAAGAAGGATATAATGCCGAATTAGATGAACTAAGAAGCATTCGTAGTGGTGGTAAAGAATTTATTACTTCATTAGAAGCTAAAGAAAAAGAAAGAACAGGAATTAAAAATTTAAAAGTTGGTTATAATAGGGTATTTGGTTATTATATTGAAGTTAGTAAAAGTAATTTAAAAGATATTGACCCTCAGTGGGGTTGGGAAAGACGTCAAACTCTAACTAATTGTGAAAGATTTATAACGCCTTTATTAAAAGAAAAAGAAGCGTTAGTATTAAATGCCGAAGAAAAGATTGTTGAATTAGAATATACATTATTTTTAGAAATAAAAGATAAAATAAAAAAAGAAATATTTAATTTAAAAGCTACCGCTGAAGAAATTAGTAAATTAGATGCTATTATTGCTTTATCAGTAGCAAG
>CANQNZ010000062.1 GCA_947625365.1 uncultured Bacilli bacterium | reverse complement strand
GAGTATTAACACCTGATACTACAAAAATAATAGATGTAAGAAGTTGGATGGATGAGAATACATCAGTAGCAAATGGGACAAATAAAGAATTTACTTTTAAAATAACGATAGAAGCAACGGCTGGCGATGGAGGACTATTAGCTGGAAAAATATTAACTAATAATAAATTGCGTAGCGAAACACCTAATTTTACTCAAGGATATCCATTAGAAGGTGATACATCCCTAAGTGGATTATATTTAGATTATGATGATGACGGAGCAAGCTATTACTATAGAGGAGCAGTCGAAAATAATTATGTTCAATTTGGCATATCAAAAGAGGATGATTATTTATATATAGTCGGGCAAGTAGGAAAAAAAGAATCAGCATATATAGACTACGAAGAAGCCGAATCCGAGTGTGATTATTATTATAGTTCATATTCATATGCAACAGCCCAAGAATGCAAAGAAGCAATAGTTGAAGAACCAACTCAGAAATCAGGAAGTTCAATCTTATGGAGAATACTTCGAATAAATGGGGATAGCACTATAAGATTAGTAACAGATAATCCAACTGGAGGTTCGGTATTTAATGAGGATTATCAAGACCGTAAATATGTCGGATATACTTATGAGAATACAGCATGTACAAAAGCATCACCGTGTAAAAGTACTTATAACGGTAGTGCAAACTTCATAAATTCTAATGTAGGGGAAAATAGTACTATAAAATCATATTTAGAAAATTGGTATCATAGAAATTTAGGAGAATTAGATGATAAAATTGCTCAAACAACATATTGCAATGATACCTCATATGGAAGTGGAGATGAAAGTGAAACAATTAATTATGGAGCATATAAAAGACTTTTAACAGATAAAAAACCGAGTTTCAAATGTCCCGACCCAACAATGCAAAGTAGTGGTACACGTACTTATGGAGGAGTGTATAAACTAAAAGTAGGCCTTTTAACCGTCGATGAAATGACATATGCTGGAATGTCTTATAATAGCCCCTATGCCACAAGAGATAACTATCTTTTAAGTTATGGTAAAGGAATTGATTATTGGTGGATGTGGTCTATGTCGCCTAGCTCCTCATATAGTTCTGACGCTTATGAGTTTGATGGCATGGCTGTCGGCAAAATCTACGACAATGTCTACGTTCACGAAAATGCCTTACTTGTACGCCCCGTAATAAATTTGAACGCTGGCACGTTAGCAACAGGTAATGGAACAAAAGAAAATCCATATATAGTTGAATAAACTTAATTAATTATTTAAGTTTTTTCTTGCCATAAAAAGCAAACTAATGTTATTATTTATATGGTGATAGCATGATAAGTATAAAAGGCAACGTACGTTATATTATTTATGAAAGTAATACTGGTTATAAAGTAGGGCAATTTCATATAAAGCAAACAGATGCGGAAGAATTACAAGATTTTAAAAACAAAACTATTACTTTCACCGGGTATTTTCCGGAACTTAACAAAGAAGATACTTATACTTTTAAAGGTGAGTATATTTATCATGATAGATATGGTTATCAATTTGCAGTTAAAGAGTATGTTAAAGAAAAACCTGAAGGTAAAGATGCTGTTATTGAGTTTTTAGCAAGTTCGCTTATTAAAGGTTGCGGTCAAAAAACGGCGGTTAGTATAGTAGAAACTTTAGGGGAGAATGCTTTAAATATTATAAAAGAAGACCCTTCTAAATTATTATTAGTACCAAAAATGAGTGAAAAGAAAGCTAATCAAATCTATCGTTCAATCTTAAAATATCAAGAAAAAGATGATATGATTTTAAATTTGCAAAAAATGGGTTTTTCTTTGAAAGAAACTTTATTATTAGTAGAAGAATATGAAGATAAATTAAAAGATATATTAGAAAATAATATTTATGAATTAACAGAATTTATTGATTTTAAAAAAATTGATAAGATTTATTTAGATAATAATGAAAAAAGTACTGATTTAAGAGTTAAGGCTTGTATTATTGAAACTATTAAAAGATTAGAATTTATTAATGGCGATACATATCATGAAAAAAGTGATATTATTAAATACTTAAATAAAGAGTTTGATATTCCCTTAACTAATATTGATAAATTTTTAGACGAACTACGTAAAAATAAGATTATATATGTTTTAGAAGATAAAATATTTTTATTTGAAACTTATGTAATGGAAAAAGACATTGCCGAAAATCTTTATTTAATTAGTACAAGTCCTTCTAAAACAATAACGAAATTTGATAATAAAATTAAAAGATTAGAAGAAGAGTTAGAAGTAAGATATAATAGCGGTCAAAAAGAAGCTATTTTAAAAGCTTTAAATAATAATGTTTGTATTATTACAGGAGGCCCTGGAACAGGTAAGACCACTATTATTAATGCTATTGTTAAATTAATTATCAAGGAAAATAATCTAAGTAATTTGGATATTTTAAGCAGTATAGCTTTACTAGCTCCTACGGGAAGAGCTAGTAAAAAGATGAGTGAATCTACTAATTTACCTGCAATGACTATCCATCGCTTTTTAAAATGGAACCAAGACAATAATGCTTTTCAAGTTAATGAAGATAATAAAAATTTGCAAAAATTTATTATTGTTGATGAAGTTAGTATGATTGATACAATGGTATTTGATGCTTTATTAAAAGGAATTTATAGCAATATTAAGTTGATTTTAGTTGGAGATGGAAATCAACTTCCTAGCGTAGGAGCAGGTCTTATTTTAAATGATTTAATTGATTCTAGCTGTTTTGCTCATGTGGAGTTAACAGAAATATATCGTCAAAGTGCTAATTCTTATATTCCTGATTTAGCTAGAGAAATAAAAGAATATAATTTAAGTACTAATTTTCTAGAACAAAAAGATGATTATAATTTTTTAAATGTCGATAATAGTAAGATTAAAGATACAATAAGACAAATATGTCAGATGAGTAAAGAAAAAGGCCTAGATGAGAAAAACTTACAAGTTCTAGCTCCAATGTATAAAGGGGAAAATGGGATAGATAATTTAAATTTTGTTTTACAAAGTCTTTTTAATCCTAAAGATATCCAAAAAAAAGAAATTAAAGTAGGAGATGTAATATATAGAGTTAAAGATAAAGTTTTACAATTAGTTAATAATCCTGATAATAACGTTTATAATGGAGATATCGGTTATATACATAAAATTAGTAAAGACGGGAATAATAAAGATGTAGTAACCATTGATTTTGATGGTAACTACATTGAGTATAAGAAAGAAGATATGGTAAATATTAAACATGCCTATGCTATGACTATTCATAAAGCGCAGGGAAGTGAATTTAACCATGTTATTATGATTGTTAGCTCGTCTTATCATAAAATGTTATACAATAAATTAATATATACTGGGGTATCACGAGCTAAGAAAAGCTTGGTAATTATTGGTAATCCAAACAGCTTTTTAGAAGCAACTAAAAATTCTTATAGTACAAAGCGAAAAACTAACTTGAAAGCTATGATAACGCATAATTTAATGGATACTGAGCCAAACTAATTATGAAGGATGGTGTATTTATGAAAAAAGCAATGTCTTTGATGCTATCAGCTAGTATTGTGGGAGCAGGAATTGCTACATATTGTTTTATGAATAAAGACACAAAGAAAAATGCTGATAAACTTTTAAATACTGCCCTAGATTGTGCAGATAAAAGTCTAAAAAATATGTAAAATTTAAGGCCAATCATAGTATTGGTCTTTTTTGTGTGTTATAATTAACTTTAAGGAAGTGGTAAGTAATGCCCGCAAAAAAGGAAAAAACTGAAAAAAAAGAAACATTAGATATTCAGTCTATTAATGAGTCAATAGGTTTATCGAAAAAGATATTAAAAATATTATATGTTTGTATGATAATAGGAGTTGTATTATTAGTAACTCTAATTGCTAAACAATGGCGTATACCAGGCTTTATATTAACCTTTTTAAAAATATTAACTCCTTTATTTATTGGTTATATTATTGCTTGGATATTTCATCCTCTGGTTATGTTTTTAAATCGTAATGGATTTAAAAAACCTCTGGCCGTCGTAATAGTTTATTTAGGATTTATGGCCTTGCTTTATTTGTTTTTGAGTATGCTTGTTCCAACTGTAATTAATCAGTTTAATGATTTAGTTTCGGCTTTACCAAATATATTTAGTGATATTAAAGGAGTTATAAACGATTTCTTTAAAAATATAGATAATGTTAATCCTACAACTATTAATAATATACGTAATACAATTTATTCTAATATTGGGATGTTCTTTAATGGAATAGTTGAAGATTTACCAAATAAAGTAATAGGTATGATGGGCTCTTTAGTTAGTGGCGTAGGTACATTATTTATTAGTTTAATTATCGGCTTTTATATGCTTTTTGATTTTGAAAGTATAAAAAAACATTTTGTTAAATTAATTCCTAAGAAACATCAATATGAAATAACTGAATTAACTGATGAAATTGGTCGTCAATTAAGAAGATATGTTAACGGTGTTTTTGGCGTAGCTAGTATTATTTTAGTTGGTTGTTCAATTGGTTTTGCCATTATAGGTTTAAAAGCCCCATTACTATTTGGAATGTTTTGTGGTATAACTGATTTAATACCTTATATTGGTCCTTATATCGGTGGTATCGCCGCGGTTATAGTAGGATTTTCGCAAAGTCCTGTTACGGGTATATTAGCTTTAATTGTTATTATAGTTTTCCAAACTTTAGAAAGCTATATTATTCAACCAATAGTTATGAGTAAAACAATGAAATTACATCCTGTTACCATATTAATCGGTTTAACAATTTTTGGTAGTTTCTTTGGTATAGTAGGTATGGTGCTAGCAACGCCAATAATTGCCTTTATTAAAATTATATTTAAATTTATTAATAAAAAATTTAATTTGATTGATTTAGAACTAGAATAAACAAAAAAGGAAGTTGATACACATGAATATTAAAGATTTATATATAGAGTTTTTTAAAAAAAGAGGACACAAACAAATTCCTAGTGCGCCAGTTATTCCCGAAAATGATCCATCTGTTTTATTTAACACGGCTGGAATGCAACCTTTAATTCCTTATTTAATGGGAGCAAAACATCCTTATGGTACTAGACTGGTTGATTATCAAAAATGTATTAGAACAAATGATTTAGACTCAGTAGGAGATACTACACATCATACATTTTTTGAAATGTTAGGGAACTGGTCGTTAGGTGATTATTTTAAAAAAGAAAGTTTAGCTTGGAGTTTTGAATTTTTAACCAAAGATTTAAACATTCCTGTCGAGAAATTAGCAGTTACAGTATTTGCTGGTAATGATGCTATTGCCGAAGATACTGAGTCTATTGAAATTTGGAAATCTTTAGGAATACCTGAAGAAAAAATTGCGAGAACTAAAAATGACAACTTTTGGATAGCAGGAGAAACAGGTCCATGTGGTCCAGACTCAGAGATTTTCTATTTTAGTAGTGATGATGAAATTCCTAAGACTTTTGACCCAGAAGATGAACGTTATGTAGAAATATGGAATAACGTATTTATGCAATATGAAAAACATCAAGATGGTTCATTTACAGATTTACCTAAAAAGAATGTAGATACCGGAATGGGTCTTGAACGTATAGCTGCGGTATTAGAAAACGTTAAAGATAATTATCAGTCTAGTGTTTGGAAAGATATTATTGCTAAAATTAGTGAAATTGCTAACTTGCCTTACGAAGGACATGAAAAATCTATGCGAATTATTGCCGACCATTTAAGAACTAGTGTTTTTATCGCTGCAGATAATTCTGGAATAAAACCAAGTAATACAGACCAAGGATATATTTTAAGAAGATTAATTAGAAGAGCAATTCGCCATGCTAAAAAATTAAATATAGATATTGCCAGCGATTGGGATAAGCAAATTGCTCAGTTAATTATTGATAAATATCAAAAATATTATCAAGAATTAAAAGATAATAACCAAGTTGTTTTAGATGTTTTAACAAATGAAAAAATTCGTTTTAATAGAACATTAGAAAAAGGACTTAGAGAATTTGAAAAAATAACAACTAAGTTAGAAAATAACTTTTTAGATAAAGATTTAGCTTTTAAACTTTATGATACATATGGTTTTCCTATTGAACTTACCGAAGAGTTAGCTAGTGAAAAAAATATAAAAGTTGATATAGAAGGTTTTAAAGAAAAATTTAAAGCCCATCAAGAATTATCTAGAGCAGGAGCCAGTGCCAAATTTAAAGGTGGTCTTGCAGGTGATGGGGAAATGGAAACTAAATATCATACAGCTACCCATTTGCTTAATGCGGCGTTAAAGGTTGTAGTTGATAAAAATGTTCACCAAAAAGGAAGTAACATCACTAGTGAAAGAATGCGTTTTGATTTTTCTTGCGACCATAAATTAAGTGATGAAGAAAAACAAAAAACGGAAGAATTAGTTAATAAGTGGATTAAAGAAGCTTTACCAGTAACGGTGCAAGAAATGCCAAAAGAGGAAGCACTTAAAACAGGAGCTGAGTGTATGTTTATTGAAAAATATCCTGATATTGTAACCGTTTATAGTATTGGTGATGTATCAAAAGAACTATGTGGCGGACCTCATGTTAAAAATACTAGTGAGCTTGGCACTTTTAAAATAAAAAAAGAAGAAGCAAGTAGTGCTGGTGTAAGAAGAATAAAAGCTGTACTTATTGATGATTAAGCATTGAGTAAAATCAATGTTTTTTTGTGCCTATCATTTTGACAATCCGCAAACTCGGTGGCAAAAAATTTGTGTTGACAGCAACACTCCGGGGGGGGGTATAATTGGAATAGAATATATTAAGGAGGTCAAAATAATAATGAAGAATAATAAAAAGTTAATAATAGGAATACTAGTAACATCATTAGTAATATCAGTGGCAACATTTAGTTATGCCCTGTGGCAAAAGTACTTTACTCAGTCAGGAGAAAATAAAACAACAACAGCAAATTGTTTTAATGTAAGTTATACTGATGGAGATGCAGTGACACTAACAGGGGTAGTAC
>CANQNZ010000061.1 GCA_947625365.1 uncultured Bacilli bacterium | reverse complement strand
GTGATGAAGCTTGGTACATTGTTCGTAATACCCCAGGCGTAACGGGATTTATTGGTTCATCTGGTAAAGGTGCTAAACCCACCCCATTACTTCCTCAAGAGATAGACCGAATTTTAGCTAACATGGGTATGAGTAGACTTGATGATGATGTTAAATTAGACAAAGGTGATAAAGTTAATATCATCGATGGACCATTTAAAGGAATGGAAGGAACAATTGATAATGTTGATTTAGAAAATAACCGCTTGAATGTATTAATAGATTTATTCGGTCAAGAAACTCCAGTTGAGGTTGAATTATTCCAAGTTAGTAAAATATAACAGTTTTTAAACTGTTTTTTTTAAATTTATTTGTCATATATTTACTTATTATGGTAAACTATATTATAGGTGATAGTAATGGATACAAAAACTTTTAGTAATAAAAAAATAGTTTTAGCTGCTTTACTATTTATGATGCTAATATTAATTTTAGGGGCAACTTATGCTTTTTGGGTTAGTAATTTTAGACAAACAGAACAAAACGTTACTAAATATAACTGCTTTAATGTAACATTTAATGGAGGAGATGCAGCTATTGTAGAAAACGGCTATCCCCAATTAGATGAAGATGGTTTAAAAAATCCAACTTATAAAGTTAAAGTAACTAATACTTGTGATACTTATGTTAAATTTAATGTTATTTATAATATTTTAAATAATTCGACAAATAATTTAGAAAATTATATGAAAGTTGGTATAAAAAAGAATAGTGATGAAATTAAAGCTCATATTCTTACATCATTAACTAAAGTAACTTCCACTTTATCAGGAGCTAAGTCCAATGCTTATAAAATAGATACAGGAGGACTAGCCAAAAATGAGTCAGCAACCTATGAAGTTAATACTTGGATGAAAGATGATACTCCGGAGGCAACGGGAGCAAATACAAAATTTGAGTATAGAATTACGGTAGAGACTGAAGCTGATTATGCACCAGAAAGCTAAGCATTTAATTAAATGCTTTTTTTCTGGGATTTTTCCTTGATTATTGCCATTGGTTGTGCTAATATTTTAAATGCAGTTATATATTTTTATATAAGTGCCAAGTGGGAGGGAATGCGGATTTGCCCTATACCACTTTCGCGAAATAAATACAAGGAGGTGTTTTTCGTGGCAAAAGAAGCCGTTAAGAAAATTAAGTTACAAATTCCAGCCGGCAAAGCAACGCCAGCTCCACCAGTGGGAACTGTGTTAGGACCTGCAGGAATTAATTTAGGAGAATTTTGTACAAGATTTAATGATGCAACTAAAGATAAGATGGGCGATATTGTCCCTGTAGAAATCTCTATATATGAAGATAGAACTTTCGATTTTGTTTTAAAAACTCCACCAGCTGGTTTCTTAATCAAGAAAGCTGCTAAGATTAATAAAGGCTCTCAAAAAGGTGCAAACCACATAGTAGCTACTATTTCTCAAGCTGACCTTAAAGCTATTGCAGAAACTAAATTACCTGATTTAAATGCTTACGATGTTGACTCTGCAATGAAAATCATTGAAGGAACAGCACGTAACATGGGAGTTGCTGTTGAAGGCCTTAATGATGCTGAATTAAAAGCCCAAGAACAGGAAGCGGAAGCTCATGAAGCAGAGATGGCTAAACGTGATGCAGAGCTTGAAAAGATGGAACAAGATGCAGCTAGTGAACTTGCTGAAGTAGAAGTAATTAAAGAAAAAGAAGAAAAACCTGAAGAAGAATAATAAAACTTTAAATCCGCCTTCAAAAATAAACCACAGTTAGGAGGGAAAGAATGAAAAAACACGGAAAAAAATATGTGGAAGCTTCAAATAAAATAGATAAAAATAAATTATATGATTTTAAAGAAGCGATTAAACTAGTTAAAAGCACAAGTACGACAAAATTTGATAGCACTATTGAAGTAGCTTTCAAATTAAATGTAGATACAAAAAAAGCAGACCAACAATTAAGAGGTTCTTTAGTGTTACCTAAAGGTTCTGGTAAAACTCAAAAAGTACTAGTTGTTGCTAAAGGTGAAGCGGCAACTGCTGCTAAGAATGCTGGTGCTGATTATGTTGGGGATACTGACATGATTGAAAAAATTGAAAAAGAAAACTGGTTTGATTTTGATGTAATCGTTGCAACTCCGGAAATGATGCCTATGTTAGGTAAATTAGGACGTGTCCTTGGCCCTAAAGGGTTAATGCCAAATCCTAAAACAGGAACAGTTACAATGAATACAGCTAAGGCTGTAGAAGATATTAAAAAAGGTATGATTGAATATAAAACTGATACATTCGGAAATATTCATAGTATTTTAGGAAAATCTTCATTTAAAGAAGCTGACTTAGAAGAAAACTTAGTATATATTTATAATACTATTGTTAAAGCAAAGCCACAAACTATTAAAGGAACATTTATAGAAAACGTTAGTATTTCTAGTACAATGGGTCCTGGCATCAAAATTGATAAAAATTCTTTTGACAATTAAGAGGTTATCACCTATAATAAATTTGTAAAAACGAAGTTACCATAGACAGTAGGGGCTAAAAGCTTAATCATCCTACCGAGGAAAACTTATTTAAACTTAACTGTTAAATTTAAGCTTTCCTTGTTATGGGAAAGTTTTTAAATATATAAAGGAGGAAATATGGCAAGCACAGAAAAACTTAAAGTAAAAAACGAGATAGTTAAAAAAATAACTGATAATATTAAAAATAGCGAAGCTGTTATATTAGTTAGTTATCAAGGTTTAACTGTTGCTGATTTAAGTGAACTAAGAACTAATCTAAGAAATTCTAATAGCCAAATGCGTATTTATAAAAATACATATGTAAAAAGAGCTTTAGATGATTTAAAAATTAATCTTGATGAATTCTTAGAAGGTCCAAATGCAATTGTATTTGGAAAAGATTTACTTGAACCAATTAAAGAAATTTCTAAATTTGCCAAAGAACATGACAAGTTAGAAATTCGTGTTGGTATCATTAGTGGCGAAGTTGCTGATTTAAATGTTATTAATGAATATGCATCTATCCCATCTATGGAAGGCTTGCTTACTATGCTAGCTAGAGGTATGATGGAACATGTTAGCAATTTGGCTATCGGACTTAATCTATATGCCGAAAAACTAGAAAAAATTAGAAAGGAAGAAAATTATGGCAAAAATTGAAAATAAGGATATTATTGAAGCTTTAAAAGAAAAAACTATTCTTGAAGTTAAAGAATTAGTTGATATGATGAAAGAAGAATTTGGAGTTGACCCATCTGCAGTTGCTGTTGCTGCTGCTCCAGCAGGTGCTGCTGAAGATGAAGGAAGTTCAACTAAAACTGTAGTTTTAAAAGATGCAGGTGCTGCTAAGATTGCTGTTATCAAAGTTATTCGTGAAATTACAGGTTTAGGCCTAGTTGAAGCTAAAGGTTTAGCTGATAACGGTGGAAACATTAAAGAAAACGTTAGCAATGATGAAGCAAATGAAATTAAAGCTAAATTAGAAGAAGCCGGAGCTACAGTAGAATTAGCTTAATGATAATAAAAACACAAATTATTTGTGTTTTTTCTTGTAAGAAACTACCATTATAATATATAATAATATTATTGAAGGTAGAGTGAAGACAATGTTAAGAAAGATATTAAGTACAGCTTTTGTAATTCTATTAGTTGCGTGGTTAAGTATCATTTTAGTTGACTTTTTAAAAGTCAAAGAATATAAAGACCCTATATTTTGTATAAAAAAACAAACAGTTAAACATACTGATAATCGAAAAACAGAAATATGCACAGGATTAGGTTATAAAGTGCAAAATTACTATGAAGATAATAAACATGTAGCAACAGAGTTTGGACCATTTTTTATAGATGATAGATATGCTGAAAACAAAGGTGATTAAAATGAAGTCAAATAAAAAAGGTTGGGGTTTAGCAATGATGATAGTCTTTATGTCGATATTGCTTGCTTTTTTATTACTTACCGTAATTATGGTATATAATTTCTATCGTTATAAAGACCAAGTGTTAGAAAATCAAAATTCAGAAAATGAACAAGAACCTCAATTAAATAATAATCAATATATCCAAAATAATATCCGTAAATATCGTTTATATGAAAGCCGTATAAAACAAGATGCTATTACTTATGTTTATACTTATTATGTAGATATAGATGAAGCTGGAACTATTATTACAGTGGAAGAAATGGAAGATAAAGATATCATGAGTCAACTAATTGACCCCGAAGATAATAGCGTTTGTACAGGATATGCTAAGGTAGAAGTTAAAGATGGTAAGATAGTTAGTACGCCATATTTAAAATGTAATAATTATGAAAGTGCCGGGTATGAGGTAAATCATGAGTAGAAATTCAATGAAACAAATGCGTCGTTTAAGTATTGTATGGGGCATTTTACTAGTTATGATTGTCGGGCTTTTGACAACTTTTGGAATACTTTTTAATAA
The DNA here is from genome assembly GCA_947625365.1 of uncultured Bacilli bacterium. Classification (GTDB taxonomy): domain Bacteria; phylum Bacillota_I; class Bacilli_A; order RF39; family UBA660; genus HGM10766. Next base: position 2,667 of record CANQNZ010000061.1, on the reverse strand, counting down.
AAAGAATAAATTATATAAGGATATGGAAGATGATTTAGAGGCAGCAGCTAAAAAATATGTAGACCAAAGTTTTTTATATCCTAAAGATGGCAAACAATTAAAGATAACTTATACTACATTAAAAGATAATGGTTTTATAGACAAACTAGAAGTCAATAAAAAAGCCTGTGATGGATATGTTACGATAAAAAATAATGAGCTTGTTTATAAATATAAAGGATATCTTAAATGTCCCGAATATCAAACAGAAAATTATAAAAAATAATGGTTGACAATAAGTAAGGGGAAATGGTATATTATTAATGATTTTTAAACACGGGTTCTACTTAGGTAGAACCTCGTTTAATGGAAATTTGGACACACCAGGATGTGTGTACATGGAAGGAGGATATTATGCCAACTATAAATCAACTTGTTAAAAAAGGAAGAAAGAATAAAACATCTAAGAGTAAAAGTCCAGCCCTTAATAAAGGATTTAACAGTATGACACGCCGTGAAACAGAAACAAAAAGCCCACAAAAAAGAGGAGTTTGTACTCGTGTTGGAACAAGAACACCAAAGAAGCCAAACTCAGCTCTTCGTAAATTCGCTCGTGTTAGACTTTCTAATGGACGTGAAGTTGATACTTATATTCCAGGTGAAGGACACAACTTACAAGAACATAGTGTTGTATTAGTACGTGGTGGACGTGTAAAAGACTTAATCGGTGTACGTTATCATATTGTCCGTGGTACTTTAGATACTCAAGGTGTTCAAAATAGAAAACAAGGTCGTAGTAAATATGGTACAAAAAGACCTAAATAAAAAATAGTTAAGGAGGATATAAAATATGCGTAAAAGACGTGCAATAAAAAGAGATGTCTTACCAGACCCAATATATAATTCTAAAGTAGTTTCTAAATTAATTAACCAAATTATGCAAAAAGGTAAAAAAGGAACTGCTCAAAATATTTTATATGGAGCATTTGACATAATTAAAGAAAAAACTGGTAAAGACCCAATGGAAGTGTATAATCAAGCACTTGAAAATATTAAACCAGCACTAGAAGTTAAGACACGTCGTGTTGGTGGTTCAAATTATCAAGTACCAATTGAAGTAAATGATGAACGTGCTCAAACTTTAGCATTACGTTGGCTTGTAAATTATGCCAAATTAAGAAATGGTCGTGGTATGTCTGAAAAGATTGCCAATGAAATTATGGATGCCGCAGCCGGAACTGGCGGAGCAGTTAAAAAACGTGAAGATACTCACAAAATGGCAGAGGCTAATAAAGCATTTGCACATTATAGATGGTAGGAGATAATATGGCAAGAGACGTTAGTTTAGATAAATTAAGAAATATAGGTATTATGGCTCACATAGATGCCGGAAAAACAACCTTTACAGAAAGAGTTTTATTCCATACAGGTATTACTCATAAAATTGGTGAAACTCATGATGGTGAAAGTCAAATGGACTGGATGGAGCAAGAAAAAGAACGTGGTATTACTATCACATCTGCTGCTACAACAGCTCATTGGAAAGGATACAGATTTAATATCATTGATACTCCAGGTCACGTAGACTTTACAATTGAAGTTCAACGTTCTTTAAGAGTACTTGATGGTTCAATCTGTTTACTTGATGCTAACGCCGGTGTAGAACCACAGTCTGAGACTGTATGGCGTCAAGCAGATGAATTTAAAGTTCCTCGTATGATTTTCTGTAATAAAATGGATAAATTAGGAGCCGACTTTGAATTATGTTTAGATTCAATTGATAAGAGATTAAATGTTGTTGCTAAACCTATTGAATGGCCAATTGGTGCGGAAAATGACTTTAATGGCGTTATTGATTTAGTTACAATGAAAGCTTATCATTTTGATGGTAAAGAAGATGAAAATTATCAAGAAATCGAAATACCTGAAGATTTAAAAGCATTAGCTGAAGAAAAACGTATTGATTTAATTGAAACTGTAGCAGAGTATGACGATGAATTAATGGAAAAATATCTTGAGGGTGGAGAAGTTAGCATTGATTTAATTAAACGTGCTATCAGAATTGGTACTCTAGCAGCTAAATTTTTCCCAGTAATGTGTGGTAGTGCTCTATCAAACATGGGTGTTAAATTAGCTTTAGATGCTGTAATTGATTACTTACCAAGCCCAACAGATGTTGAAGCTATTGAATGTATTGATAAAGATGGTAATGATATTTTACGTCACCCATCTGATGATGAACCTTTTACGGCAATGGCTTTTAAAATTATGACTGACCCATTTGTAGGTAGACTTTCATTCTTTAGAGTTTATTCTGGAAAACTTACAAGTGGTTCCTATGTATTAAATTCTACTAAGAATGAAAAAGAAAGAATTGGTCGTATCTTACAAATGCATGCTAATCAAAGAAAAGAAATTAGTGAAGTATATTGCGGAGAGATTGCGGCTGCTGTAGGACTTAAAAATACTACAACTGCTGATACTTTATGTGATGAAAAACATTTTGCTATCATGAAAGGTATGGAATTCCCAGAACCAGTTATTGACTTAGCAATTGAACCAAAAAGTAAAAGCGACCAAGATAAAATGGCAATGGCTTTACAAAAGCTTGCTGAAGAAGACCCTACATTTAGATATAAGACTGACTTAGAAACAGGTCAAACTGTTATTTCTGGTATGGGTGAATTA
>CANQNZ010000060.1 GCA_947625365.1 uncultured Bacilli bacterium | reverse complement strand
TGGTATTGGACTCTGTCGCCTGGTAGTGCTCGTACATCTGGCGCCAGTGTACTTTATGCTTATAGTTCTGGTTACGTCAGCGGCAGCAACGTCGATGATACAGGCGGCGTTGCCCCAGTTATCAATCTAAAGACTGGTACACTGGCCACTAACGGGGATGGAACATCAGGTTCACCATTGACAGTGCAATAAAAGATAAGTAAGTAGCGGATAAATAAAGAAGCCTTTCCAAAGGTGGAAGAAAAAGATTAGAAAAAAAAGAAACTTTGGAAAGGGCGCGAGTTATAAACAATTAAAATGGTATAAACGCTTATGCGTTTATATATAAAAGTCAAAGAAAAACTTTTTATTGTTACACTTCGTTATATAATAAAATGTATTCCTATTATTATTTCTTTGACTAGAAACACTGGTTTATTCCGGTGTTTTAAAAATGCCAAAAATAATTGTAAAGTAATAATTATTCATATTCTTTTTATTTTGGGATATGCTAAAATTAGAATAGGTGATAATAATGGAGAGAAAAATTAGAGTATTTCAAATTGGTTGCGGTAAAATGAGTAAATATACTATGCGCTATGTTTATGAACATGGAGCAGAAATTGTTGGAGCAGTAGATGTTAATCCTAATTTAATCGGCCAAGATATTGCTAGTGTTATTGATTGCGCCGATAAAAAAGTTATAATTGATAATGCTGATAATTTAGAAGCTCTTTTAGAAGATACTAAACCAGATATAGCAATTGTTACAACTATGAGTCTGCTAAATGATGTTAAGGATATTCTTTTAACGTGTGCTAAGATGGGTGTTAATGCGATTACAACTTGTGAAGAAGCTTTTTTTGCTAGTAATTCTAATATTAATGTTTATAAAGATATTGATGCTATGGCTAAAGCGACAAATTGTACAATTGTAGGTAGTGGTTATCAAGATTTTGCATGGGGAAATTTAGTGGCTTTAATGGCAGGAACAACTCATAAAATAACAAAAATTAAAGGCAGTTCTTCTTATAATGTAGAAGATTATGGAATAGCTTTAGCAAAAGCCCATGGAGCCGGGCTTTCCCTAGAAGAATTTGAAAAAGAAGTGGCCGCAAGTGATAATATTAGCACTGAGGAGCGTGAAAAACAAATAAAGGAAGGAACTTTTATTCCTTCTTATATGTGGAATGTTGTAGGTTGGCTTGCCGATAAATTAAAGTTACATATTACAGCAATTAATCAGAAATGTGTTCCTTTAACAGATGAAGAAGATTTAACATCAAGCACTTTAAAAATGACTATAAAAAAAGGTGATGCCACCGGAATGAGTGCGATAGTAACAGCTACGACTCAAGAAAACATTGAAATTGAAGCAGAGTGTATTGGTAAAGTTTATAATAAAGATGAGTTTGATAAAAATGAGTGGAGTATTATAGGAGAGCCTAATACGACAATTACTATTAATCGTCCTCAAACTGTAGAACTTACTTGTGCTAATATTGTCAATCGTCTGACAGATGTAATTAATGCTAAACCGGGATTTATTTCCACATCTAAATTAAAGGAAGCAACATATCCTGTAAAAGATTTAAATGAGTATGTTAAATAAGCTAGATGTCTCTAGCTTTTTAAATGAGATTTTCTAAGATAGATTTAAATATTTTAATATGATTTTCTTCATCTAAAATAATTCTATTTAAAATGTCAGTTATTATTTCATCATCTGCTTTTCTAATAATTTTTTTATATAACTCAATAGCTTTTTTTTCATCTTCAATATTTTCCGCAATAAATTTAGGTAAGTTTAATTCATAACTAATAAAATTGCTTTCCCAATAACTTTCATTAAGATTTTTATTTATGAAAGTATAAGCAGGAACTAATCCTAGTTTTTTAATCATATTTCCGACTATATCTAAATGATGCATTTCTATAATAGCTATTTTCTTTAAAGCATTTTTGATATCTTTAAAATTATCATTTAAAGATATGTGCTGAAAAATATATTTACTAATACAAGAAAGTTCGCTTATCGTTCCGGCATAGGCACTTTTTAATTTGTAAGCTATTTTTTTATTAGGTTTTAAATAATCAATACTAGGATAAGGTATATCAAGATTTATTTGAATACCATTTATCATATTATATTCCATTTTCTCACCATTAAGAGTATATGTATTTTACAATTATTTATTAATATGATATATTAAGCAATAAAAAGGAGCTAGTTTATGAGCAATGATGAAAAGGAGTTAATTAAATTATTTGCAGCAGTTAGTATTGCTTTAGGCATAGGAGTGGGAGTTAAACAGTGCAATACTTTTAATAATAATAGACAATTAGATAAACCCGGAATGAAAGTAGATGATACTTATATTTCTTTAACTAATGATGTAACTAATTATGATGATTTTTTTGAAATTCCTTTATATACTGATAATTATGATGAAAAAGAAGAAGTATATTTGCGTCTTGGCAATGAAACCCGCAAGTATATAATTAAGGATATAAAGATTATTAATCATAAACCTCTTAGTTTAGTGCTTGATAAAAGTGATATAAATGATTTTTCTTTATTTATGATGCAAGATGGAAAATATATTAATATAGTACCAATAGAAGAAAAAATTATAAAAGTTGCATGTAAAACACATCATAAAAGTCATAAATTTCATGTTTATAAAGAGCAATTGAATTTAAAAGACAGTTATAATTTAACGTATAAAAAAAGAGCTTAATTATTTATTAATTTTTTGAGTAAAGATAAATATAGCTATAAAAGCGGCTAGGCAAATTAAAATCATAATAGAAACTTCGTGAGGGAAGAATTTATCAAAAGCTCCAACAACTACATTAAAAGCATCAACAAAAAATTTGCCTATCTTGCCAAAAAAACTTCCTAAAGATTTTTCTAATTTTTCAAAATTAATTGCTATAACCATTTTAACCATTCCTTTAGTTAAATTATAAAGCACTTTAATTATAAAGACTATTTATTTACTGTTTTTCTTATAAAATTTTACATTTTATTTACTTAAATTAAAATTGCCTAATAAAGCTGTTAATGATATAATTTAAAAGGAATTTGAAGGTGGTTTAATGCCAGGAGTTGGAGTAGGAGTAATTATTTTAAATTCCCGTAATGAAGTACTTTTGTTATTACGTAATCAAAATCCTGATAAAGCTCTTAGTGATATGCATTTAGAAGGAACGTGGACACTTCCTGCTGGAAAAGTAAAAAAGTGGGAAACTTTGCAAGAAACGGCGATAAGAAAAGTAAAAGAAGAAACAGATTTAGAAGTTAAGAATTTACAAATAATTTCCATTGCGGATGATATTAATGAATATGCTCATTTTGTAACTGTTGGCTTAATAGCCGAGGAAAGTTTGGGAACGGTTGATTTAAAGGGTAGTCAGGAGCAAGTGGACTATGGTTATTTTCCTTTAGATAAATTACCTAAAAACACTTGCCCTCCTACCTTAAAAATAATCGATAATTATAAACATAAACAAATATATAAAAGATGGGAGAATGAAAAATGAAAGAAAAATATTATATATCAACAGCTATAGCTTATACTTCAGCTAAACCTCATATTGGTAATACTTATGAAATTGTATTAGCTGATGCTATTGCTCGTTATAAAAGATTGTCAGGTTATGATGTTTACTTTCAAACAGGAACAGATGAACACGGGGAAAAAATAGAACTTAAAGCCAAAGAAGAAGGAATAACACCTCAAGAATATGTTGATAATATTGCTACTGAAATTAAAAAAATATGGGATATTATGGATACAACATATGATAAGTTTGTGAGAACTACTGATAAAAATCACGAAAGAAAAGTACAAGATATTTTTAAAAAATTATATGAACAAGGAGATATTTATAAAGGAAATTATACAGGACTTTATTGTACCCCTTGTGAGTCATTTTGGACTGCTTCTCAATTAGTGGATGGTAAATGTCCTGATTGTGGCCGAGAAGTACACGAAACTAGTGAAGAAGCTTATTTTTTAAAACTTTCTAAATATCAAGATAGATTAATTGATTATATTGAAACACATCCTGATTTTATTAAACCAGAGGCTAGAAAAAATGAAATGATAAATAATTTCTTACGTCCCGGTTTACAAGATTTATGTGTTTCTCGTACGTCTTTTAAATGGGGAATACCAGTCAGTTTTGATGATAAACATGTTGTTTATGTTTGGATTGATGCTTTATCTAATTATATTACTAATATTGGTTATGAAGTAGAAAATCCTACAGAGGAATTTAAAAGATTGTGGCCGGCTGACCTCCATTTAATAGGAAAGGATATTGTTCGTTTCCATACTATCTATTGGCCTATAATTTTAATGGCTTTAGATTTACCTTTACCTAAACAAGTATTTGGCCATCCTTGGTTATTATTTGGTAGTGATAAAATGAGTAAATCTAAGGGTAATATAATGTATGCGGATGATTTAGTAGAAAAATATGGACTTGATACAATAAGATATTATGTCCTTCATGAAATTCCTTATGCAGCTGATGGTAATATTACAGAGGAATTAATTATAGAAAGACATAATTCAGATTTAGCTAATGTTTTAGGTAATTTAGTTAATCGTACTATTTCGATGACTCATAAATATTTTGAGGGAATTATTCCTAATGCTTTAGAAAAAGAAGAAATTGATGAGCCATTAATTCAAAGTGCCATTAATTTAAAAACAATTGTTGATGAAAAAATGGAAGAACTTAAAATCGGCGAAAGTATTGATGAAGTATTTAATGTTTTAAGAAAATGTAATAAATATATAGATGATACAATGCCTTGGACTTTAGCAAAAGACGAAAGTAAAAAAGAACGTTTAGGCACAGTTTTATATAATATTTTAGAAACTATAAGAATAAGTGCGGTAATGCTTCAACCATATATTCCTAAAACAGCTCAAAAAATATTTGCCCAGTTAAATACAAAAGAAACATCATTTGCCACCGTAAATAATTTTGGTGGCTTAAAACCAGGGGATAAATTAAATAAACCAGAAATTTTATTTGAAAGAATTGACGCTAGCAAATAATATTGCTGGTTTTTTTTATTTAAAATTGAAATTGCTTTATTTCTTTGCTATACTTATTTTAGAGTAAACAGTTCATTATGAAAGTAGGAAAAGTTATGAAAAAATCAGAAAATAATGATATTACTGCTAATAAGAAATTTAAAGATAAGTATATTAAAATTGAAGAGTTAAAAAAAGAAACAGAAAGTAATCAATATAATTTGGTTAAAACAATTTTAGAAGAAGCTTATAAAGATACTGAAATACAAGATACTTGGATAAATAGTTGTATTGACCTTACTAATAATGAGCATAATCAGACCGTTTATTTACCATGTAATTTAATAGTTCAAAAGCAAGATGGTATGTTAAGTTTCTACTATGATAATCGTCGCCCTATAATAATTCTTTTACTTTTATTTATTGCTATTTTTATTGCTTTAGCTATGTTTGCAACTCATTTTATTTTGGAATATATTGATTCTAATAATTTTGATAAGGATATAGATGGTGATAATGTAGCTGATTTAAATATTGATATTAATGGAGATAAAATAGGTGATATAAATGTTGATATTGATGGCGATGGCAAGCCAGATTTAAATATTGACTATAAAGGTAATCGTAGAGCAGTATTTAATATTGATGCCGATGGCGATGGCAAGCCAGATTATAATATGGTCCATGATGCTTCTAGCCGCGAAAAAAGAAAAACTTGTTCTTTAAACTGTGATGTAAACGGTAATGGGTGGCCAGATACTAATGTTGATTTAGATGGTGATGGAGTACCTGACGTTGATATTGATACTGATAAAGATGGAATTCCAGATTTAAATATTGATACAAATGGTGATGGCAAGCCAGATAGGGTTGTTGATGAAAATAATGATGGTGTTTGTGATAAAAATTGTTTAAAACCTGGTGAGACTCCAAAAGATATTGATAAAAATGCAAAACATAGTGGGCCATCTGGTAATAAAGAACATAATAAACATGATCATAAACATAGTTCTACTAGTGATGCTGCTTCTGAAAATGATAATATCTCTAGTTCTTCAAGTGAAGGAGGAACATCTCGACCTGAAATTAACTCTGGAAGTTTAGTTATTACTTATGAAAATAGTACGCCGAGTATAAATATTATTCCTGACGATATGGAGGGATATAAAAACATAAATGATTATGTATTTACAATAAAAAATGAAACAGACTATTATCTAAAATATCATTTAATATGGACTAGTGTTACCAATGATTTTCTAACAGATAACCTTCAATATAAATTAAGCGCAACTAATGGCGGAGCAGAAATAAGTGATTTTAGACCGGTACCAAAAGGAAATGAAACTATTAATACAGTCGAAATTTCTATAGCTCCAAGGTCAACTCAAAAATATACTATGTCCTTAAAACTTAAAGGAACTCATAGTCCTCAAAATGAAGATATGAATAAAACTTTTGCCGGAGTAGTAACAGCTGAGTTCTCCGGGCAACAATAGGCTTTATAGTCTATTGTTTTTTATGCTCATCATTTTGACTATTCGCAAACCCAGTGGCAGACAATTTGTGTTGACAATGACACTCTGGGGGGGGGTATAATTGAAATAGAGAATATACCAAGGAGGTCAAAATAATAATGAAGAATAATAAAAAAATAATAATAGGAATACTAGTAACATCACTACTAATATCAGTAGCAACATTTAGCTATGCTTTATGGCAAAAGTACTTTACCCAAACAGGTGAGAATACTACAACCACAGATTGTTTTAATGTTACACTTACAGGTGGAACAGATGTAACAATGAATAACGCATTTCCTCAAGAAGATAAAGAAGGATTAAAAAATACACCATATAAAATAACAGTACAAAATACATGTAAAACATTAACAGCATATAACGTAATATTAAATAAAAATAAAAATTCTAATTTGGCAGATAAAAATATAAAAGTAGCAACAGACGGAGAAACAATATTACTGTCAGAAGCAGAAGAAGTAACAACTACAAACTTATCAAATTATACACAAAATAATAAATCAAGAATAGTAGGAAAAGGGTATATAGCAGGAAATACTGAAAAGACAATAGAAGTAGTAACATGGATAGA
>CANQNZ010000059.1 GCA_947625365.1 uncultured Bacilli bacterium | reverse complement strand
CTCTTTAGAAGATATTGATGGAGTTGGTCATCGTATTGTTCATGGTGCTGATAAATATAGTCAAAGTGTTTTGTTAAACGAAGAAATCATTAAAGATATTGAAAGTTTTAATGAACTTGCTCCTTTGCATAATCCTGCTAATTTAGTAGGGGTTAAAGCTTTTATGGAAAATATGCCAAATACGCCAATGGTAGGTGTATTTGATACAGCTTTTCATCAAACAATGAAGGAAGAAGAATTTATTTATCCTTTACCTTATGAATGGTATAGTAAGTATGGGGTAAGAAAATATGGTTTTCATGGGACATCACATCGTTTTATTAATAAAACAATTTGTGAATATTTAAAAAATGATAATTTAAAAGTTATCTCTTGTCATGTTGGTAATGGTGCCTCTTTAGCGGCTATTAACGCTGGTAAAGTTGTTGATACTTCTATGGGATTTACGCCAGCACCAGGAGTTATGATGGGTACTCGTCCTGGTGATGTTGATATTACTATTATTCCTTATATTATGAATAAAGAAAATAAAACAATCGATGAAGTAATGAGTGATATTAATAAAAAATCTGGTCTTCTTGGTATAAGTGGAATAAGCAGTGATGCTCGTGATATTGAAATAGCAATTTCGGAAGGTAATGAAAGAGCTAAATTGGCTTTTAATATGTTCTGTCAAAAAGTCGCTAATTACATTGCTATGTATAATAATATTTTAGGTGGTGCTGATGTTATTTGCTTTACCGCTGGAATTGGTGAAAAAGGACCAGATTTTAGAGCAGAAATTTTAAAAAGAGTAGCTAGCTTAGGTATTAAACTTGATGCTCAAGCTAATAAAGATACTTTTGGTAAATTTGGTTTAATTAGTACTAGTGATACAAGTATTCCTGTTTATGTTGTACCAACTAATGAAGAATTAATGATAGCTTTAGATACTTATGATTTAATAAAATAAAAGGAAGTGGTTTTATCAAACCAATAATTAAAAAAATTCGAAAAAAAATAAAAGAGTATAACGAGATATATATTGCTAGGCATATTGGCCCTGACCCTGATGCAATTGCTAGTCAAATAGCTCTCAGAGATACCCTTAAAGCCACATTCCCTAGCAAAAAAGTTTATGCTGTAGGGGTAAGTGTTTCACGTTTTCGTTATTTTGGGGAATTAGATAAAGAGAAGTTAGAAAATAAAGATTTATCTAAAGCCTTACTTATTGTTTTAGACGTGCCAAACATAGAGCGCGTTGATGTAGCTAATTTTGAACATTTTGCGGAAGTATTAAAAATCGACCATCATCCTTATGAAGATAAAATGGGTGAAGTTGAGTGGGTAGATGAAACAGCTAGTTCTACATGCCAAATGATTATTGAACTTATCTTTGAAGCAAAATTAAGATTAACAACTTCCATAGCTGAAAATTTATTTTTAGGAGTAGTCTCAGATAGTGACCGTTTCCTTTTATCATATACTACTTCTAAAACTTTTGATTTAATAAAAAAATTAATTGATAAAACTAATTTAAATTTTACGAAATTATATCCATTATTGTATGAAAGACCCTTAAATGAAATACGTTTTCGCGGCTATCTATCCCAAAACTTAATAGTTACTCCTAATGGTTTAGCCTATCTTAAATTAGATAATGAAATAATTAAAAAGTTTAATGTTGATAATGCGACAGCGTCTAATATGATTAATGATTTTAATTTTATTAAAGAAGTATTAGTTTGGATATTTATTACTTTTGATGAAAAAAATGGTATTTATAAAGTTAATATTCGTAGTCGTGGTCCAATTATTAATGAAATTGCTTCTAAATATGGGGGAGGGGGGCATAAATTTGCCAGTGGTGTGCGAACAGATGCCCAAGAAAATATTGATAAATTAATTGCTGATTTAGATAAAACTTGTGAAGAATATAAAAAATAATTATATTCTTTTTTATTTGTTTGTTATATAATCAAGATAGGTGAAGATAATGCAGATAGTAGGCTACAAAAAACTTAAGGGTAATAAATATCAAGTAACTATTAAAAATAAAGGAGAAATAACTTTATACGATGATGTTATTTTAAAATTTAATTTACTAATTGATAAAAATATTAGTCCTGAAAAATTAAGGGCAATAATGGAATATAACGATGAGCTTTCTAGTTATTATAAAGCTCTTAAATATATAGCTATTAAAATGCGAACAAAAAAGGAAACTCAAGAATACTTAAAAAAGAATAATGTTTCCGCTAATATTATTGCTAAAACAATTGCTAGACTCGAAAAACAAGGCTACATAAATGAAGAAAAATACGTGCACTATTATATTTTGGACCAGGTTAACCTAACTTTAAATGGCCCGGCAAAAATAAAACAAGCTTTATTAAAACAAAATCTTAAAGAAGAAGTTATTACTAAAGAGTTAAATAATATTGACTCTAAAATTTGGCAAGAAAAGTGTCAAAAAATAATTACTAAGAAATTAAAGGCTAATAAAGATAGTAAAACCATATTTTTAAATAAAATAAAACTATATTTATTTAAAGAAGGATTTACTAAGCCTCTATATGAGGAATTACTTACTAATTTAGATTTAAATGATAATGATAATTTTTTGAAAAATGCTAATAAAATTTATCTAAAACTACAAAAGAAATATGAAGGAGAAGAACTGATTTATTATTTAAAAAATAAGTTGTATGCCAAAGGATATACAGTAAACCAAATTAATGATTTTATTAATAATATATAAAAAGCTTTCCATTAGTTGGAAGGCTTTTCAAGTGTTAAAGATTTTTCTTTTTCAACTGGTGTTCCAAATTCTAAAAATTTAGGATTACCATTTTTATCATATTCTGTTACTTCACAAATAACTTTTTCTTTATTTGTATATAACACAAAAGGGAAGTTAGGACTTGTATAACATATGCCAATAATTTCATAACCATCATAATTCTTAAAAGTTTGGTTGTGTGCAATATTTTTTTCCTCCAAGCGAACTATCAAATTATGTTCTCCAGGCAGAAACTCTTTGGAATTATTTATTATATTTTTTTCAACAAAGGAATAATTTTGAGGAGTGCCAAAATTATTATAATTTAATGTATTATCTTCAATAGTTGGTTTTACATCAACAGGGTAGGTATTAGTAAAAATCAAAGACATATCGCTAAAAGAATAATCCGAAAAATTTGAAGCAGCTATGTCAATACATTTATAACCAGGATGATTATTTGTGTATTGCGTAACATCTTCTAAAATATCAATAGGTTCAGAAATAATGTGCTCGCCAACGTCAAAAAATTTTGTAATATCAACTGTTTCCATAGCCATTTCAGGGTTATCTTCTTTCTTTCTATTATTGCAACCTGATATTCCTAAGGACATAACGCCTGCTAAAGAGCAAGCTACTAATTTAGATTTATTTTTCTTAAAAAAATCAATATTTATCATATTTACCTCATTTCTCGCTTACGTGCTAAAACATTTTCCTCAATAGGGATGCCAGCATTATTACTTAAACAGTTATATTCATCTATACGGCACATTACAGGAACAGTATTAATCAAAATAATATCATAAGTTGGAGCGCCATTATAACGTAATATATAATTTATAGATGCATTTAGAACTTCATAGCCAGGAATAGGTCTAAATGATCCTAAATGTTTTAAATTCATACTAATAATATGAGTTCTTGCTTCAACTCTTACTTTTTCTTCTGCCATTTTTTTCCTTCTTTCTAATGATAATTATTATAAACTAAAAAAATAAAAAAGCAATAAAAAAGAACCAAAAGGTTCTATTGTTCTGTTGAACTACTATTTTGTTCAATGGCATTAGATAAAGAATTTTGAATGTAGTTTGAATATTGTTTGTTAAGCTCACTATCTTTAATTTCCATACCATATTTTTTACGAATATCTTGTAAGGCATTAATGCTCGTAGTAGCATCTTCACTAATTAGTTTACTTGATAAAGTATCTAAAATTTTATCTTTAACATCTTCTAATTTAGCTTTTTCTTTAGATTTAACTCTTAAAATAATATGATATCCTAAACTTGTTTTAACTGGTTCTTTTGTATATTCACCATCATTTAATTTGTAAGCAGCATCTGCAAATCCATCATAATCACTTGATAGAGTATCAGTATTAATATATCCTAAATCTCCACCATTTTCGCTAGTTGCTTCATCATCAGAATTTTTCTTAGCAAGGGTTTTAAATTCTTTACTAACATCTTGGGCTTCATTTAATTTCTTAATAAGTTTTTCTGCTTCTTTTTTCGCTTTATCTTCAGCTTTTGTTTTATCTTCTTCACTCATATCATCTTTTACTTCTGGAGTAATTAAAATATGACTTACTTTGATATCCCCATAAATACTTTCATTATAATAATTTTCAATATCACTGTCTTTTACTTGGTCTTTCGCATAATCTTCAACGGCTAAATTTTGTAAATAGGCAATATATAAATAATTTTCATAATCTTCCATTGTTGAAAAACCAGTAAATTGTTGAACGGCAGATAAAGCATTATCACCATATTGGCTCTTTATTTGTTCAATTTGATTACTAGCAGATGATTTTGCATCTTCTAAATCGTCTTTATATTCCTTTTCTAATATTTCTTTATCAACCATATTTATAAGAGTTGATAGACCATAAGTATCTTTTACTTCATTATATAATGCATTAGCACTTATATTTTGCCCTTTACTAAAAGTAACTACAGCTTCGCTTCCATCTTTTAATTTTGGTATTGTTTTGCCACACCCTGCAACAAGAAGCATACATGCTCCTAATAATATTAATTTCTTTTTCATATAATCCTCCAAACATTACCAATTATATCAATCATTTCATAAAAATACAAGAAGAACACTCACACAAATTCTGGGTTTCGTATACTATATTAGTGAAAAGACAAAAAAGGAGGAATGATTTATGAACAACAATGGCTGCGGATGCTTAGGACCTGCTATAATCCTAGTGCTATTCATACTTTTAATAATCATTGTAGGAGCATTTATTTAACAATAAATGAATAAATAAAGGAGGGTATCCTAAATGAGCACTTCAAATTCTTGTTGTAAACCACAAAAAAAGTGTAACAACAATAACTCATCATGTGGTATGAGTAATGCATATTTTATAATTGTCTTATATATTTTACTTGCAATTATACTTGCAGGCATAATCTATTATTAAATAAAAGAGGATTACCTCTTTTTTATTTGTTGTAAATTAATTTTTAAATAAAATTAAAGTTTTCTCTTTACCATATTTTTCATAATTTGAGCAAGAATAATCATTTATAAAATTTTCTAAATCATCTTTATTAAAGTTTATTATTTGCTTTATAAATTCTTTATTATGTAAAAAATTACTAAAACCATCACTATATAATAAAATAAAATCATTTTGAGCAAGTTTTAAACTGCCTTCTTTGATAAAAAAGGTTGCTTCTTTTTCTCCGGTAATGGCGCCATATGAAATGCATTTTCCATTTAAGGTTTTATTAGGGTTATTACGAAAATCTCTTCGCACGATAATGCGACCTTCCGGGTCGGCCCATGATTTGTTAACATTCATAAATGGGTCACAATAAAGTTTTTTATCATCCTCAGTTTGAAATTTAATATTGCCCATTTTATCATAAACAATAACACCACAATCACAAATATAAGCATAATTTAAAATATCATTTTCAATATGTATGCAAGCTGCTACAGCCCCAAAGTAATCGTTTTGTAAATAGTCACAGCGTTTAATATATTTATCATTCAATTTTTTAACCATATTATTAGCAATTATTAATTTTTCTTTCATTGTTCCAGAAGTAGTATTAGCAAAAGCTTTGCATATTTCCGTGGCAGCTAAAGCAGCTCCGCTAGGACGCGGGTATTTTTCTTTCATATCATCAAAAGAATAGTTAGTAAAATCATAAATACCTATAGGATCCCTGGTTATACCATCAGCAACGATGGCTTGATTATCAGTTACATAATACTGGTCTTCAATAGGGAAGTTACAATTTAAAGTTTTAACATTTTCAAAAGTTTTAGAATAAAGCAACATGATACTCACCATATTGATTATATCACAAATTAAAACTCGAATATTTCATTCGAGCTTTTAACAATATTGGTGCCCAAGGCCGGACTTGAACCGGCACGGGCTTTAACACCCGCAGGATTTTAAGTCCTGTGCGTCTACCTATTCCGCCACTTGGGCAGGCACTGTCTTAAATAAGACTATTAAAGTATACAGCATAATTTTGACTTTTTCAAGTCCAATTTGTAAAAAACTAAAATATTAAGTTATAAAATATTTAGATTACATAAAAAAAGATAATGCATTATTTCAAAATTATCTTTTTATTATATTCCGCAAGTAAATTTTCATAATTTTTATTAGTATCTAAAGAATTTATATCTTTTATTTTAAGCAACATTGAAGTAATCAAAAAGAAAATATAATCATTTAATTCACTACCTTTAAATTTGGCTTTAAAATATTTGTTTTCTTGCCAGTTAGGAATTAGGAATATATTTATCTAGAATTTGTAATATAAGTTGAGCCATTTGCTCTTTATTAACTATTTCCTTACTTTTAAGGACGTTATATATTCTTTGATAGATAAGTTTAATAGATATTGAATTTAATTCTTCTTCATAATCTTTTAAAATATCATCTCTAGTAAATTTATCCTTCATTGAATTAATTGCTGTAATTAAACCTCTAAGACCGTCTTCTTTAGTAATATCAAGACCTAAAGCAGATGTACTGTTTTGCTTTTTACTACGCATACAATAATTATAAATAAGTTTATTTGTATGGAACATATAACGTTTTTTAGCTAAAACGTAGTAAACGAATTCTAAATCTTCATAAACTTTTTGGTTAGAAGTTTCATTAAATAATGTAGCACAATCATAATGCCAAATTTTATCCCAAAGGGCACAAGAGATATTACTAAGTTCTTGTTTGTCATATAAAAAATCTAAATGTGATTTTGCCCACCACTTACTTTTAAACGGAATATTTAAATTAGGAAGATATACAGTAGTTCTCCCATTTCCTGCTTGATAATTAAAGTATTGCATATTTTTACAAAGATTAAAATAATTTTTCGTATTAATGTAGTCATCGCTATCGACAAAACTAAAATAGGGTGTATTAATTAAATTAAGAGCTGTGAGCCTTGCATGTGTTGCGCCTTTATTTTCAGTATGTATAGCGTGAAAATTAGGATGATTTTGACAATATAAATCGATTAAATCACCAGATCTATCTGTAGAACCATCATCTACCACTATAACATTAATATTAGGGTGATTTAAACTTTCTAAGCATCTTATAACATAGTCTTGCGTATTATAAACTGGAACAATTATAGTTAATAGTTTTTCCATTAGAACCCCCTTAAACTTGGAAGATATTCTAGCAAGATTAACCTTAAAAGTCAACTACTATAAT
>CANQNZ010000058.1 GCA_947625365.1 uncultured Bacilli bacterium | reverse complement strand
TTAAAACTTTTAAAAAGTTGCGCCAATCACTATATTCTAATGCCTTTGAAAGTTCCCTAGCATACCAATATTCATTTCCGTATTCATCTATATGTTTTATACTTTCAAAAATACTATTAGTATGTTGATTATCTACATTATTATCAACTAATTGATTTGCCATATAAATCTTCCTTTCCTATATTGTTTTAACATTAAATTTGCAAATTAATCCCCTATATTATTTCGTCTTACAAAATCAGTATAAACCCATTCTGGAGCATAATCAAAAACATAAGTCAGTTCATCTATTAATTCTTTTTTAGACATCTTATGCAAATAATTTATAGCTTTTTTGTATTGTCTTTGCTCATACTCCTCATATTCTTGTTGTAATTTTTCTTGTTCTTCTTCAAAATCTTTTGCGCTATTAGGAACAACACTAAAATAAGTTGCCACAATATGTTTACAAATAATACGTTTTCCATTAGCTAAAGGACATGTACATGTTGACCTTCTAGGATGCTCTAAATTAAGATAAATATGATAATTCTCATTTCCTGAAACTATGCTTGTATATTCATTATTATTTATTTTTTCTATATTTTTAATTTTTTTTCTTTTATAATAATCTAACCCTCTCCAGCATGCCGAAGCACTTGCACATGAAATTATACCCATATAAATCGCTCCTCCTTTTTGGTATTTTTAACTTTTTATTATTTTTCTGTCTAATTTTTTTCTTAGCCAAAATAATTCTTAAATACTTATAAATTGCAGCAACAATCTTTACTTTTTTTCCTTATAAAAGATTGTTTTGTTTTCTTATTATGTTATTTAATTCTTTTATTTCGGTTACGTTATATTTTGGACTAAAATGTCCTGCTTTTTTTATTAAGATTTTCTTTGAGGATAATACATCTGCATAATCTTCTAAATTCTTTATAGAACTTAACTCATCATTATCACTATATATAGAATAAATATTTTTTATTAATTTTTTACATTTATTAAATTCATCTTTGGTTGGTAAAAATCTGGAAACAACATTTTCTAAATCTTCTCTTCCTTTATAATTTAAAAATCCCGCAACACTTATATAAGTATCTATTTTTACATTATTTCTTGCTAAATATTTCGGAATAAAGTGAGCTCCTAAACTATGCGAAATTACAATTGAGTTTTCATTTAATAAATTTTTATCCTTATAATCATTTAATATATCTTCCCAACTTTTATATGTTGCCTTATCTTTAATGGGAAATCTAGGGAAGAAATATTCAATATTATTTTCACTACATAATTTTTCAACACTAGGAGCAAAGGAATACTCTGTATTACCATTATAACTATGTATTACAAAAACGTTTTTCATATCTAGTTACACCTCAATAAGTTTTTCTTTTATTTCATTTTCTATTATCCATTTTATATCTTCTACGGCTTTATCCATATTAAATATACCATTTCCTACAGGATAATAAACAGGATAAACTTTATAGATATTTTTCTTGATTTTTAATTCATGACATACTTTTCTATTTTCCGATACGGAAATTTTTTTATTTAAAATAATAGAACTAACTTGATTCCCTAAAGTAATAATAATTTTAGGTTTAATTATATCAATTTCTTGAAATAATAAATGCAAATATTTTTTTAATACTTTATCAGGTAGCGCTCTAGCATCAACTTGGGTACATTTTCCTAAATTGGTAACAAATATTTTATTATTTTCTAACTCTTTATAAACATAATCACAAAATGCGTAATCCCAATCTTTTGGTTTTTTAGTTTGAATAGCATTAAATGTTTCTTCCCTTATTAAATCAACTTTATAAAATAATTTCCAAATATTTTTTGTGCCTAGCCACGGTGATTTTCTTCCATGCCAAGACTTATCACTAGCAATATTTCTTCCTGTTGGGTTCATAAATACAAAACAAATATTAGGTTTTTCTTCGCATCCACCATTATATATAGAATTTAAATTTTTTGCTCCATATTTGATTTGCATTTTATCATATTCTTTTATTAAATCTGCAATTTTCAAAGTCTTCACCTTCAATTTTTATTAATTATTTCATTTCTTTAATTGCTAATGTAGCAGCAATACTCCCGTCACTAACTGCTGTTGTAAGTTGTCTTAAAATTTTCTGGCGAGTATCACCTGCGGCATATATACCTTCCGTTTTAGTATGTACACCATCGGTAGTGATGATATAACCCTTTTGGTCTAAATCAACCACGTTTTTAAATATTTCATTTTTAGGCTCTTGTCCTACTGCTATAAATAACCCTTCTACTTCAATTTGCCTAGTATTACCAGAATTATCTTCAACAATTATACTTTCTAACCTTTCTTGCCCATTTAAAGATATAACGTTAGAATTTAAAATTAATTCAATATTTTCTTTAGTTTTAATTTCTTCTAAATATCTTTCTTCTCCTCGAAAAATCTCCGTGCGATGAATTAAATAAACTTTAGAGGCTATGTTAGATAAATATAAGGCATCTTCTAAAGCTGTATTTCCTCCGCCAACTACCGCAATAACTTTATCCTTATAAAAATTACCATCGCATGTAGCACAATAAGAGACCCCTTTGCCAACATAATCCGGCTCTTTTAAAATATTTAATTTACGATTTTCTGAACCAGTGGCAATAATTACTGCTTTAGCTTGATACTTATTCTTATTAGTAATAACTGTTTTATCTTCGGTTACTTTAAGAACTGTTTCAAAAATTATTTCCGTATTTAAAGCTTTTACTTGATTATATAAATTAGTAGCAAAATCAAAACCTGATATAGAAACAATACCAGGATAATTTTCAACTTTATGAGCATTAATTATTTGCCCTCCATAATTTTTAGCTTCAATAACTAATACTTTTTTATTAGCTCTTTTTAAATATAAAGCACTTGTAAGACCCGCAGGGCCTGCGCCAACAATAATTACATCATACATTTTTTCATCTTCCTTACTCTATTACTATAGTATTTAGCAAATCTTTTACATACTCATCAGTAAAATAATCTTTTCCTAAAAAAGTAAAAATATATCTTTTATTATTTTTTAAAATACTTACTTCTTTAACATTATCTAAATTTAAAATATAACCTTCATAATCACCTTTTATTTCATTAATATAATTAACCGATGGCATTATAATATTAAATATAATATAAGTTGAATATACTTTTTTCATTTTCTTAACGGGAGTTAAAATATTAAAACTAGGATATTTTTGCTTACTCATAAATTTAAAAAAGTCTATATCATTTTTAATTTGATTACTTTCTAAAAAATCAATTCGGTCTTTATTACTAGTATTTTTTAAGGAGGCACCATATACTGTGATATCTTGCTCCTTTAAATAATCTAGATATGTTTGAGTAGCCGCGGCCATAGCAAAAGCTACCTGATTATCTTTATTACTATTTTTTAAAATATACCAATTATCTTTTTGATAAAAATCTTGAAAATCATTACGAATTTTCATATTCTCTTTTTCAAAATAATCTGTAACATTATTATTATTTTTTAAAATAATATCCTCTTTAAAAACTAATCCCTTTCTTATTTTTTCAAAATCCTGTTTGTTTATTTGTTTAGGGTTATAGTAATATAAGCAAAAACTTTTATAACCTATATAACCTAAAAGTAAAGTAATTAAAATTATCATTATAATTAAATATCTTTTTTTCATTTTACCTCCTATTTTAATCTTTTAAATACTTCTTTTAAAGGAGCATTTATTACTAAATTAAAGCGCGTATCATAGGTGGTTTCATCTTTATTAATTATAACCAAATATTTACCTTTAAAATATAATATTAAACTGCTAGCTGGCTCCACCTTTAAAGAAGTACCTAAAACTAATAACATATCAGCTTGTTTAATACACTCTTCAGCTTCTAAAAAGGCAGGAGGAAGCATCTCGCCATATAAAGTAACATCTGGTTTAATTATGCCACCGCATTCACATTTAGGAATGCTTTTGCTATTAAAAACATAATTACCATCGTAGTATTTACCACAATTTAAACAATGATTATCATAGATAGTTCCATGGATTTCTAAAACATTTTTACTACCGGCTTTAGTGTGTAAACCATCAATATTTTGCGTAATGATTGCTTTTAATTTCCCTTCGTCTTCTAATTTTTTTAAATATTTATGTGTATCATTGGGCATTACGTTTAAGGTATTAAAATTATCTTTATAATATTCATAAAATTCTACAGGATGTTTAAAAAACATATCACTGCTTAACATATATTCGGCAGGATACTTAGTTTTTTGGCTATATAAACCATCTTTACTACGAAAATCTTTAATACCACTATCAGTAGAAACACCTGCCCCTGTAAAAACTACGATGTGATGACATTCATTAATCATTTCTTGTAATTTATTTATTTTTTCATTCATATAAACTTCCTTTTTTCTAATGTTTAATTTTCATTTATCCTTTTAACTTTCCTTCTTTTATAGTATATCATAATATTCTATGGTTTAAATGCCAAAAACCAAATTTAAACCTTCTTAAAAACAAAAAAAGCACATAATGTGCTTAGAGCCTATTTGTTTAAATTTTTTTAACATATCATATAAGTAAAGGTGATGAATATGTATCCAAATAAAGGCGGCGGTGTCTTTAGTGTATTTGCTATTATTGCTTTATCAATTTTAATTTTTTATCAGGTAATAATTACTTTAATTTTACCTTTACGTTTTAATATTTTTATTCTTTTAATTGAAGTAGCTTTACTTTTCTTCTTCCTTTATCGCATAGTATGGCCTTATTAAACTTTCCGTAATATAAAGATAATCAAGAGACATTCTAACGTTCTTACAATTAATAAATTCATTATCAGTTAATTTTATTTCGGGGATTAAAGAAATAAGAATAAAAAATAGTTTTTTTTCATCTTCTTGTAAAGGTGATTTTTGCAAATATTTTTCTAAAATAGTTTCAAAATCAATATTAAAATATTCATTTTTATAAAAAGTGACTAAGTCTAACACTGGAGTATCTATTTTGGCATCTTCCCAACTAATTAAATATCCTTTATCTCCTCTTATAAAATGGTCAGTAGAAAGTTTATTATGAATTAAAGATACTCTTTCTTTATTTTTAGTTTTAGCTTTTTCATACCACTCATCTAATTGCTCTTTAGCAAAATCTAAGGAAGCCATTATCTTAGATGAATTACGAATTAATAAATAAGATGAAGGAGCCATATATATTTGGTTTTCTATTCTACTAAATAATTTATTATAATAACTCGTAAGATAATTAATGTTATTTAAGATATTTTCATAAATTTCTTTATATTTATCTTCACTAACAGTTTTATAATAAGTTGTTTTGCTATGTAACATTGCCACTACATCAACCATATCTAACCCTTTTTGCTCTTTAGGCATATCTACATCATCAATATATTCATAAACGTTTAAATCGACTCTATTATCATCAACTAAGCTAGGAAAACAGTCAAAGTTACGAGATTTTAAATAGTTAAAAACTTTTTTTATATCTTTATTATTTTTATCTTTAACTAAAAACTTACCTGAAGTTGTTTCTAAAATAGTAGCTTTTCCTTTTAAAGTTACTCTTAAGGGTTTATATACTTTTTTTAAAACATCTAAAGTCCTACTCATCTTTTTCTTCAGGAATTATTATTTTATCACCAATATTTATAGTATCTATATTATTATATTCTTTTACTAATTCTATATTAGCATTATAAGTTTCACATATACTTTCTAAAGTTTCCATTTGTCTTACAATATGAACATTATAAGTAATATATTCATCATCATTATCACCAGAAATAGCATTTATAATTGTTTTTTTCTCTTCTTCATTTAATCTATTTTCATCTGGCATTTTTTCTTCAGGTGTTATTTCCGGCGGTTCTATTTGTTCTAAAGGAACTTCGGTAATCTCTGGTGGTACCTGCTCAAAATCAGCTATTTCCGGCGTAATAACACTTTCTCTATCCTCCGAAACTTCTTCAACTTCTTCTTCTTTTATAACCTCAGCTGAAACTTCAAATTCAATGTTAACTCTTAGAGTATCATCACCTACTATGTCATAATAAAAATCAATAATTTCAAAATTTAAAGTATCTTTATCAATATTTTCTGTAATTTCTACATTAAATGGCAGTTTATATTCAAATGTTTCTTTATTAACACAAA
Source organism: uncultured Bacilli bacterium (assembly GCA_947625365.1). GTDB lineage: Bacteria > Bacillota_I > Bacilli_A > RF39 > UBA660 > HGM10766. The sequence continues at coordinate 1,459 of CANQNZ010000058.1, read as the reverse complement.
CTTCATGAGTTTTATAATCGCCACTAACTATAAATACTCCTCCTACTTCATTATTATCCAGTGATAATTCATGTTCTAAAGAAATAGAAGTTATCTCAGCAATTTTACTTTTAAAAAGTATATCCTTTGTAAATGGGACTTTAATTTTCATTATCATCATCCTTTCTACTTTGAATATATGAAAAAAGCTCTGTTTCCAGAACTTTTATTTTTTAAATAAATCAAGATATATTTCTTTATAATCTTTGACTAAGATTATTTCAACATTATCTTTAATTTTGGTAGGAAGCTCTTCAATATCAATTTTATTTCCTAAAGGAATAAATATTTTTTTAATATCTTCATTATAAGCTCCAATAATTTTTTCTTTTACTCCTCCTACTTTTAATATTTCGCCTTGTAAGGTCATTTCTCCTGTCATTGCCACACTTTTAGATATTTTTTGATTTAATAGCAATGATAAAATACAAGTTACAATGGAAACACCTGCAGAAGGTCCGTTTTTCTTAACATCTCCAGAATAGGCATGTAAGTGAATATCTTTAGTTTTAAAAATATTTTCATCAATATTAAAGTTTTTAATATTAGCTTTTAAATAGGATATTGCTACTTCGGCACTTTCTTTCATTACGCTTCCTAAAGATCCCGTAGTTGAAAGTTCCCCTTTACCATCATACATTACGGTTTCAATTGGTAATACTAATCCTCCTAAAGGAGTATAAGCTAGAGCATTTACAAGTCCTACTTTAGAAGAGTTAATCGCATTATTTCTTTCATATTTAACAGGTCCTAAATATTTTTTTAAGTCTGTTTTAGTAATAGTTTTCTTTATTTCTGCTTCGTCATTTAAACTTTCTAGTATAACTTTTCGCACAATTTTATTAAGTTGTCTATCTAACTCACGTACACCTGATTCTTTAGTATAATGATTAATTATTGATAAAATTATATTATCGGCAAATTTAATACTCTTATTTTCAAGTAAGTGTTCTTTATTTATAAGTGGTAATAAATATTTTTTGGCTATATCTAGTTTTTCAAATTGGGTATAAGAAGATAAAGTAATTATTTCTAATCTATCGTGCAAAGCACTTGGAATATCGTATAAGCTATTAGCAGTTAAGATAAATAAAACTTTAGATAAATCAAAAGGTTCTTCAATATAGTTATCAATGAACATTTTATTTTGTTCAGGGTCTAAAATATCTAATAAACTACTAGCGGGGTCTCCTTTAAAATCTTTGACCATTTTATCAACTTCATCAATCAAAATTAAAGGGTTAGCTGAATTGCATTTTTTTATTCCTTGAATTATTCTTCCGGGATTAGCACCCAAATAAGTACGACGATGGCCAACTAATTCCCCACTATCGTTTAAACCTCCTACACTTATTTTATAAAACTCTTTATTTAAGGCTTTGGCAATACCAATAGAAAGAGTAGTTTTTCCAACTCCAGG
>CANQNZ010000057.1 GCA_947625365.1 uncultured Bacilli bacterium | reverse complement strand
GTAACAGGTGATGCTAGTACTTTTGCTAAAATTGTTGACCATAAAGACGGGCTTAATCATAAACTTGATTTTGTTATTCCAAGAGGTTTTAATGGAAGTGAAGGTCCAAAAGGTGATACCGGTCCAGCAGGTCCAAAAGGGGAAAAAGGCGATACCGGCCCAACGGGACCACAAGGACCACGAGGAGAACAAGGCTACCCTGGATTAGAAGGCAAACAAGGTCCCAAGGGAGATAAAGGTGATGCAGGGCCACAAGGACCACAAGGTGTCGAAGGTCCATTAGAAATCCCGGCGGCCTATTTTGTTACTTTTCATAACGAAGAACAAAAGAGTCCTGGTGTAGAGGTTAAAAGTAAAGCGCGCATTCCTATTGAACTTAAAGCCGCCAGCGTAAGAGATGAAATTAATTTAAATGATAATACTATAACTTTTAATAGTGACGGAGTATATCGTATTGACTTTTTAGTAAATGCTAATTTTCAAACAACCGAAGATTTTAATCCAACTACGGATATTATTGCCATAGGTTTTAAAAAAACTAATGAAGATACTGTTTATGCGGGAAGGGCCATATGGAACTTTGCCGAGCCAATTGCTGCAATAAGTGGCCAAGGAATTTTTAATGCTACAACCGATGATGTATTTGAACTTGTAAATCTAGGAAATAAAACTATTTATTTAGATGCCCCAAACATAGCTAATATTGCCTCTTATTCATCTTTTATTAATCCTGTTGTAACTGTCATTATTCAAGCATTAAAATAAATAATAGACGCATTTTTTAAATAGCGCCCTTTTTTGTTGTCCTTTAATAAAAGCTTGATTATCTAGACTATCATTATTATAATTAGGCTAAGGAGGGTTAATAAATGAAAATAAGTTTAGGCCCAAATAGTGGGTTTCTAACAAAAGATAAAAAGAGGTTTAATCAAAAAGAAGCTTTAATTACCACCGGTGTTAAAGCAGCTGTATGTTTTCGGGATGGAAATGTTACTCCAGATGTAATAAGAGCTACCGAAACTGATGAACAACTTATTAAAAGAGGAATTAATACTATATTAAGTGACCATACTTCTCCTAGTGAGCAAGTTAACGTTTCTTTAGAAATAGTAGATATTCCTAAAATTCTTTGCATGGTTTTAAATAATGAGCATCAATACTGTGCCGATGAGCGCTCTTTGCGTTATACAGAAGTTAAAGAAAGCAATTATATTTCTTCAGAAGAAGTATGCCTTTATAATAAGTGGTTAAATATTTTTATTAGTATTTTAAATCGAGATTATAATGATTTTTTCCTTAAGTTTAATCAAGGTAAAGATGAAAAACATACAAAAAGCAAAGTGGCAAATGCTATTAAAAAAATCGCTCAAGAAAATACTCGATATATGGTAGGAGTTTTTATACCAACTACTCTAACCTATACTGTTCCTTGGGCCCAAATAAATAAAATTTGCAAATATATGGAAAGAATTATTGATAATCCTTTAAACGAACTAGAGGAATTGTTAATTCCTTATCTTACTGACTTTCGTAACCAACTTTTAGATTTAAATGTTTTAATAACAGAACATCAAGCAAAAGAGCTATGTCCATCTTTAAAGATAAAAGATACGGATAATCTTTTATATAAGAATAATAAATGTTTAGATTTATCATTGTTTGCTGAGCGAAATAAGTTTAGTGGTATTAAATTACCTAATGAATACGGAATATCATTTAGTTATAATATGAAAATTTCTTGGGCTTCATTAGCACAATTTCATCGTCATCGTACTATATACTTTGAAATGCTAACCCCTAATTTAGAAAATAGTAATTATTATATTCCTTTACTACTAGAAGGAAACCCCCAATTAACTAAAGAGTGGTTAAATGATTTAGTTTTAGTTAATAAATATTATCCTCAAGGTCAACTACTAGAAGTTAATGCTAATGGTCCTTTAAAAAATCTAGTTCATTATGTTGGTAAAGAGCGCGCCTGTGAAAGAGCCTTTTTAGAAACTGAGGACATGTTTACTAGCCAGATGCTACCTGATATTTATTATGGTTTAATAAAAAAAGAAAATATCGCTTTAGCCAAAACGTTAGAGCCTTATGTTAATAAATTAAGATGTATGTATCCGGATTATAATTGTCCCGCAGCTTGTGGGCATCCTCGCATTAGAGAAAGAAAATTTTAAAAAAACAAAAGTCCCTTAAACAGCGGACTTTTATTTTTTAAGTTGATATACTATTTTTTCAGGTTTTATTTCCTCTACTATCTCTTTAGCTAACGGATAGTAGTATTCTAGTCCATTTAAATCATTATGTTGATAAGAACTAAAATATGTTTTTTGATAAGTATATCCAACAACCATTTCTTGATTAGCTAAAGCATTAAAAACGTTATCAAATAAATTTTGAATACTAGCTTCATTTTCGCTTGGATTATGCTTAAGATATATTTTACCAAAAGCATCTTTTATACCATTAATATCCTCAAATTGTGGATAATTGTTGTCTAATAAAACGATAACAGCTAAAAGTAAATTATAAATATCTAAAAGCTTTTCATCCCCAGTTAAAATATAGTCTGGCTCATAAGTAGTTGATAAATATCTTATTCCCCCTGACTTATACCATCTTAAAGCGTTAGAATTATTTGTATATATAACAATATCTTTACTATCATAGCTAGATAAACGAATATCTGATACTGGTTTTCTATTTATAAATGATAATTCTTCATTTAAACGATTATGTCTACCTAAAGCAGTATCTTGATAAAAATATGCTTGACGATTTTTAAAGTATTTAACATCTTGCTCAATAAGCTTAATTAGCTCTAAATAAAGGTGACGATAATCTTCCGCCGTATATTCATTAAATACACGGCAAAAATTTCTTTCATTTAAAGTAATAATACCAGATTTACTAGTGAGCTCCTTCATTTTCCCTTTAATTCTATTAGTCCAATAATAAGATGTTGCTTCTATTGGGTTTAAATTAACTTTTTCCATTTTTTCACACCGTCATTTATATTAACGCATTTTCATATTTTTGTCTATTAAAACATTCCCAGGCGCGGGAATGTTTTATTTCTTTTTCACTATAAATCTATCTAATGAAGCAATTAGCATAGGTAATATAAACAGAATTAAAAGGGAAGAACAAATAGTTCCTTGAGAAATTGTCATACATATTTTACTTGTGATAGCTGTTGAAAAATGCCCAACAATTAAAGTAACAATTATTAAAATAGATGCCGAAGTTAAAATAGTATGAATAGACTTGTTATAAGCATTAATAACAGAGTTTTTAACATTTTCGTTTTTTCGACTTTCTAAATAATAAGAAGTATATAAAATAGCATAATCAATTGTTGCTCCCATTAGAATACTTTGTACTATTAAAAGAGCTATAAAATATACTGTTCCTCCTTCAAAAGACAATATTCCCATTGTGGTATAAACTGCCGTTTGAATAAGCATAACCAAAATAATTGGAATAAGAAATGATTTAAAAGTAATACAAACAACAATAAAGATAAAGATTATTGTTAAAATAGTAATTAAGTTAAGTTCACTTTCAAAGCTTTCACTCATATCTTGAGCCATAGGGCTTGTACCAATAAGATAGGTATCATCTTTTAAATCTTTTTTTAAATTAGCAATAAAGTCCATTGTTTTTTTATTTTCTACCTCATAATGCGTATTTAACACTAAGCGAGAATATTTAGAACTTACAAGCATATCTTTAGCTTCATCAATATCCTTTTGGGCATTTTTAATATCTTCTTTCATACTATCTTTAATAAAATCTGAATACCTACTATCATTTAAAATATCGGTGTTTAGATAATTTACTAATTGTTCCAAAGACAGCTGCCAGTTATCATTAAATTCTTTTTCACTGCCATAATATATATATAACATTTCAATTAGGTCTTTTTCACAATTATCACTTAAAGTAGTAAGAATAGCTAAAATTTCATTACTATTATACTCTACTTTATTTAAAGCATTAGTCATGATAGTATTAACAGTTTTTATTTTAGAGACTTTATCACTAGTAATACTTTGGGCATATTTATCATTAGTTAAAACGTTATTAAGTAAGAAATCCACAAATTCTTGATAAGATAAAGTAACATCTTCACCTTGATATTTAATATTATATAAAGAATAAAGTAATCTTAAGCTATCAGTATCCGTATTTAAAAATTTTGCCATTTCTTCTACTGAATAAGTCTTTTGGGATAAAGTGCTATCCATAATTTTACTAACTGATGTTAAATTAGTTAAACTTTCATTAGATATTTGATTGCTTAAAGACTCATCACTAGCCGAAGATAAAAGGAAATTAACAAACTCTGGAGGAGTTATAGTTAGGTTTTGACTTTTATTTAAAATATAGATATTTTTAACATTTTCCTCCGGCAATTTTAAAGCTTGAGCTATTTCTTGATAAGAATATTCTTGTTTATTTTGAGCACTATTTATTATAAAAGCTAAATTATTAAGATTGGCCTTGCTCTCCTCATCTAAAACGCCAATTATCTCATTATTAGAAAGGCAAAAATTCACAAGCTGGCTAATAGATAAAGTATATTCTTCCAGCGGCATGCTTGCCCCATCACTTAAATACTTAGCATTATATATTGAATTTACAACCTCTGGTGGTAAATTTAAAATTGTCGTACTTTCTAAAGCGGTATTTTGTTTACTTAAAAAGGTTTCATCGCTAAAAGTTTTAATAGTGTTTAATTGTTGCTGACTTGCTCCATCTAAAGTTTGATAATACTCGCTAGTCATTAAGGTTTCAGCAAAAGCGCTTAAGGTCATTTTATCTGTCATATCATTTTTAAGAAGATAATAAAGATAGAGATTTTTAGTCATATCTTCATCCATATTAAATAGTGCTGCTGTTTGTGAATAACTTAAACCAGTTTGTAAAACTTCCTTATTTAAATAAGGAGAAATTTGCTTAATTTTTGCTTGAGATGCTGCTTCAACATTATCTTTATACTCACTTTTTAAGACATAATTATTCATAAAATTAACAAATTGTTCTAAACTCATGCGCGTGTTATTATTTAATGAATTGTAATAAATTAATAAATCATTTACTTCATCTTCACTAATTTCAAAGATGCTAGCAAGGGCAGAAGCATCCCTTTTTTGATTAATTTTATCTTTGCTTACAAAATTACTTAATCTATCAATATCAGCTCTCGTTTTTGCATCAATGCTATCACTCATGTTTTCATTGTTATAAACATCAGTTTTGATAAAATTAACAAACTCTTCAAAAGTCATTTTGGCACTTTGTTGCATATAATAGTTATAATATACAATACGTAGTAAATCTTCTTCTACATTAGTATCATTACCTAAATCTTTTAATTTAGCATTAACATCTTTATAATTAAGAGGTTCATTAATTGTATTACCATAACATAAAACTTCATCTATATTACTATTTTCAGCTAGTTTTTGACAAAGCCTTGTTATACTATCTTCATATTTATTATTGTAAATAATAGCCATTTGATTATTAGGAGTAAATATTTTACTTATTTCATCAGCCTCAGTATCAGTATATTCAATTGTTAAGTTCCCTTTTAATAAAAAGCTTGCTATAAATATACCAATTATTAGAAATAAACCTAGATAACGAATTTTATAAATAAATTTTCCTAAAAAATCTAATTTTAAGTTAAAACTTTTCTTTTTAGTTTTATTAATTAATTTATCAAACATTAAAATTAAGGAAGGTAAAACGGTAAATATCGTAAATAAACTAAATAATACCCCTTTGGCTAAGACCATTCCTAAATCAAAACCAATAGAAAAACTCATGAAAACTAAAGCTAGAAGGCCAACTATGGTTGTAACAGAACTACTAGAGATAGATTTAAAAGCATGATATAACGCTTTTTTCATAGCTTTAACATTATCTGGCTCTTCTTCTTTTTCTTGACGATATCTATTAATAAGCATAATAGAATAGTCCATCGATAAAGCAAGTTGTAATATCGCAGCAATAGAGTCAGTAATAGAGGAAATCGAAGGAAAGAAAATATTGGTTCCTTTATTTAATAAAACAGCAATTAAAATTGAAGCTAAAAATAAGAAAGGTTCAATATAAGACTCGCTCATAATTATTAATATAACTAAGGCACAGCCTATAGCTAAAGGTACTAACCAAGCGGGTAAAATGGCTTTATTTTCATCATAAATATCACCACTAGTTACAATATTATAATTTTCATATTTTTGGGTGATTTTATCATATAAAACACTAGCTTGGTGAGAATCTTTATCTAAGGAGGTAGTTATTTCATATAAAGTATAACCTTTTTTATTTTTTATAGATACTTCATCAATTCCCTTTAAAGTTTCTAATTCTTTTTTTATTTTAGTTTGTTTAGAGGAAGACAAATCTTTAAACATAACATTTAAAGAGCTAGTGCTAGTGTCAAAATATTCTTCCATTTTATCCATACCAATTCGCACTTCGGAAGTTTTAGGTAAATACTTACTAATATCACGATTAATATGTACTTTACTAGCTAATATTGCACTTGCTCCAGCCATTATTAAAACTAATACTAATATTATATATCTTTTTTCAACTAAAAAATTCGTAATTTTTTTCATTAAAAAACACCCTTTCTTTTCAAACCACTTTATTCTACTCTTTGGCTGATCAAAAATGAACAACAAATTCGTGAACAATGTTCAAATTTATACATTTGACATACTTTTGTTAAAATTTATGCTATAATTATCTCGGTGATGTATATATGAAATTAAAAGGGGTAAATGCTTCTTCGGTCAGAACAATTTTGTTAATCAAAAAAACTTTTGCTGAGTTAATTGAAGAAAAAAAAGAAATGGGGGCAATTACAGTCACTGAACTAGTAAAAAAAGCCGGATTAACAAGAGGTGCCTTTTATAGCCATTTTGATAACATCTATGAAGTAGCCTCTTTATTTCAAGAAGAAATAATTGAGCAAGTATTTGATTTTCAAAACTTTGCTTATACCAAAGAAGGAGTTAATAATTATTTTAATAATATCTTTAAGTATTTAAAAGACAATGAAAAAATTTATGCTAAATTATTAACTGCTGATGAAGCTTTTTTATTCATGCGTCGTATTAGTAAAAAAATTTATACTTCTTTTTCTACTCTAAAAGGCAATAAAAAATATAATTTAGATATAATATTTTTTACCGATGGTGTTATTAATTTAATTGTTAAATATTTCCGAAAAGAAATTGAAGAAGATTTAGATACCATATGTAATTATGTTAAGAAAAAAGCCTTAGAACTACTGTAAAAAAATTGACATTCCTACAGTTTTAATATAATATATAGCCTAAAAGAAGGAAGAATATTATGGATGTTAGTAAAGATTTGCAAACTGTAGATAGCCTTATCACTAATCGCGAGTACAATCGCTGGAGCCTTAGTAATTTAACCTGGATTTATCCTTTTACAAATGAAAATATTAAAGACTTTTTTAATAATTTTGATTTTAAGGATAAAAAGTGTCTAACTATTTTAAGTGGTGGCGATTTTGTTTTAGATATGCATTTAAAAGGAGCAAAAGAGATTACTACTTTTGATGTTAATCCTTTAACTTATTATTTTTTTCATTTAAAAAAAGCCGCTAT
>CANQNZ010000056.1 GCA_947625365.1 uncultured Bacilli bacterium | reverse complement strand
AAGGGAGGTGATAAGATGTCAAAAAAAGATTTTCTAATTTTCTTTTTGATTATCATTATCCTTTTACTTATAGTATTGCTATTTGTAATCCTAAAATAAAAGAATCACCTAACTCAGCAATGATTTAGGTGATGCACATTATATGGCAACACTCAACATGCGACATTGAATGTTCCTTTTTATTTTATGCAAATTCCCTTGCTAAATACATATTATCACAATATGGATTTTTTGGCAAGTTTAATACTTTAATGGTGCCAAATGACAGAATCAAACTGTCAGCTAATCCTTACCATGGATTTGTTTTATCATTAAACTAATTTGGCATTGCATATTAATTATATCTTGATAATTAAAAATTGTATACTAAAAAATTTCATTTTGGTAAAAATAAAAACGGGTGTTCAAAATGAAAAAGAAAATATTTCTGGCTACAACGTTTTTTCTTATTATAGTAAGTTTATTTACGTATTATAAATCTACCTTAAAAATTAAAGAAACGTTTAAAGAGCAAGAAAATATTTTTTTAAAAAAGCAATATTATTTACCGCAAAATTTAGACAGATATATTCATTATTACTCGACCCATCCAGAAGTTTCCATTGAAGATATTATTGCAATAGTAAATGTAAATAAAGATAAAAGACCCTATCAAGATATTAAGAAAGCTAATATTAATAAAGGAATTTTAACTTTAATAAATAAATATAATTATTTAGATGAAAATTATGCTCCTAAAGATATGATAATTATTGACCCAGCATATGCCTATGCTCAAAAACAAACTTTAAAAGAAGTAAATGAAGCATTTATTAATATGTATAATGATGCATTAAAAGACGGTATTAGTTTTTATGTTGTTTCCGCATACCGCAGTTATAATTATCAAAAACAATTATATGCAAAATATCTCATTAATTACGGAGAAATTTATACAGAAGATATTTCTGCTAGACCTGGCTACTCTGAGCATCAAAGTGGCCTTGCCTTAGACATTTTAAGTGAAAAAGTACCTATGGCAAAATTTCAAATAACAAAAGCTTATAAATGGCTTAAGAAAAATTCATATAAATATGGTTTTATTTTAAGATATCCCGAAGGTAAATCTTATTTAACCTGCTACAATTTTGAGCCTTGGCATTATCGTTATATCGGCGTAAAAGATGCTCAAAAAGTTTATGAAGAAAATCTTACCTTTGACGAGTATTATGCTTATTACTTAGATAACTAAAGTAGTTTCATCTATAAATGTATAATTAGTTAAATATTTTAATTCTCTAATTAAACGAAATAAAGCTTCGTCTTTCATTTTTGCTTCTATCATGACATCAAAATCTTGATTGACTTTTTTCATTATATTAATAAATTTAATAAATTCTCCCACATTAATATAATCATGATGACTACGAAATTCTTTTTTTAGTTTACTTTTAGGAGAAGAAAAATGAATTTTAGGTACTCTACTATTCCAAGTAGAAAAGATGGCTTCTAAATACTTTTCAAGATTTAAATTATCATTATTACATAAATGATGATGATAATCTAAAATCATGGGCACATCTAAACGTTGGCATAATTCTAATGTATCTTTAATATTATAGACTTTATCATCATTTTCAAGAGCAATCATCCTTTTTAAATCACAAGGTAATTTATTAAAATTTTGGACGAAACGGTTAATGGCTTGCGCTTTACCATCTTCCGCACTACCTATATGTAAAATAATAAGAGGATTTTCTACTTTAAGCATTTGTAAAATATTAGCTTGATACTTTAAAATTTCTATACTATTTAAAACAACTTCTTTTTTAGTGCTATTTAAAATGCAAAATTGGTCAGGATGAACATCTAAACGTAAATTATGATTTTTCACTAATTTTCCTATTAAGGCTAGTCTATCTTTAATTTTATTTTCGTAATCGTATGGCACTTTTTTATGGGTGGCTAAAGGAATTAAAGACGAGTTTAATCGATAAAAATGAATATTATTTTTTATATTATATTTTATTATTTCTTCTAAACCGTCTAAGTTATGATTTATAATTTCTTCTAATTTTAAAGGGCCATTTTCTTTTTGATAATTAGTATAAGTTAAAGTTCGAAATAACTTTTGGGCTTCTAAAGTTTTAGATATAACCGCATAGCCAAAACGAACTTTCATAAAATCACCAATATTATTTTAAACTTAAAAAGAAGATTTATACCCTAATCTTCTGTTTTAACTTTTATAGAATTTATAATAGGTTGAGCATCTTTAGGAATTGTTCCGTTATTATCAGTTGGAACTGCCTGCTCTGCTATTTTATCAACTATATCCATACCATTTACTACTTTGCCAAAAGCGGCATATTGGCCATCTAAATGTGGGCTATCTTCTTGAACAATGAAAAACTGCGATGAAGCACTATTATAATCATTTGCTCTTGCCATAGAAATTACTCCTCTTGTATGTTCTAAATCATTTTCCACACCATTAGCCTTAAACTCCCCTTTAATAGTTTTAGAACTTCCTCCTGTGCCATCTCCATTAGGGTCACCACCTTGTATCATAAAGCCTTCCATAATACGATGGAATGTTAAACCGTCATAAAAGCCATCATTTACTAACTCCACAAAGTTTTTAACGGTAATTGGCGCTAGATTATCGTAAAGTTCCACCTCAATGCTCCCGTAATCTTTAACATCTATAACAACACTAGTATTAGAAACCAGTTTATTATTATCTTCCACTTTTTCTTCCTCCTTTTTAGCACAGCTAACGGCTAAAACACACATTACTACTACTAAAAATATATTCTTTAATTTTTTCTTCATAACCAACATCCTCTGTTATAGTTTACAATAATTAAGGAAAAGGTTCAATAAAACAAAGATAAATTATTGTTTTAAGACAGTTTTATTGACAATTGTTATATAAATAATTAAATAACTTAAAGTACAAATCCAAGCTCCTATTACATCTGTAATATAATGTACTCCTAAATAAACACGGCTAATTCCAATTGCTCCTATTAAAATGCTTAAACCCACAATTGCCAAAAGCTTAAGCTTTTTATTAGAAATATTTTGATATATCAAATAAATTATAAATCCGTAAAAAGCCATTGAAACCATTGTATGTCCTGAAGGAAAACTATAACCTTTTTCTATTACTAAATGCATAACAGCTGGGCGGGGTCTTTCAATAAGCATTTTAATAACGATATTAAATAATTTGGCTAATGCTAAATTTAAACAAATACAATAACAATTTTTCTTATTTTTACATACTAAAATAGAACTAATAGCCAGTAATATTAAAACTACGGCCCCACCAAAATTCGTAATGACTTTAACTATAAAAGTTAAAGGGTCACTTATAAATTTAGCCATAAAATTATAAACAGTTGTATCTATTTTAAACTCTTTATGATAAGCAATCATTACGCTTAATAAGACAAATAATCCTAAGCTAATAAAACATGTTAGCCATTTAATAATTTTTTTCCTTTTCATAGACATTTACCTTCTTAGAATAATTATACTATATTTTTCTAATTAAAGAAGTTTTTTCACTTATTCACATTTAAAAAATAGTGCTAAATATTTATTACTAATAATATTATTTAGCAAGGTGATTTAATGAAACTTAAATATTTATTAACTTTTGTAAGTATTGCTTTTATCCTTTTAACTTGTTTTATTTTAATAAAAATTTTTTACCATCCAACCCCTTCAGTTAAAGAAATAAGTGGCACTGTTATGGGGTATTACGATAAAAAAATATTTATTGCAGATGAAAATAATGTAATTCACGCTTTTTCCGGCTGTGAAATGCCATCAGAAATTGCTAGTGCCGCCTTAACATATAGTGAGATTACCCAAGATTGTCTATCATTAAAAACTATTAAAAATACTGATATTCCCAAAGAATATGATGATGACGGTATTTTTAGTACATATTATAAATTAGCTTATGAAAAATTAAAAAATTTAACTTTAGATGAAAAAATTGGCCAGCTTCTTTTAGCAAGATATCCAAATAATCCCGAAGATGTATTAGATAAATATAAAGTATCCGGGTTTGTTTTTTACGAAAAAGATTTTTCTAATAAAACAAAAAAAGAAGTTCAAAACATGCTTAAATCGTTGCAAAAAGAAGCTAATCTTCCTCTTTTGACAGCCGTTGATGAAGAAGGAGGAAAAATAACCCGTATTAGTAATAATCAAAATTTAGTTTCTTCTCCATTTTTATCACCAAGTGTTCTTTATCAACAAGGAGGATTTGATTTAATTAAGGAAGATACTATAAACAAAAGCAAAATTCTCAAAGATTTAGGCCTTAATGTTAATCTTGCTCCGGTGGTCGATGTATCTACAAATGAAAGTGATTACATTTACGAAAGAACGTTAAAAGAAGATGAAAATAAAGTTAAAGAGTATGCTAAAACGGTTATTAATGCTAGTTACAATACTGGCGTATCATATGTGTTAAAACATTTTCCGGGCTACGGTAGTGCTATAGATACACATTATGCCGCGGCCAGTAGTGATGTTAGTTTCCAGGATTTAAAAGATATACATCTGCTTCCCTTTAAGGAAGGTATTAATAATAAAGCTGAAGCTGTTTTAGTTAGTCATATAATCGTAAATAGCGTAGATGAAGATAATCCCGCCTCTCTTTCCTATAACGCTCATAATCTTTTAACTGATGATTTAAATTTTAGTGGTGTTATTATTAGTGATGATTTAGACATGGGCGCAACATCAGCAATTGAAAATGCAGAATTAAAGGCTCTTTTAGCTGGCAATGATTTACTTATTGTTACCGATATAGAAGATAGCTTTAATAAAATAAAAGAAGGAGTTGCTAACAATAATATTAGCGAAACCTTAATAGATAAATTAGCTTTTAAAGTGCTAGCTTGGAAATACTATAAAGGTATAATGTTTGAATATGAAAAATAAGAGGTTTTTCCTCTTATTTTTGATTACTTTTAGCTATTTCAATTATTTCATCAATACATTCTAATCTATCAGCTTTCATATCATCCACGATAGATGTAGCTAAATGATTTTTTAAAATTTTATTTCCAGCACTTTTTAAAGCTTCTCTAATAGCAGCCATTTGAATTAAAATTTCTCCACAATAACGTTCTTGCTCTACCATAGCAACAAGGCCTCTTACTTGACCTTCAATAGTTTTTAAACGAATTTCAATTTGTTTTTTTTCTTCTAAACTACGATAAGTAGTTTTCGTTTTTTTCTTTGCTTTTGCCATTTATATCACCCACCTACAGTATACACCCTTATGGGGTGGGTGTCAACAACACAAATATGGCGTCCCCGAGAAGATTTGAACTTCCGACACCTGACTTAGGAGGTCAGTGCTCTATCCAGCTGAGCTACGAGGACACAACTCAATTATAAAAGTAATATTAAAGTTTTTCAACAGTTAAACTTAAAATAAATCCTATAATATAAAGTAAAATTACGGTAATGATATTACCAAAATTTAAAAGTGGTAAAATTTTTAATATTAAATACCAAATAGAACTTATTGAAAACCCAATAATCATTAAAAAAAGTGGTTCTTTATGTTTTTTTAATAAATAAGAGATTACTAAGCTAATGAAACCTATTCCAATGAAAATGCCTAAAGCAAATAAAATGAAATAAAATATATTAGCAAAAGGATTACTAAAAATATGTAAAACAAAATCATAACATCCCATCATTATAAAGGTAGCTGTCCCACTAATACCAGGAATAATCATCGTTGCCGCATCAATAAATCCAATGAAAATTATATAAAAATAATTTAAAATATTATTTTGAGGAATAAATATAGTACTAGTTTTAAAATAATTAATACAATACACAATAAATAAAGCTAAAAAGATAAATAAAATATTTCGTTTGCGGGATATTTTAACCTCTTTTAAAATATAAGGCATTGTTCCACAAATTAAACCCACAAATAGCATTATAGTATAAACATAGTATTTATCTAGTAAATAGATTACTAGATTACTAAAAAGTATAATTGAACAAATTATTCCTAATCCTAGTTTTCCTAAATATATAATATTACCTTTTATATCTTTAAAAAAATGAGTAATGGCTAAAATAGCATCTTCATATACTCCCAAAGCAAAGGCTAGCAGGCTGCCACTTACACCCGGAATTATTTTACCGGTGCCAATAATAAAACCTTTTACAATAAGAACGATACTATTCATATGCTTCACCATATTTAATTTTATTTTAAAATATGTTTTATATGACAATTACTGTATTGAATATATCCTTTATAACTAGCCTGAACTCTAACTAATTTTTCTTGATTATAAATTTTTAAATTACTAATTTTCTTTTTAATTCTTAATTTAGTTTGATTATTAATTCTGATTATTATTTTTTTATCTTTGATTTTAAAACGATAACCTAAAAAGCTAACACCTTGATTTAAGTTATAAATGTTTGTTTTAGAATTTAATTCTAAATTTAATTTTTCTATTTCTTTGCTAATTAATTTTAAGCACTTTTTTAAATAAGCTTTATCTTGATGAAATATCAAAAAATCATCCATATATCTAACATAATGTTTTATTTTCAAAGTTTCTTTTATATAATGGTCAATATCATTTAAATAAAATATCGCTAAGATTTGACTACTTAAATTACCAATTGGCAAACCCTTACCTGGTTTATATAATGGTAACTTTTCAATATCCATAAGATGTAAATTTTTACGTTCAATATTTCTTTCCCATAGATTTTTTTGGGCACTTTTTTTTACTTTTAATATTTCTTTATTAACATATGTCTCATCACTACTTCTAATAATATTAGAAATTAAATTATATAGCTCTTTATCTTTAATAATATTTTGTAATTTATTTAGTAAAATATTATGGTCAATATTAAAAAAATATTTCTTAATATCTATTTTTAAAACGTAAACATCATCATAATGATAATTTAAATTATTAATATATTTAAATGCTAATTTAAGGCCATATGAAGTACCTTTATTTTTTCTAGTAGCTACATTACAATCTAATAATAAGGGTTCTAATAAAGGAAGCAAAACATATTGACTTAATAAATGATTAACTATTTTATCAACTAGTTTCTCACTCATAATAATACGATATTTTGGTTCACTTATTATAAAGACATTATAGGTATTATGATGCCACTGTTTATTTTTTAAAAGATTTAAAATATTTATGGCATTACTAGCTAAGTTTACCTCAAAATTACATAGCTTCTTTTTATTTCTTGTTTTAGACCTAATAATATGATATTGAAATAAAATTTTATCAATATCTAATATTTCATCATACGTTATTTTTCTCACTACGTAATAAACCATAACTAATTTTTCTTATTTCAATAATAAAATTAGTGATACTTTCAAATTTTTTCTTTTTAATATATCCTCTTTTATATATTTCTAAAACAAAAAAATCTATCATTGATAACTTTATTAACAACATTTTTAGATTACTTTTTCTAACCTTCTCGCTTTCTGTATTAATAAGATAACTATAAGTAAGTTCCACCACTTGTAACATATTATCGTCAATATGAGTCTTTAAAACCATTTCATTACGGGGAAGATTTGCTAAAGTTCGATTAATATACCAATATGTTTTTTCGACATTATTAAGCAATTTAAAGTTATTATTCATTAAGTATCTCACCCTTATCTTACAAACATATTAACATATAGCAAATAATTCAGCAATACAAAAAAAGCAGCAATAACTTAGTACCACTGCTTTAAAATACAGCA
>CANQNZ010000055.1 GCA_947625365.1 uncultured Bacilli bacterium | reverse complement strand
ATCAGAATTTTTTTCTAAACTAACATAAACTTTTCTAAATATTAGTAGAACTTAATTAAACTAATATAAATTAAAACGCACAAAAATGGAGCCTTTCGGCTCCTTCAGGGGGTTTTGGTTGATACACTCTCATCTATTAAAATCGTAAGAGTGACCAGCATGATGTTGTATCATGCTATATTCATGATATAATGAATTTAGATATTTGTCAATTATATTCTCTTAAAATTTTTGGAAAATTATTTGGCAAGAGGAAGAAGGAAAATAAAAATGGATTTTTCAGACGCATTAAATAATTTTAAAATGTATTTAGAAAATTATGATGTAAATAATTGGATGATTGCTCAAAAAATAAGACATACCTATGGAGTAATAGCTATGAGTAAATATATTGCTGAACAATTAAAATTATCAGTTGAAGATATTTATTTGGCGAAAATAATAGCTTTACTACATGATATTGGAAGGTTTGAACAAGCTAGAGAATATAGTAGTTATAATGATTGTCAAAATATTGACCATGCTCAGTTAGCTGTAATGATTTTAAAGAAAAATGATTTTATAAGAAAATTTAATCAAAATAAAGCTTATGATAATACTATAATAAAAGCCATTTTAAATCACAATAAATTAAAAATAGATGATGATTTGTCAGATAAAGAATTATTACATGCTAAAATAATTAGAGATGCAGATAAACTTGATAATTTTAGAATATTAATTAAAGAAGACTTCAAAGCTATTAGTAATTATACCCAAGAAGAGTTAGAAAATAGTTTAATATCAAAGGAAGTTTATAACCAGATAGAAAAAGGACAAACTATCGATTATAGCACTATGAAAACTCCTTTAGATTTTTGGTTATCCGGGGTAGCTTATATTTTTGATATTAACTTTGATATTACCTTAGAGTATATTAAAGAAAAAGATTTAATAAATAAGATAATAGATAGAATAGATTATCAAAAACCAATTACACAAAAGCAAATGAGTGAAATTAAAAAGTTAATTAGAATTCAAAAAGTGTAAAGTACTAAGCTTCATTTGATAATCAATTGACAATAATGATTTTATTAAATATAGTTAAGATAGGAAGGAAGTATATATATGAAAAAAAGTTTTATATTTATTTTTATGCTTATTATATCTAGTTTTTTTGTAATGACTGTTAAAGCTGAGGGATGTAGTGGTAATTCATGTGGTACAGTTTCAGCTCTAACTACAGGAGAAGTTACAATAACTCCAACTGCAGGAAATGAAAGTGAGGTAACAGTAACTTATAACAAAGCTAACTTACCATGGTCTGACAAAGACGAGGCTGCTGGGCGTAACGTCGCTGGCTGGTGGTTAGGTATTAAGTTTACTGCTCCAACTGAAAATTTTGATGGAACAAAAGCTAAGTTTACAAGAGGTGGAAAAACTATTAATTTTAGTGATGTTAAAGATGGGGAAAATTACTTTGGCGCATGGACATATTTAGATGATAAAAAATTAGAAGGCTTTACTTATCCACATACTTTAGCAACTTATGTTTTTGATTGAAATGGTGATGGAACAGATGACCAAACAGTTAAATTAGTACTTGGTGATGGTGCACAAATAGAATTAAATGACCCATCCTCAGATTTAAATATTGTTAAAGTTACTATTGGCAATCACATATTTACGGTTCATAAAAATTCAACTTTAGATAATTTATCTGATGATGAAAAAGAAATTTTAGAAAAAATGTTAGTTGCACCAACTGGTAAAGTTCTTGATGGAATTTATACAGAAGCAGGAGAGTTATTTACTAAAACTACGCCAATTACAGGTGATATAACTTTACATGTTGTATTTAAAAATGTACCTACCAGTTCAACTCCAGAAAAAGATGAAGATGAAAATATCACTGCTCCAGAAGCTCAAAAAGAGGAAAGTAATCCTAATACAGGAGATAAAATTATTTTCTATTTAGGGCTTACAGTAGTTTCAATAGCAGTTTGTACCTTAAGTACTAAAAAATTATTAAAAAGATTATACTAGGAATGATTTAATATTATTCCTTTTTATTTAAAGTTATGTTAATATCAAATCAGAAAGAAAAATTATTATGGAAGACAAAAAGATACTTGCAGAACTGCAACCAATTTAGTATGTAGGGATACTTTGGTTATCAGATTCTTGTTATTTAGGGACTTATTGTTGGTTTCGATAATGTAATTATTACAAAATAATTAACAGAAGAAATTCGAGTAGTGAATAATGTTAAAAACTCTTAAAAATTTAAGGGTTTTTATTAAAACGTGATATAATGAAATAGTAGTGGGCGATAGGAATGAAAAAGAAAAATGTTAAGTTAATATTGAAGATTATAGTTATAGCTATTTTATTAGGGGAAATCATTGCCGGATATTTTCATGTTGACTTAATAAGTAATATTTCATCCTTATTTCAAACTTCTTATTCTTTAGAAAATGTTCCAAAATACGAAGGAAAAAATTATGTTGTTATTAATGACAATGAACCAAATTTTGAAGATAAATATTTAAATGCTAATTCCTTTGAAAAATATAGTGAACAAGATTATTTAAAAAGAAGTGGAGTAGCAATAGCTAATATCTCTAATGATTTAATGCCTACTGAAAAGCGTGGTAGCATTGGCATGGTAAAACCGACTGGATGGCATACAGTAAAATATGATATAGTCGATGGTAAATACTTATATAATAGATGCCATTTGATTGGTTATCAATTAACAGGTGAAAACGCTAATGAAAAAAATTTAATAACTTGTACAAGACAAATGAATACTGGAGTAATGCTAGATTATGAAAATAAAGTAGCAAATTATATTCGTAAAACTAAAAACCATGTTTTATATCGTGTTACCCCAATATATGAGGGTAGTAATCTTTTAGCAAGTGGTGTGCAAATGGAAGGCTTGTCTATTGAAGATGGCGGAAGAGGAATAAAATTTAATATTTATGTTTATAATGTGCAAGATGGTATTGAAATAGATTATACAAATGGAAATAGCCAATTAAAGGAGTAAAGTATGAAAAAATATTTATATGATTATATAGCTCAGATAGATAAAACATTAGATAGTAAAGGAAAAATAAAAGAAGAAATAATTAATGAACATTTAATAAAAATTCAGTTTTTTCAACATGAAAGATTAATTCATTTAATAGTTACATTATTCTATTGTGTGTTTATGCTAATATTTTTAGGTTTAGGCACAATATTTATTGGTTTTTTCGTTATTGGTTTAATCTTAATGATATTTGTTTTATGTTATATAGTTCACTATTTTCGCTTAGAAAATGGCGTGCAATATTTATATAAACAGTATGACAAATTAAAACAAGGAAAAACAAGCTAACATTTAAAAAAATTAATTTATAAGGTATAATAAACAAACAAAGGGTGATAAAATTGAACGAAGAAATAGAAACTTTAGATGTATCAACACCTAAAAGTGAAACTAAATTTAGTATGATAGAAAAATATGGAGAAGATTTAACAGCTCGTGAGTATATTACTGACCCTGCTATAGCCAGAGATGAGGAAATAAAACAAACAATTTTATGTTTACTTACTCCTGAAAAAAGTGCTTTACTTGTTGGTAAACCTGGTATAGGTAAAACTGCAATTGTTGAAGGCCTTGCTTATCGCATTCAAAAGGGTATGGTGCCGGATGCTTTAAAAAATTGGCAACTTATTAAAATCAATATTACAAGTTTGCTTGGAGAAAGTGTCAGTGAGGGAGCAACAGAAAATAGATTAGAATTATTAATAGAAGAATTAAAGACTAAAAGTCAAACAATTTTATTTATTGATGAAACTCATTTATTAACAAATAAAAGTAAAAATAATAATTTAGATTTTGCCAATATGTTAAAACCTGGTTTAGACCGTGGTACTATTAAAATGATAGGAGCAACAACTACTGAAGAGTATGAGCAGTACATAATTCGTGACCGTGCCTTCTTAAGACGTTTTCAAAAAATCGATGTTCAAGAAGCTGACAAAGAGACAGTAGTTAAAATTTTGATGGGAACTTATCCCAAAATAGAACGTCAAATTGGGGCCAAAATGGAATACACCGATTTTATTAAAGAAAAAATAATGCGTTTTATTGTGGAAATGACAGATGAATATAAAAGAGTTTATGAAGTGGCATCACGTTACCCAGATATTTGTTTAACTATACTAGCTAATGCCTATTCATATGCCGTTTTTGATAATGAAAAAGTCGTTAAATTAAAACATATTTATAAAGCTATTTGTAATGCTAAGAATATTTATGAAGATGCGAAAAGAAAAGAAATTGAACGTTTCAAAGTAGAATTTGCTGATATGATAAGAGATGAAAATGTAGACTTAAATGATATTTAGGTCTATTTTTTTGGACTTAAAATATAGTTTACTAGAGGTGAGTTGTTTGAAAAAAGGATTGCTTTTACTTTTTATTTTTTCATTACTATTGCCAATGTCGGTGTTGGCAGAAAGTGATATGGCTCCTACAGCCAAGAGTGCTATTTTAATTGAGGCGTCAACAGGTAAAATACTATATAATAAAAACGCAAACGAAAAATTAGCCCCTGCTTCAATGACTAAGATTATGAGTATGCTTTTAATTATGGAAGCAATTGAAAAAGGACAAATTAAATTAACTGATAAAATAAATATTAGTGAAAATGCTGCATCAATGGGTGGTAGTCAATTATTTTTACAGCCTAACACTACCGCAAAAGTCGAGGACTTACTTAAAGGAATAGCAATTGCATCAGGCAATGATGCGGTTGTCGCCATGGCTGAAAAAATCGGCGGAACAGAAGAAAAATTTGTAGAAATGATGAATAAAAAAGCCCAAGAATTAGGCCTTAAAAATACCCAGTTTAAAAATCCTCATGGTCTAGATACGGAAGGCCATTACTCTTCCAGTTATGATATGGCTATGATGGCTAGAGAACTAGTCAAACATGAAGCAATTTTAAATTATACGAGTGTTTATGAAGAATACTTAACTAAAAGTGACGGTACGGAATTATGGATGGTAAATACTAATAAATTAGTAAAATTTTACGAAGGAGTAGACGGCCTTAAAACCGGCTATACTACAACTGCTGGTTACTGTCTTACAGCTACAGCACTAAAAAATGGCATGCGCCTCATAAGTGTGGTAATGGGAGAAGACTCTTCTGCTAATCGAAGCACTGATACAGTTTCACTTTTAAATTATGGGTTTAATAGCTATAAACTTAATACCATTGTTTCTAAAGATAAAAAATTAGGAAAAATTAAAATCAATAAAGGAAAAGAGGAATATGCTAACCTTAAAGTAAAAAACTCAGTTACTGAACTATTAAATGTTAATGATAAAGTTAAGAAATATACCTTACAAACTAATATAGATAATGTTACTGCTCCTGTTAAAGAAGGGGAAAAAGTAGGAACTTTAAAAATAAAATATAAAAATAAGACAATTAAAACTGCCGATATTACTGTGGATAGAAACTTAAAAAAAGCTAACCTATGGGACTTATATAAAAGAAATCTTGGCTTAGTTGTTAGTGGTAAATGATAAAACATTTACAAAAAGTGTCAAATATCTTAATAAATAAATGATATTTAATTAATTAGATTTTTTAACATGATATAATTAAAAAGTCAAAGACTCTAGGAGGCTAGCATGGCAAAAAAAACAGCGAAAAAGAAAAATGGCAAATTTTTCAATTTTATATATATTTTATTAGTATTAATTGTGGCTATATTTGGTTTTGCTATATATAACTTAGACATGCTACCTTTAAAATACTTTTTACTATTAGTTTGTGGAGCAGTTATATTATTAAGTTTTTTTGGCCTTATATTACTTAATAGAAGAATTAAAAAACCAATTAAATGCTTTTTCTCATTTATTTCTATTATTTTAATAGGAGGAATGGCTGTAATTAGTAATTATAGTTTTAATACAAAAGATACAATTAATAAAATTACTAAAAAAGTTGATTATAAAACCGAAAATTATTCATTAGTTGTTTTATCTGGTTCTTATGTTGATATTACGGATTTAGATAATCAAGATATTGGATTTTTAGATAATGGTTCTAAAGGTATAAATAAAGCTTTAGAAAAACTAGAACAAGAAATAGCATATAAAAATGATGATTATGATGATGTAAAAGAGTTATCAGATGACCTTTTAGATGAAAAAGTAAATGCTATTTTAGTAGAAGAGTCTTTTAAAGATATTTTAGATGAAGAGTCAACTGATTTTAAAAAGAATACTGAAGTACTTTATACTTTAAATGTTAAAGTACCTGAACAAAAAAAATCTAAAAAAGTAGATGTTACTAGTGAGCCATTTAATGTATATTTAACAGGTATTGATACTTATGGCAAAATTACTAGCGTTTCTCGAAGTGATGTAAATATTGTAGCTACAATTAATCCTCAAACTGGTAAAATATTACTTACTTCTATTCCACGAGATTATTATGTTGAACTTGCTGGTAAAAACGCAAAAGATAAATTAACCCATGCGGGAATATATGGTATTGAAACCTCTGTTAAAACTATAGAAGATTTATTAGATATTAATATTAATTATTATGTCAAAGTTAATTTTTCTTCTGTGGAAAAAATTGTTGATGAACTAGGAGGAATTACTGTTCATTCTGATTATAACTTTGTTTCTCAAGACGGTTATAAATATGTTAAAGGAGATAATATATTAAATGGTAAAAAAGCCTTATCTTTTGCTCGGGAAAGACATTCCTTTACGGAAGGGGATATTCAAAGAGGTAAAGACCAAATGTATGTTATTGAAGCAATGATGGATAAATTAATGACTTTCTCTTCAGTAACTAAATTTAATAATTTACTAGATACTATAGATGGTACTTTTGAAACTAACATTAGTAGTGAGGAAATTTCTAATTTAGTAAAAATGCAATTAAATAAAAAAATAAATTGGACGTTAGATACAAATTATTTAAATGGAGAAGGCGCTTCTAAGGAGACTTTCTCTACTAAAACAAGAGCTTATGTTATGGTTCCGGATATTGCTTCTATAGCTTCTGCTCAAACAAAAATTAGTAAAATTTGGAATGAAGCAAATTAAATCTTGAATATCTTGCAAAAAGCATGATATAATATCTTACGAAGAGAAGAATTTTATAATTTTTTAAAACCATAAACTCATACTTATTATTTGGTTAGTCTCTTCAAGAGGTCTTAGGACTTCTTTTTTTGTGCCCATTATTTTGACTATCCGCAAACTCAGTGACAGTTAATTTGTGTTGACAATGACACTCCGGGGGGGGGGTATAATTGGAATAGATAATATACTAAGAGGTGGGTCAAAATAATGAAGAATAATAAAAAAATAATAATAGGAATATTAGTAATATCATTAATAACAATTATAACAACAATAAGCTATGCCCTGTGGCAAAAATACTTTACTCAAACAGGAGAAAATACCACCACAACAGGATGTTTTAATATAACATATAACGGAGGAGAAGATGTAAGTCTAACAGAAGCAATTCCAATAACAGATGAAAAAGGAATGGAAGCAATAAAACCATACGAAGTAACAATAGAAAATAAATGTGACTCAGTAGTGGCATATAATGTTGTACTAAATAAAAAGAAAGAATCAGATTTGTCAGATAATCATGTCAAAGTAACAACAGGAGCAGTAGCTAAATTACTTTCTAATACAGAAGAAGTATCAACAAATACCAGTGTAAATGGGTTAACTAACTATACAAATGGAACATCTAATATAATAAGTGAAAGTTTTGTAGGACCAAATGAAACAAAGAAAGTAAAAGTAAAAGCCTGGATGGATAATGCCACAACCCAAGAAGAAGG
>CANQNZ010000054.1 GCA_947625365.1 uncultured Bacilli bacterium | reverse complement strand
GGTATTTTATTATGTATGTTTTTTGTTTTGGATAAACTATATTCTTATAATATGAAATTAATTTTAAAGTTAGATTGTTTTACAAAAACTATGTGCCGGGTTAGGACGTATAAATTAGTATTATCAGGAGCCATACTATTAGTTATAGGTCTAGTTATGAGTATGATATCTTTAATTAAATGGCAACATGTTAATTTTGGCTCATTAAATCCCGAACTATTTATGCCTCAAGTTATTATGGCTAATTGTTTAATTGTTATAGGCTTAGAAATAATATTTTTCTCTATTTTAATTAATATAATGAAAATTAAAAATTTGCAATAGAGTTATAGTTAAGGTGAATTTATGAAGAAAAAAGTAGTAATAATAGGAGCAGGGCCTGCCGGTTTAACCGCTGGTTATGAGCTATTAAAGTCCAATAAAAACTATGATGTTCTTATTTTAGAAGAAAGTGCAGATGTAGGAGGAATATCCAAAACTATAAAATATAAAGGTAATAGAATGGATTTAGGCGGTCATCGTTTTTTTTCCAAAGATGAACAGATAAAAAAATTCTGGCAAGAAATATTACCTATACAAGGTAAACCTGCATATGATGATAAAATCTTAAAACGCCAAAAGCAATTACCTAAAAAAGGGCCTAATCCAGAAAAAGAGGATGAAGTAATGCTCAAAAGAAATAGAGTGTCTAGAATATTTTATTTAAATAAATTTTTTAATTATCCTGTGACTATCTCTTTAAATACTTTTAAAAATTTAGGATTTAAAAATACTTGTTTAAGTGGAGCTAGTTATTTTAAAAGTTTAATGATAAAAAAAGAAGAAGTATCACTAGAAAATTTTTATATTAATCGATTTGGTTATAGATTATACAGTACTTTTTTTGAAGGTTACACCGAAAAATTATGGGGAAGGCATCCTTCTAAAATATCTGCCGATTGGGGAGCCCAGAGAGTTAAGGGTGTGTCTGTGATGGAAGTATTGAGAGATGGATTAAAAAAATTGTTTCATTTAAAATCTAATAAAAAAGAAACCTCTCTAATAGAAGAATTTTGGTATCCAAAATATGGACCAGGCCAATTGTGGGAATCAGTTTTAAAAAAATATAAAAAATTGGGTGGAAAAATAAAAAAAAATAGCAAAGTAACAAAAATTATTTGCAATAAAAATAAAATAATTGCTGTAAAATGTGGTCAGTCTGAAATAAAAGGAGATATTTTTATTTCTTCTATGCCATTAAAGGATTTAATAGAAAGTATGGAAAAATCAGTACCCAAAAACATTCAAACTATAGCTAGAGGGCTGCCATATAGAGATTTTATAACAGTAGGATTGCTTGTTAAAAAGATAAAATTAAAAAATGAAACCAATATAAAGACTTTAAATAATTTAATACCTGATTGTTGGATATATGTTCAAGATAAAAAAGTAAAATTAGGAAGAATTCAAATATTTAATAATTGGTCACCTTATATGGTCAAAAAACCAGAAGAGACAGTATGGCTTGGATTAGAATATTTTTGCAATGAAAATGAAGAATTTTGGCATTTGAAAAATTGGCAATTAAAAGATGTTGCTATTAAGGATTTGGTTTCAATGGGATTAATAAATAAAGAGGATGTTTTAGATTATCACGTTGAGAAAGTAAAAAAGGCATATCCTGCTTATTTTGATACTTATGAACAAATAGATGAACTAAAAGAATATTTAAATAAATTTGAAAATTTATATTGTGTAGGACGAAATGGTCAACATCGTTATAATAATATGGACCATTCGATGTTAACATCAATGAAAGCAGTTGAAAATATAATTGCGGGTAAGAAAGATAAAAATAATATATGGGAGGTGAATGTAGAAAAAGATTATCATGAAAAGAAAAATAAATAAAATTATTAGTGTATATCAAAATTATATTCCCTTAAAATCCGAATGCTTGTTATTTTTCTTTATACCATTATTAATAAGTACAATTACTATTGTTTTAAACGGAAATCATGATATTTGGTTTTTATTAAATCACGGAAAATATGTATTGAAACACGGTTTTCCAATAATTGAACCATTTAGTATGCATCAAGGCCTTTCTTTTGTGATGCAACAATGGTTATCATCAGTAATTTTTTATATCGCTCATAGTATAAATTCAACGTATGGATTATTTATTTTATGTTTTTTAATAAATTGTCTAATATTATATTTCTTATATAAATTATGTATGGAAATGAGTAATAATAATTATAGAATATCTACTTTTATAAGTATAGTTATTGATTTAATATTATTAATATTATCTTATATTACAACTCGCCCACAAATATTTACGTACTTGTTACTTGTAGTAACATTGTATATAATGGAAAAATTTTATAAAAATGAAAAAACAAAGGCAATATATTTTATGATATTAATATCATTTTTACAAATAAATTTGCATGCAGCAATGTATTTTATGTTGTATATATTTATGTTGCCTTATATGGCAAATTATATAATATTAAAAATAAAAAATAAAAAAGATAATAGGGTGTTTAAATTATTATTAATATGGGCAATCATGTTTATAGTAGCATTTATAAATCCGTACGGTATAAAGGCGATTACGTATATTTTTAATTCTTATGGTAATTATTATGTTAATGAAATGATAGGAGAAATGAATAGTGTTACAATAAGTACCTTAAATGGAAAAATATACTTTAGCTTATTAATTATTATAATGGTATTATTTGCTGTTGCTAAAAAAGGAAAATTTAAAATTCGACAAATTCTATTGTTTTTAGGGTTAACGTACTTAAGTTTAACTAGTTATAGAAATATATCATTATGGATTATAGGAGTAATCCCGTTTATTATTTTATATTGTGAACCATATATACCAAAGTTAAAAAAACAAGCAAAAGAAAAAATTAGGAAATTTAAATTATATAAATTTATTTTTTTAATAGGTATTTTATTAATATGCGGCGCTACTTTTATATGTCAAAAAGGCCTTCAAACATATTTAAAACCTGGTGTTGATGAAATTTTAAAACATAATCCTTCGAAAAAAAATAATATATATGCTAATTATAATAATGGCAGTTATTTAGAATATAGGGGTATAAAACCTTATATTGATTCTCGTGCTGAGGTGTTTTTAAAAACTAACAATAAAAAAGAAGATATTTTTTTTGAGTATTATTTATTAAGTAAAGGGCAAATAAATTATAAAAATTTTGTAGATAAATACAATTTTAATTATTTAATAGTTAATGAACAAGAAATATTTTATAACCAAATTATCAAAGATAAAAATTACAAACATATATATTATGGAAAATGTACAAATTTGGAGGAATGTGAATATGGAAATTACATTGTTTTAGAAAGAGTAGTGAAAAAAAATAATGAAAGTATTTAATAAAATAAAAAATGTGTTAATAAAATATAGACCAAATAAGATAAATTGCTTGTTATACTTTTTCTTGCCTTTATTTTTCTCAACATTTTTAATAAATGTTAAGTCACAAACCGATGTTTGGTTTTTACTAAATCACGGAAAATATGTATTGAAACACGGTTTTCCAATAATTGAACCATTTAGTGTGCATCAAGGTCTTTCTTTTGTGATGCAACAATGGTTATCATCAGTAATTTTTTATATCGCTCATAGTATAAATTCAACGTATGGATTATTTATTTTATGTTTTTTAATAAATTGTCTAATATTATATTTCTTATATAAATTATGTATGGAAATGAGTAATAATAATTATAGAATATCTACTTTTATAAGTATAGTTATTGATTTAATATTATTAATATTATCTTATATTACAACTCGCCCACAAATATTTACGTACTTGTTACTTGTAGTAACATTGTATATAATGGAAAAATTTTATAAAAATGAAAAAACAAAGGCAATATATTTTATGATATTAATATCATTTTTACAAATAAATTTGCATGCAGCAATGTATTTTATGTTGTATATATTTATGTTGCCTTATATGGCAAATTATATAATATTAAAAATAAAAAATAAAAAAGATAATAGGGTGTTTAAATTATTATTAATATGGGCAATCATGTTTATAGTAGCATTTATAAATCCGTACGGTATAAAGGCGATTACGTATATTTTTAATTCTTATGGTAATTATTATGTTAATGAAATGATAAAAGAAATGCATTTTGTAACATTAGATAATTTAATTGGAAGATTATTTTATGGAAGCTTTGCAATTATTTTGACATTTTTTATATATTATAAAAATCACCGCTTAAACTTTAGACATTTTTTACTATTTTTAGGTTTAACATTCTTGGGAATGCAACATTATAGAAATACTAGCTTGTGGTTTATAGGTGCCATTCCAATTATAAGTGAGTTTTTTGGATATCGAGTATGGAAAAAAGAAAAAATTAATATTCGAGTAAATTATATTATTTTAATTGTAACATCAATCTTTATAATAGGAGTAGCTGGGAGTTTATATCAAACGAGTCCTAAATTTTATATGGAGAAAGGAATAGATAAATTATTAAAAAGTGATAATTTAAGTAACGTTAATGTTTATGCAGATTATAATAGTGGTGCATATGTTGAATATAGGGGAATAAAATCATATATAGATGCTAGAGCTGAGGTTTTCTACTATGACAAATCAAAAAAGGATATTATTAAAGAATATTACGACTTGCAATATGGTAATCTTAATTATAAAAAATTTATAGATAATTATAAGTTTTCTTATCTAATCATATCGGAGGATGATAATATTTACAAAAAAGTAAATAAAGATAAAAATTTTAAAAGTATTTATAATGGGAAAGGATATAAAATTTTTAAGAATTTAGTTCTGTATGATATTAATCAACAAT
Source organism: uncultured Bacilli bacterium (assembly GCA_947625365.1). GTDB lineage: Bacteria > Bacillota_I > Bacilli_A > RF39 > UBA660 > HGM10766. Next base: position 3,151 of record CANQNZ010000054.1, on the reverse strand, counting down.
AAACATGGAAATATAATAAAACCACAAACTAGTAAAAAACTATTGATAAAGATTTTGATTTTAGTTATAATAATACTGTAAATTATAATAGAGGAGGTAATTAACATATGAAAGAAGCAACTGGTGAACTTAATGTAACAGTTATCACAGTAGTAGCAATTGCGGCTGTTGCGGCATTATTTATGATGTTTTTATATCCAAGAATTAAAAATAATATAGTAAATAGTGTAAATAATACAGGAAATTATAAAGTTGATAAATATGGTAATATTAGCACTTAGTTCTATTTTTACAGCAATATAATTTTGATTTTAATATAGTGTAATATTGCATCGAATAATTTAAGGAGAATTAAAAATGAGAGAAGCCACTGGTGAATTAAATATGTTATACGTTGTTATAACCCTAGTTGCAGGACTAGTGGCTTTTTTCTATTTTGTAATATGGCCAATGATTGATACGGGTCAAAGGCAAGAAAGTGGATGCAGCAACGCTGTTTGTCCTAAAAAGGATAATGATGGTGATGGCTGGGTAGAATGCCAAAAAGATGATAAGACTATTACATGTAAATATAAAGGATAATAAGTGTTTAGAGGTGAAATAAAATGCGTGAAGCTATAGGAATGCAAGGACTAATGTACATAATAATAATATTATTGCTTTTATTTACTGGTTTTTTATGTCTTTCTATTAATTTTACTGCAGCTTTTAAAGTATCAGATGCTATAATTAATCAAATTAATAAGGATCAGGGTATAAAGCTTGAAAATATACGAAAAGAACTTATTGAAGCCGGTTATACAAACCAGGGACCTTGTGATACAAGTGATAAATGGTACGCAGTAGGACTTAATGATACTAATTTAGATACGACTAAGACACATGGTAATTATTGTATAAAAAAAATACCTGTATACTCTGATACTACCCGTGATGAATTACCTCAAGTTTATTATTATCGCATCAAGGTTTTCTATAAAGTTGATGTACCAATGTTGAGTAGATTAGCTCTTAATGTCCAAGCAGATACAATGGTTATTTATACTCCTGAGACAGGCATCGGTTATACTGAAATAGATTAGAGTGGTGAACGTTAAATGAAAGAATCGATTGGTGGGGCTTGGTTATTTGGAGTTATTGTTGCCTTTATGATGATATTTGTAGGTTACTTAGTCATTATGATTAATTACACAACTGCTTTTAAATTAAAAAATGAAGTAGTCCATGTAATTGAAAGGTATGAAGGATTAAGTAGCGGTGATAATGGGTCAGTTAAAATAATAAATCAATATTTAAAAAATTCTAAATATAATGCCGTGGGAACGTGTGAATGTGAAACTGCGAATTCTTGCTATGGAGCTACTGATTTAGATAATGCTAATTTAACACAAATTAATAATTCAAATAAAAATGATAGATATTATTATTGTGTACAATTCTATAATACTTCAAATGCAGATAATCCTAACACTGGCTTTTATGAAACTCAACTTTTTTTGAATTTTAATTTACCTGTATTAGGGCGAATAGCTAAAATAACTATTCGTGGACAAACAATAAAAATGAAATATCCAATCGATTATGTTTAATCAATAAGGAAGTGAATAAAGTATGAATGTAATAGTTTCAAATAGATTTCAAACGCAATTAAATACATTGCAAATAGATGTTATAAAGAGTGTAAATGGAGAATTTACCCCTGAAGAAATAGTCGAAATGTTTGCTAACTTCTTTTATAATAAAATGATTTTAGATGTTACAGCAATTAAAGGTTATCAAAGTGTAGCTAATATTCAGAAACTTGCTATGGGCATTGATATGAATAAAGTTATATTAGTATTAGATGATAGTGATATTACTGGTTCACAAAGTTATTTATCTCAGTTAATATCTATGGGTATATATAATTTTACAAGAAATATTGATAATATTCCTTTTTTGATAGATAATCCTAATACCTATAAAGATGTTGCCCAATACCAACAAATAAGTACTGTAGCAAGTGAAATTAGTAAAAAGCATGAGACCGCAAAATTTGATATTGAAGATGATGTTTCTAGTGGTGGTTTTACAACTATAATTGGAATTAAGAATGTTACAGACCATGCGGGTTCTACAACATTAATTTATATGTTAAAAAAACAATTACAGAATAATTATAATGTTTTAGCTATTGAAATAGATAAAAATGATTTTCAATATTTCAATGATAAAGATTTAGTTAGTGTATCATCAGATAAATTTGAAGCAACCATAAGAAATGCTAATACATATGATATAATTTTAGTCGATTTAAATAATAGTGATAATGAAGCAAGTTGTTCAGATGTTTTATATTTATTAGAACCAAGTACTATAAAATTAAATAAAATGATAAGAAAAAATCGCGGCGTATTCGATACTTTGAAAGGGAAAAAAATAGTTTTGAATAAAAGCTTACTAGATAATAAAGATGTTATGGATTTTGAATATGAGTCAAGAAGTCAAATATTTTATAATATTCCTCCTTTAGATGACAAAAAGGAACAACATCGAGCTCTTGACGATTTAATGTCAAGGATGGGACTTCTTAGACAAAAGCAGAACAATTTAGGTAACGAAAAGACTAAGATATTGGGTATTTTCAAAAATAAGTCTTGACAGTAATATAAAAAAAAGATAGAATTTTAAGTGTTAGAAAGAGGTATTTATTATGTTATTAATGGATTTTGAAAACTTTTGTGCTGATTCAACAACTATTTGGTCTGTAGTTGGATGGTTTTTAACAATTTTTAAAATAGTTATTCCAATTTTATTAATAATTATGGGAAGTATTGACTTTGGTAAAGCTGTTGTTGCTCAAAAAGATGATGAAATTAAGAAATCTAGTAAATCATTAGCAATGAGAGCAGTAGCGGCAGTTATTATATTTATTTTACCATCTGTTATAATGATGCTTATTAACTGGGCTATGGATGTTTCTGGTACTGATATGGATTATGAAACATGTACAGATTGTGTAATGCATCCGAGTGAGTGTGGAAAATAATTATTTAGGGTAGCGCAAGCTATTCTTTTTTTGGAATAAATAGCAATATTGATTTTTGTCAAGACATAGTGACCAAAAATTGCAAAAGAAGACAATCGTCTACCAAGGCGATTTTTTAGTTTC
>CANQNZ010000053.1 GCA_947625365.1 uncultured Bacilli bacterium | reverse complement strand
GTAAGTTATACTGATGGAGATGCAGTGACACTAACAGGGGTAGTACCCCAAACAGATGAAGAAGGAATGCAAAATACAAAACCATATGAAGTAACAATAAAAAATAATTGTGCAAATACGGTGGTATATAATGTAGTATTAAATAAAAGTAAAAGCTCTAATCTAGATGATAATCATGTAAAAGTAACAACAGGGGCAGTACCTAAATTACTTTCTAATACAGAAACCACACCAACCAATACAAGTGATGGACAAGTACCAGCTAATTATACAAATGGAACATCAAATATAATAAGTAAAAGCTTTGTAGGACCAAATGAAACAAAGAAAGTAAAGGTAAAAACTTGGATGGATAACGCAACAAGCCAAAATGATGGCCAAAATAAAACCTTTAATTATAAAGTATCAATTGAAACAACAGCAACAAGTCAAACTCCAGAACTAGAAAGCGTAAATATTTTAGGGACAAATTATCCAGTAATAAATGAAATACCAGATTTTACAAAAGGTTTTCCAAACAAAAATACATTAGAAAAAGATAAAACAAACCTAAGCGGTTTGTATCAATCATATGATGATGACGGAGATACTTATTATTTTAGGGGAGCAGTCGAAAATAATTATGTTGAGTTTGTTGGGAAGACATGGAGGATATTGCGAATAAATGGAGATGGAACAATAAGATTAATGCTAAATGAGGTAGTGCTAGCAGAAAGACCGGCATTTAATGCATCGCCATCAGGAGACTATCATAAGTATGTAGGATATACATATGATAATAAATTGCAGGATGATACCTCAACATCGTGTACGAAATTATCACCATGTAAAAGTACGTATAATTTAAGTAATAACTCATTTACCATGACACCAGACGGAACAAGTAGTACTATTAAATCATATTTAGAAAGTTGGTATCAAGATAGCTTGGCTCGTATAGACGTAAATGGAAAAAAAGCAGATGAATATATAGCAACTACAACATTCTGTAATGATGTATCATATGGTTACGGAGAAGAAGATAGTTCAAATTGGTTATATTATGGTCCATATGAAAGAATAAACGGAGCCAAAAAAGGCCACCCAAGTTTGGAATGCCCAGACCCAACCAAAAAAGATGGAACATTAAGAGATTATGGAGGAGTGTATAAACTAAAAATAGGATTAATAAATATAGATGAATTAAATATGGCAGGCTTCGTAGGAACAAGTTCTTCTTCTGTAATCGATGAAAATTATTTAACGCTTAACAATGCTGCCTATTGGACTCTGTCGCCTTACAGTGCTAGTGCATCTCACGCCAGTGTACCCTATAAATATAATAAATATATTGATACTAATAATGGTCTTGTCAGGTGGACATATAGCGTCGCCCCGGTTATCAATCTAAAGACTGGTACACTGCCTTCTAGCGGCAACGGAACATCTGGTTCACCATTTAAAATAAATTAGGTATAAACGCGTAAGCGTTTATATATAGATAAGTCAAAGAAAACTTTTTATTGTTACACTTCGTTATATAATAAAATGTATTCCTATTATTATTCTTTGACTAGAAACACTAGCTATGCTGGTGTTTTATTTTTAACATTACTTGTTTAAATAGTTATTATATTTTATAATAATTAAAGAAGTGTGGTGAAAATATGAAAGTTATTTCTCTTCTGCCGGCAGATATATATACAGTAGTAAATAAAACTGTTTTAACAGAAGCCGACCGTAAAAATTTAATTACTTTATATGAACCAATTATTGGCTCTTTAGCAGTTAGTTTATATTTAACTTTATGGCGTGATTTAGATAAATTAGAAATAATGAGTATTGATTTTACCCATCATCATTTAATGGCTATTTTAAAAATGGATTTGGAAGCAATTAGAATAGCTAGAGAAGCTTTAGAAAGTGTAGGACTTTTAAAAACCTTTTATAAAGAGGCGGAAATAAATAGTTATGTTTATGAACTTTATTCACCATTACCTGCAAATGAATTTTTTGCTCATCCTATTTTAAATGTTATTTTATATAATAATTTAGGTAATAAAGAATATGATTTAATCAAAAAAGAATATGAAAAGATGCAAGTTGATTTGACGGGATATACAGACATTTCGAAAATGCTTAATATGACTTTTAAGTCCGTAAGTGCTAATATTAGTCATTTTGACGTACAAAGTCATACTATTAAACCAATTGAGTTAGAAAAACAAATTGATTTTGATTTAATTATATCTTCTATACCAAAAGGCATATTAAGTAATAAAGCTTTTAATAAAAAGACTAAAGATTTAATTAATGAACTAGCTTTTCTATATAATTTAGATAGCCTTAAAATGGCAGAGATATTAAGAACAGTTATTAATGAAAAAGGGTTTATTGAAAAAGAAAATTTAAGAAAAACAGTTCGAAAATATTATCAATTTAATAATGGGGGAAGTTTACCAACTTTAATTTATCGAACTCAACCTGAGTATTTAAGAAGTCCAAATGGCGATACAACTAATAGAGGACGAATAATTCATGTTTTTGAAACTACTAGTCCTTATGACTTTTTAAAAAGTAAATATAAAGGAGTAAGACCAACAGCACGAGACTTAAAATTACTAGAATATTTAGTAGTAGATTTAGAGTTAAAACCGGCGGTTGTTAATGTTTTAATTGATTATGTTTTAAGAAGAAATAATAATAAATTAAATCAAGCTTTTATTGAAACTATTGCCGGTCAGTGGAAAAGATTAAATATTAAAACGGCCGCCGAAGCTATGAATGTAGCAGAAAAAGAACATCAAAAATATACGAAAAAGGCTTCTAAGGTTAATTCTAAAATTAATGAAAATCAGCCGGTATGGTTTAATGAAAATATAACTAAAGAAGAAATAAGCAAGGAAGAAAAAGAAGAATTAGAAGATTTATTGAAAGAGTTTAAGTAGGTGAAACATGATAGAAGTAAAAAGTAAAAATACTAATATTAAAAATATAAATGTTACTTTAAAAAAGGATTTTGCTATTGCATTAAAAAATCCTAAAATAAAAGCTATAGTGACAAATTTAAATATACCTGAAGATGTTGCTATGAAATATACTTCTCAACTAGAGACAGCAGCCGAAGCTTTAACAAATTGTGAAAATTGTCCATCACTATTAGATTGTAAAAATAAAATTGAAGGTTATGTGTACTATCCTAAATTAATTGATAATCGTTTAATTTTTTCTTATGTTGCTTGTAAATATAAAGAAGAAGCTTTAAAACAAGAAAAAAATAAAGATAATAACGCTCAGACAGCAAGAATGAAAGATATTGATATAAGTGATAAAAAAAGAGTTAAAGTTATTAAATGGTTAAAACAATTTTATGATAATTATGAAGAAAATCCTAAACAAAAAGGATTATATTTACATGGAAATTTTGGTTGTGGTAAAACTTTTTTGATATCAGCTTTATTAAATGAGCTTGCTTTAAAACGAGTTAGAACTGAAACTATCTATTTTCCAGAAATGTTAAGAGATTTAAAAGATGATTGGGATACTTTTGGGGCCAAAATGGATTATTATGAAAATGTGGATATATTATTAATAGATGATATAGGCGCAGAGAAGGTAACAACATGGGGCAGAGATGAAATTTTAGGCACTATTTTACAACATCGAATGAATAATCACTTACCAACCTTTTTTACTTCCAATTTAACTATAGAAGAATTAGAACATCATTTAGCTTTATCAAGCTCTAGTGAAGATGGGGTCAAGGCTAGAAGAATAATTGAAAGAATTAAACAATTAACTGAAGATATGGAAATGATTAGTGAAAATAAAAGAAAATAAAAAAAATGATACATCGAAGTATCGTGTTGAAAAGGGGCGTTATAAGGAAATAGGTTAAAGGTATAAAAAATAATTTAGAGAATTTCAACATATAAATTTCGATGTATCGGCAGCTAGAATAACACTTATAACTAAAAAAATATGTCGAAATTTGCTAAAAAGGAAAAAAATTGTATAATGATACCAAAGGATGCGGAAAAATGACTCAATATGCTCATAAATCTTTAGATAAAGATATAAATAAATTTTGTGATTTTATGTATGGACGTAAGACTCCTAAAACTAAAAGAGACATAGAAAACTATGAGGCTAGTTATTTTGCCATGTGTCTTCTGCTACCTGAAGAGTTACTATTAGAAACATCTATAGTATTGTGTGGTAGCTTAAAGGCTGTATTAGAAAACGTGGATTACTTTAATAGTATAGCGGCATTATTCAATGTGGAACCTTGGTTACTGAAATTAAGAATTGATAATATTTTAGCAAGCGAAGATTATGAAACATTAGAACAAGAATGTAAAGACAAACTAGTTAGAAAATTAACTAATAATTGATAATGTTAAATTAGATAAAAATAGCAAATATTGATGAATTAATTTGCTATCGCAATAAAAAAGTTATATAATATATTCGTAAATTGATTATGAAAGACAAGATTTTTAATAAGTTTTTTACTAGAGACTTAGTGGTTGGTGGAAACTAAGAGAAACATTAAAAGTTACTACTTTCTAGAGAGTTTAATAAACTCCGGTTTAGGCCGTTATCTTAAATTAAGGAAATAAAAGGATGGTACCGTCTTATTGACTCCTTGGTATTATTCTTTTTTATTTGTTTGGAGGTATTATATGAACACTCAAGTATTTACCCAATCTGCTATAAAACTAACAGATGATACTATAATTTATTTTGACCCATATCAGATTAAAGAAGAATATCATGATGCGGATTATATATTTTTAACTCACGACCATTACGACCATTTTGATATAAATTCTATAACCAAAGTTTTAAAAGATAATACCGTATTAATTGGACCAGAAATTATGGCCGAAAATATGCAAGAAATAACAAATAATATTTTAATAGTAAAACCCGAAAATAATTATAAATTAGGTAGTTTAGAATTCCGGACCTATCCTGCTTATAACCTAGATAAACCATTTCATCCTAAAGAAAAAGCTTATGTTGGTTATAATCTAAAAATTAATGATAAATGGTATTATATTATGGGTGATACCGATGATACTCCGGAAATTCAAGAGGTTAAAACTGATATTTGTTTTATACCAATTGGTGGTAAATTTACCATGGATGTGCAAGAGGCTGCTGCATATATAAATAAAATAAAACCTAAAGTAGCAGTACCTATACATTATGGTAGTATAGTAGGAGATATAACTTTAAAAGATAATTTTATAAATTCAGTTGATAAAGATATTCAAGTAAAAATTTATATAAAATAGGAGGAATAGATAATGATAAATATTAAAGAAGATGAAAAGTTAAATGTTTTAAATCATAGTTGTGCCCATGTTTTGGCACAAGCTATTAAGCATTTATATCCTGAAGCTAAATTTTGGGTAGGACCTGTAATTGAAAGTGGGTTTTATTATGATATTGATTTAGGAGATATTGTAATTAAAGAAGAAGATTTTCCCAAAATTGAAAAAGAAATGAAAAAAATAGTTAAAGATGGAAAAAGAATAGTTCGTCATGAATTAACTAAACAAGAAGCTTTAGATAAATTTAAGGATGACCCTTATAAAATTGATTTAATTTCCCGTATGGATGAAGAAAGTACAGTTATTTCTTGTTATACGCAAGGAGATTTTACGGACCTTTGTCGAGGACCTCATGTGGAAACGGTAAAAGCTTGTAAGAATTTTAAACTACTTAAAGTTTCAGGGGCTTATTGGAAAGGAGATAAAAACAATAAAGTATTACAAAGAATTTATGGCATTTGTTTTCCTACTGAAGAAGAGCTTGCTAAGCATTTAGAAGAGTTAAAAGAAGCAAAAGAAAGAGACCACCGCAAGATAGGTAAAGATTTAGATATTTTCTTTATGAATGATTTAGTCGGCAAAGGCTTGCCTATGTATTTACCAAATGGTTATATAATTTGGGAAGAGTTAGAAAATTATATTAAAAATAAAGAAAAAAAATTAGGATATCAGCATGTTTTAACTCCACCTTTAGGAAATGTCGAGTTATATAAAACATCAGGGCATTGGGAACATTATAAAGATAATATGTTCCCTAAAATGGAAGTAGAAGGCGAAGAATTTGTTTTACGTCCAATGAATTGTCCTCATCATATGATGATTTATGCTAATGCTATTCATTCGTATCGTGATTTACCAATTAGAATTGGGGAAATTGCCCGTGATTGTCGTTTTGAAGCTAGTGGAGCTTTAAAAGGTATCGAGCGAACTCGCTCTTTCTGCCAAAATGATGCTCATTTATTTGTCACTCCTGAGCAAATTGAAAGCGAATTTACCAGTGTAGTTAATTTAATCTTAGAAACATATAAGCAATTAAATATAACTAATTATACTTTTGAACTTTCATTAAGAGACCCTGAGGATAAAGTTAAGTATCATAATGATGATGAAATGTGGAATATGGCAGAAGATACTTTAAGAAAAGTCTTAGATAATATTGGTATTGCTTATACAGAAAAAATAGGGGAAGCTGCCTTTTATGGACCAAAATTAGATGTACAAGTTAAACCAGCCGTAGGAAATGAAATAACTATTTCTACTTGCCAATTAGATTTCTGCTTGCCAGCTAAATTTAATTTAACTTATATTGATAAAGACGGCTCTAAAAAAACACCTGTCGTATTACACCGTGCGGTATTTGGCTCAATCGACCGCTTTATTGCCTATTATTTAGAAGAAACAAAAGGGGCTTTGCCTTTATGGCTATCACCAGTGCAATTAAATGTTATACCTGTAAATAACGCTTATCATTTAGAATATGCTCAAGAAATATTTGAAAAATTAAAATCAGCAGGTTTTAGAGTAGAACTTGATGACCGTGAAGAAAAGCTGGGTTATAAAATTAGAGAAAGTCAAACACGAAAAATACCATACAGTTTAATTTTAGGACAAAATGAAGTAGACGCCCAGACGATTAGTTATCGTAAATATAGTACTACGGATACAGTAACTTTAAATATTGATGATTTTATTAAACAAATTAAGTTTGAAAAAGATAATTATAAATAGTTCGAGATTACCCTTCGAACTTTTTTATTTGACAACTAAATGAAATTATGGTAGTATCAATGTCGTTACGAAATGGGGGATTTTAAATGAAAATGCACAATTTTAGCAAAAAGATAATTTTAGCTATGGCAGCGTTAGCTTTATTAGCATCTTATGGACCAAATAAAGTTGATGCTTCAACTAGTAAAGTCAAGGTTAGTACCAATAATCAATATAAACTAACATGTGATTACTGGGATGAGTCAGGAGAATTAACTTGGGGAAATCAAGAGTTTATTGGTAATTTCTATGATGCCGATGGATACGAAAGTAATAATTCTCGTGCTTGTGGAGAAACTGCCAAAACCCGTAAATATACTTACGGAAATAAAGCGGCAGGAAATGCTCCTTTAAATACTTCTATCGTTTATGATAGTTGTAATGGAACAACTGGTAATCAAAAAGCAATAGTAGGACAAAGTTGTTCTCGTAAAGGAAAATCTAAACTATGTGCGATAAAATGGGCTGGATATTGTTATAAGGACAGCACTTCAGCTATGGCAGATACTAAAGTTATAAATAATAAAAAATTTAGTGTTGCTAAAGAAAGTGTAGCTGTAGGTAAAAAAACTAAGTTAAAAAATATTAATATGTGTGCTTATATTGGGGTTTCCGATGAAAGCGTTGCTACTTATGATGAAGATAAAAATGTTTTAAAAGCTCTTAATGTAGGTTCTACAACGATTAATTGTTATAATGAAAATGATAATGTTATTGCTACTACCGATTTTACTGTAACAGATAATAGTTCTAATGCCAATATAAGATATGTCAATGTTCGTACTGTAATGTTTTCAAATAATGATGGTACAGGTTCATTTACTAGTTTAAATAGATGTAATAAAGTTACTTATTTAAATTATAAAGAAGATGGTTATTGTAAGATATCTTATGCTGGTAAAAAAGGTTATATTTATTGCCAAGAACTTAACATTAGTGAGCCATCTGGATGTTATAATAACGGCTCTAGATAATTCAGTGGGGAGATAAAAAATCCCGTATAGAAAATCTAGTGGGGAGTTTAATAAAAAAACTACA
>CANQNZ010000052.1 GCA_947625365.1 uncultured Bacilli bacterium | reverse complement strand
ACGCTTAGAGAAACTCAAGTAGTTTTAGAAGGAATTACTGTTGGAGGAAAATCAATAAAGGAACACTTAGAAGCTATAAATCATGAACATGCAATTTTGTTTTTAAATGATTTAATAAAGGATGATAATCCAATTACTGAATGGAACATTAAAAATATACACACTCTTATATTAAAGAAAATTGATGATGAAAACGCAGGAAGATATAGAAATGAAAATGTAACTATAAAAGGAGCAACTCATATTCCTCCAGATTTTGTAAAAGTTCCTGAGTTAATGAAAAAATTAATTTTAAACTATAAAACTTGGAATAAATATCATCCAATAATTCAAGCTACGTTATTGCATGGTGAACTTGTTAAAATTCATCCTTTCGTTGATGGAAATGGAAGAACATCAAGATTAATTATGAATTTAGATTTAATGAAGAATGGCTTTAAACCTGTAATTATAAAAAAAGAAAATAGATTACAATATTATGAAGCTTTAGATAAAGCCCATACAACGAAAGATTATACTGATTTTATCAACTTGATAAATGAATTAGAGATAGAAATGTTAAAAAAATATTTAGAATTATTATAAGAGTAGCTTTTAATGAGGTATAATCTGCGGATTGGGAATATATATGGTATTTTCAATTATATCCTTATTAATTATTTATATTGCAGGGTTATTAAATTCAGATATTATGTCTGTGTTTAATAATATAGTAGTTAGTTCAACTGCTCTTAAAAGTATAATGATTATGGGAATATTTATATATGCAATATACATTTGTATAGTTTATTTTATAGGCAATAAATTATTAAATAAAGGTGTAAATGTGGATTAATAAACAGCTGTTAAAATAAGGAAGGTACGATTTTTATGTTATTAGATACTAGTGATAAAAATATAGAATTAAGTATGGAAATGAAAAAACAAGATTTAATAAAACAAAAATTAGAAAGAGGATTTTATACAGCAAGTGACATAGTGTTAGTAAGAGCTACCGACCATGTGCCTAAAAATGGTGTTATTAAAGCTTTGAGTAATGTCCCTTTTGTTTGCAAATTAAATGATGCATTTCATGAAGTTGCGTATAGGTATATTTTAAAAACTCCCGATAAGATTAAAGATTTAGATTATAATAAATCGATGCAGATAATTACTGAGGATACCCAAAAAGCAAGAGAGTTTAGCCCTTGGTCAACTCAATACCGCTCTAGTGTACATTTTTGTTTAAATGGTATTGTTTCGTCTCATATGCAAGGTAACTTTGATAACAATTATATTGTAATTATGGAGCCTTTTGCGGGCAATGAAAGCACGGCTAATATTTTAGCAGTTCGAGGAGAAGATACATATTTTAAAGATGAAGTTCAATTATCTGATAAAGCTATTATTTTAATTGAAGCAAGTCATTTAGATGAGCTATTAGACCAAAATATAAATCCTAATATTAAGATAATACCATATCGTGGGGATAGGGACGTGTCAGTAGAGTGGGTATTACTAGCTATGTTTGATGTAGTTCCTGAACTAATAGGAAAAGATTATATAATTGAGTCAGAAACTTCTAAAATGATTACAGATTTTATAAGTGTTAACAATTATCCATCGGACAAGCATTGGTATTCAAAGTCATATAAAGAAGATGATGAAAAAAATTTGAAATTATGGGAGATATATGCTAAAGATTTCTTAACTTATTTGTTTAGTAAAATGGGCGATGTTTCCCAATATGAAAGCATCATTGATAAATTGTCTAAAAACACTTCTAGTTTTAGCGAAGAAACAATAACGGTTTTAGAAAAAATAATCCAGCAAATAGGAGTGGAAAGCTATATAAATATTATTAAAGAGTATAATCATTCTATTGATGAGCAAATAGAGTTAGGAGCTTATCCGACCAACAACGAAATATTAAATGGAAAAAGTTTTAGATATTCTGCAAGTAAAACAAAATAACAACTAATAAAAAGTAAATTTAATGTGTGAAAAGTAAGTATGATACGTACGGCTTCAGAAATTGTGCTATAATTAAATTGTAAAATTATATATTAGTTTTTAAATAATTTGAGTCAAAGAAATCGGAAGGGTTTATGAAAGAATATAGCAAAAGTGCCATAATGAATGAAAGAGAAACTCAATTTATATATTATCCAAATGGAGCAAAAAGGATTAATTTAATTAAGCAAATGGTAGACGAATACCCAATAAGACTAAATAGCGATAATCCTGCGGCTATTTATGTAAATGATATAAACTTACCTAAATTGGCTATAACTTCTAATAGTCAGACTCAAAATGCAGCATTTATGTTTATGAATTTTACCATAATGCATAATATTTTAAAAAATACTTATGAAGCATATGATGAACTATATTTAGATGAGAAATTTCAAGATATAATTGACTATGTTAATAGTGAACTAGCCAATAAAGATTTTCCTCTTATTAAAAGCGGTCAAGAATTAATCTTTGCTTTAAAACAAACCCAAGCTTACTATTTTAAATATCTAATAAAATATCCTTCCTTTATTGTTTCTGATTTATGGATACCTAATATTGATTTAGAAACCATTATCACTCAATATAAAAAAGCATTACCATTTAATTCCTACTTTAATATAATTGTAGATAATCAAGGTAAAATTACAGCCCCATTTGCTAAAGTTATTAGTGATATAGTAAAAAACAAACCATATTCGGATATAATAATGAAAATTATAACCCAACAAGAAGATTGGCCTAATTATGAAACTGCCAAACCGCAAAAATTAAGTTTAAAACCAAATAAAAAATAGTTCAAAGGAGAAAAACATGGAAATAAAAGTGTTAAAACAAAAATTACAAATAATAAAAAGCCGAGTTCAAGATATTGGGAGGTCTCTTTGACGTTGGACAAAAAGAAAAAAAACTACAAAAATTAGAAAACCAAATGCAACAAGAGCACTTTTGGGACGATGTAGATAAAGCAACTAATATTAGTGCTCAAGTTAATCATCTAAAAAAAGAACTAACAGAAATAAAAGAAATAGAAGCATCTATTAATAATCTAGAAGAACTTATTATCCTTATTAACCAAGGCGATAACTTGCTTCAACAAGAAATAGAGGATAATTTAACGTCTCTTACGGAAAAATTAAATGAACTAGAAATAAATGTACTATTATCTTCTGAGTATGATAGCTTAAACTGTTATTTAGAAATTCATCCGGGCGCTGGAGGGACGGAAAGTTGTGATTGGGCTAGTATGCTTTTAAGAATGTATCTAAGATTTTGTGAAAAAAATAACTATACATACGAAATAATAGATGAACAAAAGGGTGATGAAGCTGGAATAAAAAGTGTGACGGTTTTGATTAAAGGTTTATTTGCCTATGGCTATTTTAAAGGAGAAAAAGGGGTCCATAGATTGGTTAGAATATCTCCATTTGATGCCGGGGCGCGTCGTCATACTTCTTTTGCTTCCGTAACTATTACCCCAGAATTTACCTCAGATGCCTTCGTGGAAATCAATGAAAAAGATTTAAAAATAGATGTTTATCGCAGTAGTGGTAAAGGTGGGCAAGGAGTAAATACTACCGACTCAGCCGTACGTATAACTCATTTGCCAACTAAAACCGTTGTTACTTGCCAAAATGAAAGAAGTCAGCTAAAGAATAAAGAAATTGCCATGCAAGTTTTAAAAAGTAAACTTTATCAGTTAGAACTTGAAAAAAAAGAAATGGAATTAAGTAAAATAAAAGGAGTAAATACTAATATAGATTTTGGTAGTCAAATAAGAAGTTATGTGTTAGAACCTTATACAATGGTTAAAGATGCACGAACTGGTTATGAAACAACTAGAGCTGATAAAGTTTTAGACGGCGATATATTAGATTTTATGGTAGCTATGCTTAAAAATAAAAAAAGCTAGTTACCTTTTTTGAAAATTTAAATTAGGATTGTTAAGAGGATATCTTTGCAAGCCTAGATGTAACTTATTTTCATAATTTAACTGATTATCTTCCCTTTTTAAAAAGCTTTGATAATTAGTATCTTGATAATTTGTTGTATAGGAAAAATCATTGGTACATTCATAATAAAGACCGTTGCGATAAGAAAGAGTAAAACCGTCTAAATAGTGTTTTAAAACATCTGGCGTTATTTTAATATAACCTTTTTCTAAAATTTCCTCGGCTACCTTCTTGCGACAACTATCCATTACCATAAATAAACCAGCGTATGGATTATGGTGACCCGGTATTCCTAAACATTCTAAAATATTTTTCCTAATTAAGAAAAATTGACTATAAGTACAATCTATTAAATAATCATGATTATTTAAAGTAACAATATTAAAATAATGATATCCCATACCATTAGATAAACGAGAAGTCTTTATATAACCAGTTTCTATTAAAACTCTTTTATTAGGGATATGATATTTGTGACAAAACTTAGTTATAAAACGGGAGGCGACCGCGCACTTATTAGATAAATCTATATCAGCTAGACAGGAAGGATTTTTAGCATTTTTGTTTACCTTTTTCACTAACATATCTCTAGTAATATAAACAATGTATTCTAAAATATTTAGGGGTGAAGTAAGCTGAGGATTATTTTCTATAATATAATAATTAGGAAGGGCAAATTCGCAATTCATTATTTCTTCTACAATTAAATTATAGTCACTTTTTAAATGTTTAAAATCTTCAAAAAACATTGGGGCAATGAGCTTAGCAAAACTGTACACTTCTTTCATGATATCTAATTGCTCCTCCAAAGTAGAAGAATTTTTAATTTTTGTTTTATACTGTCTGAGCGTATTAATATAGTTTATCGTGTTATCATATACAATTTGTAATTCTAAAGGTAACATTTAATCCTCCTTAAATGAAATATAGCCAATATAATATAGCAATAGCCAAAAAGTGTCAAATAAAACGACAATAATTTTAGAAAAACCTATTTTAAATATTATTTTATGATATTATATGCATAGGATGTGAATTTTATTATGAAATATTATGATGTAATTAATGAATTAAATAATAATGATAATAATAGTGTTTATGGCTATCTAAAAAGAGAAGCTTATTCAGATTATTTATATCGATGTACTAAAAAAACATTGGAAGAGCAGTATCCTGGTTTAATCGAAGAATATAAAGAAAAAGTAGTCGCGGCCAAAGAAAATTTAACCTTTAATGTAATTCCATCTTTGCAAAACCAACTAGCGCAGATTATGCAAATTAAACATCCATCAAAAGAAGAAGTTGAAGAAAAATATAGTGATTTACCTAAACAATTTAGTAAAGATGAAGTTTATAAATGTAGTGGTGATATTACAAGCTACATTACAGATATCTGCAATCAATTAGCTACGCAAGGTGTAATAAATGAAGAAACTTTCAATCAATTAAAAGGAACATTAAATACTAATTATAACTTTAATTTTAATTTAATGTATTCTAATATAATTTCCACGCCTTCCCCTTATTATAATGGTGAACTTAATGGTAATGCCATTCATTTTAGCGTTGAGTCGATTATGGGATTAGCTTGCTTGAGGTTTTATTTAGATAAAATAAAAGAGAATTGTCCATCTTTTAACGAATTAATGATTAACGATGGAACAAGCACTTTAAAAAATACGGTTGGTAAAATTCGTAATTTAGACTATTTAGTGTTCCCAGATGGAGGATTTAGGGATTTAAAGTCATCTGTTGATGCTGCCTTAAATTTAGTTAATAATGAGATTGATAAACTTAATGTAAACATTAGACAATCACAGTATTTGGTAAATACTCTTGAGTATGCCACTATGATGCCGGAAGATTACATTATGAGTGATATAGAAAATTGTGCGTATTTAAAAGTGCCGACTAAACGTCTAGCAAATTCTCGTTATGATATTAATGAGCAAAAATGGTATACATTTGATGAAGAATGTCAAAAACGTTTAAGTGACGAGGAATATCAACATTTAACTAGCGAAACAAGCAGTTTAAAAGAAGAAGAGACAATTGATGAATTAACAAAAGATGTTGTAATTGATGCTGTTAAAAATAGTAAAACAATCAAGAATATAACACTAGAAGGAACATTACTAAAGAAAATATAAATTTGAGGATTTTAAATCTTCTTTTTATTTGCTCTTGCATTATATTTTTTATTTGTTAAAATAAATTTTACAAAGAAGGTGATAGCTTGGACAAAACATTAAATTATTTAAATAATTTATTAAAACCTAATGATAAAGTGGTTATTGCTACTTCTACTGGTCCAGACTCAATGTTTTTATTACATCTATTAGAGCAATTTCAAACTAAATTATCCCTGCAAATTATAATAGCACACGTAAATCATAACGTGAGGAAGCAGAGCCAAGAAGAAGAAGAATTTATCAAAAATTACGCTAAAGAAAAAAAGTTGGACTTTGAACTACTTAAAATTACGGAATATAAAGCTGCGAATTTTCAACATGATGCTCGTAGCCAAAGATATGAATTTTTCTATAAAGTGGTTGAAAAATACCAAGCTAATTATTTAATGACAGCTCATCATGGTGATGATTTAATGGAAACTATTTTAATGCGTTTAACAAGAGGGTCATCTTTAAATGGTTATATAGGTATTAAAAAACAAACAAAAAAAAATAAATTTCAAATAATAAGACCTCTTCTTTATATGACAAAGCAAGAAATCATTGAATATATGGATAAAAATAAATTAAAATATTATATTGATACATCAAATTCATCTTCTAAATACACTAGAAATCGCTATCGTCAAGAAATTCTTCCTTTTTTAAAGCAAGAAAATAATGATGTTCATCTAAAGTATTTAGCTTTTAGTGAAGAATTAGAGGAAGCTAATAACTATATTTCAAAACAAGTACAAAAGCATTTAAAAAAAGTATATATTGATAATACTTTAGATATTACCAAAACGCAAAATATAGATAATTATTTATTAACTAAGATAATTGCAGAAATATTTCATCTACTTTATCAAGAAGAATTAAATAAAATAAATAAAAAACATCAAGAAAATTTATTGCACTTAATAAAAACTGATAAGGCTAGTATGAGCATTTCTCTTCCTAATAATATTATTGCTTTAAAAGAGTATAATAAAATTAGATTTATAAATAATAAAGATATTGTTTTTGAAAAGTTTAATGAAGTTTTTCGTGGCGACATTACTTTAAAAAACGGGAATAAAATAGTGCAAATAAAAAGTAGTAATAAGACCGATAACTATCACTTATATTTAAATAGCAAAGATATAAAATTACCTATTATAGTACGTAGTCGTAAGCCATCTGATAAAATGGCCGTTAAGAATTTAAATGGCTCTAAAAAAGTTCAAGATATATTAGTTAATGAAAAGATTGCTAAATCCCAAAGAGATGCTTTACCAATCGTTACAGATAGCGCAGGTAATATCCTTTGGATACCGGGAATAAAAAAATCGAAATTTGATAGAGCAAAAACTAAAAACTATGATATAATACTTAAGTATCAATTGAAAGAAGGAAAAAATAATGAATAAAAGTAAAAATGTAAATACTCTAAAAAATACTTTTCCCTATTTGATTTTACTTCTTGTAGTAATAGGCACATTGATATTCTTTAATTTTGCCGGACATGAAGTACATGAACTTACTACAGGAGAATTTATGTCTTATATTGAAAAGGCTAAAGTAACTGAGGTTACAGTAACTCCTAAAAGTAGTGAAAGTGTTTATTATTTAGAGGGGAAATTGGAAGATTATGAGGAAAATGAAACTTTTAAAACTAAAATAATTCCTGAAGATATTGTAAAAGTATCAGAATATGCAACTTCTCATAATTTAGATTTATATGATACAGAGAAAGACCCAGGAAGTAGTTCTATATTATATATAATTGTTAATTTCTTGCCATTATTAATTTTAGTTGGTGTTACTTTCTACTTATTTAACCGTATGGCTGGTGGCAATTCTAAGTCTATGGACTTTGGTCGTAGCCGTGCACGTTTATCTCAAGATGGTGGTAAAGTAAGATTTTCTGATGTTGCTGGCTTGAAAGAAGAAAAAGAAGAAGTTGAAGAATTAATTGACTTCTTAAAAAATCCTAAGAAATTCCAAAAATTAGGAGCTAGAATACCAAAAGGTGTTTTATTAGTAGGTCCTCCCGGAACTGGTAAAACCTTACTAGCTAAAGCTGTAGCTGGTGAAGCTAATGTACCATTTTACTATATAAGTGGTTCTGATTTCGTAGAATTATTTGTAGGTGTTGGGGCATCTCGTGTACGTGATATGTTTAAACAAGCTAAACAAAGTGCGCCATGTTTAATTTTCATTGATGAAATAGATGCTGTAGGTCGTCAAAGAGGTACAGGTTTAGGAGGAGGTCACGATGAACGTGAACAAACTCTTAACCAATTACTTACTGAAATGGATGGATTTGGAGAAAATGAAGGAATAATTATCATCGCTGCTACTAATAGACCTGATGTTTTAGACCCAGCTTTACTTCGTCCCGGACGTT
>CANQNZ010000051.1 GCA_947625365.1 uncultured Bacilli bacterium | reverse complement strand
AAAAAATAAGGGACAAACCCTTATTTTATAATGCTTTAATTAATTTTTGCTCCCCAGTAGATTATCTAGAGCCATAATAACTAAGCATTGAATAATTCAATGTTTTTTTTATGTTTTAAATATGCTACAATTGTATTGGTGAAAGAATGATAGAAGACTTAAGAAAAATTTTACTTAAAATAATTGACAAAGGTTTTCAAGCTTATATAGTAGGGGGATATGTACGTGATTATATCCTAGGCAAAGAAACAAATGATATTGATATTTGTACGGACGCTTTACCTAAAGATTTAACCGAAATTTTTGCTGATGAAAATATTAAAGTATCATCTTATGGTTCCATTAAACTTTTAGTAAATAAATATAATGTAGATATTACTACTTATCGAAAAGAGTTTCAATATATTGAAGGTAAACCAACCCAAATTGAATATATTAAAGATTTAGAAACTGATATTAAAAGAAGGGACTTTACTATCAATGCTTTATATATGGATAAAAACGGTAATATTATTGATAAAATAGGGGGACTAAATGATTTACGAAATAAGATAATTAAAGTTATCGGTAATATGGAAGATAAATTTAATGAAGACCCTTTAAGAATTCTTAGAGCTTTACGTTTTAAAATAACATTAGGCTTTGAATTAGATGCTAAAATAGTAGAATATATCCATCAAAATAAAAATAAAATAGCTTTAATTTCTAATACTCGTAAAAAAGAAGAAATAAATAAGATGTTAGTATCTAAAAATGTTATTGCAGGATTTGAATATTTAAACGAGTTACAAATATTAGATGTTCTGGGCATAAAATATCAAAATTTAAAATATTCTGATGATATTAATGCTATGTATGCTCAATTAGAATTACCAGATGATTTTCCATTAACCAAAGAAGAAAAAGATAATATAAAACAAATAAATAAAATTGTAAATTACGGAAAAATAGATTTAGGTATTTTATTTAATTATGGCCTATATTTATCAAGTGTAGCTGGGGATTTACTAGGTTTAAATAAAAAAGTCATTAGTGAGCAATATAATAGCTTACCAATAAAAAGCAAAAATCAGTTAGATATTGATGGCGATGATATTCAGAAAATTCTAGATATTGAGCCATCTAAACTTATCCAACAAATTCAAGATGATTTGATTATTTTAGTATTAAATGGTAAATTAACTAATGAAAAAGAAGTATTAATAAATTATATTCAAGAAAATAAAGGATTGTGGTTATAATGTTAGATTATAAAAATATTTTAAATGTTAAACATTATGTTATATCAGAAGTACTTGTTAAAGAATTAGTAAAATATAATCTTAATTTAAATGAGTTTTTATTGATAATTTATTTTTATAATGAAGATAATAAGATATTTAATTTATCAGATATCAAAGAAAAGTTAGGTATTAGTGAAAAAGATATCTTAGAAGCTTTTAATAGTTTAACTGTCAAAAAATTAATTAATATTGTAGTTGAAAATGATAATAATGGTAAAATAAAAGAAACTATTTCTTTAGATGGTTTATATGCTAATTTAACTAACTCTATTAAAAACGAAAATAAAAAAGAAACTAAAGACAATATATTTGATGCTTTTGAAAGTGAATTTAATAGAAAGCTTAGTCCTATTGAATATGAAATAGTTAATGCTTGGCTAGACAATAATATTTCTGAAGAACTTATTTTAGGTGCTTTAAAAGAAGCTATTTATAATGGCGTTAGGAATTTTAGATATATTGATAAAATTATTTATGAATGGGGCAAAAATGGTTTTAAGACAATGGAAGATGTTCAAAATCATCTAAAACAAATGCCTGAAAAAAAACAAAATAAAGAAGAATTATTTGATTATGATTGGTTAGATGATAATGAAGTATGATATATTAGAAAAATTAGATATTATGATACCGCATCCTAGATGTGAGCTAAATTACAATAAGGATTATGAGTTATTAATTGCTACTGTTTTATCGGCGCAATGTACAGATGCTCGCGTGAATATGGTAACCAAAGAGCTTTTTGCTAAGTATGATATTTTTTCTTTAAGTAAAGCTTTAAAAAAGGATATTGAAAAAATTATTAGACCGGTGGGGACTTATACGAAAAAAAGCGAGTATATTATAAGTATAGCGCAATCGTTAGTTGAAAATTATGAGGGAAAAGTACCTAATAATCGTCAGTATTTAGAAAGCCTGCCAGGTGTTGGCCGCAAAACTTGTAATGTTGTTTTATCTAATTTATATAACGTTCCTGCAATTGCCGTTGATACTCATGTAGAAAGAGTTTCGAAAAGACTTTCTTTAGCCAAAGAAAAGGATAGTGTTTTAACAGTCGAAAAAAAGTTAATGCGAAAGATACCTAAAGATAAGTGGAGTAGAACTCATCATCAATTAGTATTATTTGGCCGATATATTTGTAAAAGCAAAAATCCGGAATGTTCTACTTGTTTATTGCAGCCGGAATGTAAATATTACAAAAACAAAATAAAAAAAGACTGAATAGTCTTTTTTCATTTTAAACTGCACAAGTATTAGAAACTACAAAAGGTATTTTTTCAGTATAGGTAGAGCCACCATAACGAATATTAACTTCTACTTCAAATGTTCCTTCACTACCAAGAGGAATGCCAGAAGGTAATTTAGAACCATTACGATAATAAGTAAAGCTTAAGTTAGATGCTGAAATTGTTGTACCATTTACTTTTGCACTAACCTTACCATTAGCCGTCCAGGTTGAACCATTAGCAGGCTTGCGGCAGAAGTCATTATCATTATATTTTATTTCTACTGGGCCATTGCTACTAGTGCTTCCTCCCGTGCCATAGGTTACGTTAGAATTTCCTTTAACATCGACGCTAATACCATCACTCATGTTAGAACGGAAATTACTATAAGTTGATTTAATAATGAAATGGTAAGTAGGTAGACCAGTCATTGTATAAGTAAATGAAGTGCTATCAGTAAATCCTAAGTCTTGCAAGCCACTAGTTGTTTCTAAGAATATTTCATAACCAACTGTTCCTAAAACACTTTGATTATAGCTTAACATATGTTTTAAATATCGTTGATATTGGTCGCCATAGGCTTTTTTCATATAATCTTCTAAATAAGAAGAATTTAGAGCATTTGGCGTTTCAATAGGTTTCCAAGTAAGTTCAATGGCAGAACCTGAAACGGAAGCATTACCATTAGTAGGGTCATTTAATTTAGTAAATCTAGGAGAAGTTTCTTTAGGCGCACTTTCTTTATTAAAGTATTCAGTAGAAATTAAACTAGATGGAGTATAATTACTTGGCTTTTGGGCCGGATTAGTACCTAATTCTACTTGCGCTTCGACCACGCCATCAGGTATGCTAAATTTCGAATTTTCTTTAAATATTCTATTTCCTAACGCCGCAGATATCATAACCCTCTGATTTGCTCCGTCAATAGCGGTTGTATAATATTCACTGGTAATTTCATTATAACCATACCATAGAGAAATCGAGTAGTCAGGTGAATAAATTTCTACCCAGTTATCATGGCTGACTGAGTCAGGTAAGTGTTTATCTTCGATAACTTTTTTATCAATTGTTGATGTACCAGTTTTGGCAGCAACATCAGTACCATTAACATGAATTTTACCACCAACATTATTGGCTCCGGCATATGTTAACATATTGTTCATCATATAAGCCGTTTCTTCACTCATAACTTTATTTTTCTTAATTTCTGGTTCGTAAGTTCTATCATCTTGACGATAGACTACTTTAGTAAAGGAATAAGGTTCAATATAATAACCACCGCGACCAAAGGCAGCGTAAGCAGCCGACATTTCAAGTGGCGTCATTCCATCAAATCCTCCGATAGCAGCTGACTCATATAATTTATCACCATAATCAATACCTAAACTATGAACAAAGTCACTAACTTTTTGTTTATCAAGTTGTTGGAAGGCTTGAATAGCAGGAATGTTACGAGATTTATATAAAGCCGTTTTCATTGTTATCATACCCATATAAGAGTTATCAGAGTTCTTTAGGGAAGTACCATCAGAATAAGTCATCGGCTCATCAAAGAAGATTGAACCAGTATTACCATTATTATATTCTAGGTAAGGACCGTAGGCAAAGAATGGTTTTGCACAAGAACCAGGATGACGCTTCATATTAGTTGCATAATTCCAGTCGCCAATTTTACGATTACGTCCAGCTCCTACCGCAATAATAGAACCATCTTTGACAGAAGTAACAGCAATTCCGGCTTGGATTACATCATTTTTCCATTTATAATATTCCCCAGCATATAAATTATTGATAATATCTTGAGGTTCTTTTTCTAAAGTTGTATAAATTAGCATTGGAGTATTATATGGGTCATTACCAGTTCTTTTTTCAACATCTTCTACTACCGTATCAATAAAGCCTTGATATGGATTAGTTGAGGCTTCAACTTCTGGAGTAAGCATTGACTGTATACTTATCGCATTAGCAGCATCAGCTTCATCTTGAGTTATATAACCATGACGTACCATTAATTTTAAAACAGTATTACGACGTTTGGCAGCTAAATCAGGATTATTAAATGGATTATAAGATGATGGAGCTTGGAACATTCCAGCAATTAAAGAGGCTTCAGCTAAGTTCAAATCACGAACTGATTTACCAAAATATAATTGACAAGCCTGTTCAACTCCGTAGGCACCACCATTATTACTTTTACCAAGCCATGGGGCATTAACATAAAATTCCATAATTTCTTCTTTAGTATAATTTTTTTCAACTTTAAATATGGACATATAAATATCAGTAAATTTACGAATTATACCGGCAATACCATGAGCTTCTCTAGAAGTAAAAGTATTTTTAACAACTTGCATAGTCAAGGTAGAAGCACCACCAGCGGAAGAGTTACCACTTAGCTGTCCTAAAGATGCTCGCATAAATCTAGCAAGGTCAAAACCACTGTGTTGGAAAAAACGAGAGTCTTCTGTAGCCACAATAGCATCAACTAATACTTGAGGTAATTCATCATAAGTAACAAGTTCTCTTTTTTCACTACCAATACGGGCGTATTCATCACCTTTAGCATCATATAAAATAGTAGCTTCCTTATTATATAATTCATTTTCGTCAAACTTTGGTGCAGTAATAACTATATATAACATAAATAACAATATAATTGAAAGGATAATAATAGCAATAGTAGTAATTATAACAAGAACAGCATGTTTTTTCTTCTTCACCTTTTTAACTTTAGAACTTTTAGGTTCAGTGCTATTTTTCTTTTCTACTTTCTTTACTTTAGTTTTATTAGAATTAGTACTACTATTTTTATTATCGCTTTTCTTTGTACGCGTTTTCTTTATATTAATTCCTCCCTTTTTAATCTTATCGCTTATTTTATTAATCTTATTATCAATTGATTTATTAATGTTTTCTACCTTTTCATTAAGTTTATCTAACTTTTTCTTTTTCTTTTCATCCATTTTTTACACCTTCTAAAAATATATTTTATCAACAATTTTTAAATAATCAAGTTCTGGAGAAAAAGTATATTTAATTTCATATCCTTTTTCTTTTATAAATTTATAATCAACTGATTTTCTTTGATGAGTATCTAAATAATCTAAAAACTTTTCTCCTGGTAATAAATAAACTATTTCATTTATCATTATAATAAGAAAAGTTATCCCTCCATGTTTGATTATCTTGCGCATATGTTCAATTTGATGAGCATGAATATTACTTAAAGGAAAAGATGTTTTATTTTTAGTAACTTTTGCTTCAAAATCAATATATTTTCCTTTATATAATCCATTATAATCTAAAGTAGATTGTTCTTTAAAATATCCTCTATCAATAATTTTATAATTATCTTTATAGGATACTTTAACTACTCCTATGGGAGTAGGTTTCTTATAAATAACAGCTTTATCAGCAGTTAAATAATATTTATTAGAATTATTTAACATACTTTCTAAATCCATTCCGCGGTTTTTATAAACTATTTGTCTTAAAGATGTATCTTTACTTGTTGTTTTTAGCACAATAATCACCACCACAATTATACTATAATCTTTTCTATATTTCTATATCCTATTGCTAATTTTAAAAAGGGTTGTCAAATAATAAAATCATTTGTCGAAAAGCTAGAAAATGTTTTCTAAAAATATATAATGAAATAAAAGGAGATTTTATGATAAGATTAGATTATTTAATTAATAAGATTATTGAAGATGTAACATTAGCTAGTATTACTCTTGATACAACTAATAAAAAGTTAGTCAAATAAAGAACGCTTTGTTCTTTTTTTCGTATAGTTGACAAAATAGTTCAAAATTTTTATAATTAAAGAGTAAGAAGGGTGATTTTAAATGTATAATGAAAGAATATATCTAACACCTCAGGAAGTTTTGGATAAGGACTTTAAAATTGATGCACGTGGATACCGTCCTCAAGAGGTAGATAAATTTCTAGATATGGTTATTCATGATTATACAGAGTTTATCACAATAATTAAAAAACAAGAAAAAGAAATAAGTTCTTTAACTAATGACAATATAAGTCTCAAAAATGAAATACGCCGTTTACGTACTAATATTGAAGCTGCTGAAGATAGTGGAAATAGTTCAAACAAGTACGTTAATAATGTCGACCTTCTTCGAAGACTTAGTCAATTAGAAAAAGTAGTTTTTGGAAAAAATGAATAAAATCTGGGCAAATGCTGCATATAAACTATGTAGAGGAAAGTCCATGCTCACACAATCTGAAATGATTGTCCTGTTCGCGCTAAAGGAAAAAATAACTTTAGGTAGAGAAATCTAACGGCTCTGAAAAATCCTTAAAAGGATTTAGTAAGTATAAAAGTGCCAAAGTGACGAAGAACTTGGAAACGAGGGAAGTGGAACGTGGTAAACCCCGCGAGTGAGAAACCCAAATTTATGGTAGGGGAACCTCTTTAAAGGAATAATAAACGGAAAAGAGGACTTATATTTAATATAGGTAGATAAATATTTGTCGCTCAAGTAATTGAGTACAGAACATGGCTTATAAGATTTTATTTATTTAATGAATAGGAGTGAAAATTCTTGAATGAAATTGGTCAGAGTCTAAAAGACGCTAGAGAAAAAGCTGGGGTGAGTTTGGATGAGGCTAGTAAAGATTTAAACATCGAGGTTGTTATCATCGAAAACATTGAAGATGGAAATATAGGCTGTTTTAAAGATATTTTTGTTTTAAAAGATTATATTCAAAGCTATGCTAAATATTTAGGTTTAGATGATGCTAAAATTATTGATGAGTTTAATGAATACTTATTTGAGTATACTTCAAAAATACCACTTGAAGATATTGAAAAAGCCATTATAGAAAAAAATAAACAAGAAGAAAATAAAGAAGAAATTGCTTCACCATATACAAAACCGGTGATGAAAACTAAAAAATTATATTATGCCATAATTTATTTTATAATATTTTTGTTAGTAATTTTAGCCATTATATGGTCTGTTAAACAAATTACCATTAATAATGAAATTATAAATTATGTTAGTTATTTATAGGAGTTGAAGTATATGAATTTACCTAATAAAATTACTGTTAGTCGTATTATTTTAGCAATTTTAATATTAGTTTTACTTATTTTCCCTTGGTATCAAGTAGGAATAGAATTTCCTAAGTATACTGTAGGAAGTGTAATAGTTGATTTAAAATATATTATAGCAGCGATTATGTTTATTATCGCTTCCTTAACTGATTTTTTAGATGGGCACTTAGCTCGTAAAAATGGTTTAGTTACTGATTTTGGGAAAGTAATGGATGCTATTGCTGATAAAGTATTAGTTAATGGATTATTAGTAATATTAGCTTGTAATGGTTTTGTTTCTGTAGTTGTTCCTGTTGTTATCATTACTAGAGATATTTTTGTTGACTCAATTAAAATGATAGCTGGTGAGAAAAAAGGAGCAGTAGGGGCTAGTATTGCTGGCAAATTAAAAACTATATGTATGATGGTTGGTATAAGTTTTGTATTAATATATAATTTACCATTTGAATTATGGAATATACGGGTAGCTGACATCCTAATATTAGCCGCTACTATCTTATCTGTAATATCGGCATGTCAGTATTATTTAGATAATAAAGATATATTTAAAGAAAAATAATTAAGCATTGAGTAAAATCAATGTTTTTTAATGCCTACTATTTTGACTATCCGTAAACTCAGTGGCAGAAACTTTGTGTTGACAAAGACACTCCGGGGGGGGGTATAATTGAAATAGAGAATTATACCAAGGAGGTCAAAATAATAATGAAGAATAATAAAAAAATAATAATAGGAATATTAATAATATCATTAATAATAATTATAACAACAATAAGTTATGCCCTTTGGCAAAAAAACTTTACGCAAACAGGAACAAATAATACAAAAGTAGCAGAATGCTTTAATATAAAATATACAGAAGGAGAAGATGTAAGTCTAATAGAAAAAGTACCGCAAACAGATGAACAGGGTATGCAAAATACAAA
>CANQNZ010000050.1 GCA_947625365.1 uncultured Bacilli bacterium | reverse complement strand
TAATAAATTTTTTTCAATTCAATTTGTGCCTTTCAGAGGACTGAAAGGACGATAGAAAGGAATGTTAGTTAACTATGGAAAAAGGTAATATGATAGAAGTTAAGAATGTTTCAATGCGTTTTAATTTAGGTGTTGAAAAAAACTTCTCTTTAAAACAATTTTTTGTAGATTTTTTAAATCCTAAAAAAAAGAGGAAAAAGAAAGAGGAATTTTGGGCTTTAAAAAACTTAGATTTTGATATAAAAACCGGAGAGGTAGTGGGATTTGTAGGAAGCAATGGGGCAGGAAAATCAACTTTGCTTAAAATTGTGGCCGGAGTTATGAAGCCAACTAAAGGGCAGGTTAACGCTTACGGTAATATTTGTCCTATGATTGAGCTTGGCGCTGGTTTTGACCCTGATTTAACTGCTCGTGAGAATATTTATTTAAACGGAGCTGTTATGGGGTATAGTAAAGAATTGTTAGACAGTAAATTTCAAGAAATTGTTGATTTTTCTGAATTACATGATTTCTTAGATGTTCCTGTTAAAAACTTTTCTTCAGGTATGGTCGCTAGATTAGCATTTAGCGTAGCTACTATTGTTGAACCAGAAATATTAATTGTTGATGAGATATTATCGGTTGGTGATATAGCTTTTCAAGCCAAAAGTGAAGAGAAAATGCGCAATATGATAGGTGGAGGAACTACGGTATTATATGTATCTCACTCAATTGATTCTATTGAAAATTTATGTGATAGAGTTATGTGGATTGAACATGGTGAAGTGCAAATGTTTGGAACACCAAAAAAAGTATGTCAAAAGTATTTAGAGTATATGGGTGCAAGTAATAATAAATAGTATTATTCCAGGAGGTAAAGATGAAAAGCAAAAATTTTGGTACTAAATTAAAAAATTATTATAAAGAAAATGGTTTGAAAAAGACAATTAATTGGTCATTTAATTGTGTTTTATTTGAGGCTCGTAATTATAAAAGAGAAAAATTAGATTATGAAAAAATAAAAATAAAAAGCAAAGAAAAAAAATATGTAGTGGAGAAAAATGCCAAAAAAATTTTTATGTTTGCTAACATACCATTTTATGATATTGGAGGAGGGCAACGAAGTGCTCAATTAACAAAAACATTTAATAAAATGGGATATAAAGTTCATTATATTTATTGTTTTAAGTCTAATGAGAGTCAAATTATCAATATGGATAATTCATCAGTAGAACATATTTTTATCGATGATTTGTCAGCCAAACAATTTGAAACAATGGTTAACAAAGATGATTTATTTATTTTTGAAGCTCCAATTGAAAAATATGATATTTTTTTAGAAATAGCTAAAAAACACAAATGTAAAATAGTATATGAAAATATAGATAATTGGGAAACTAGTTTAGGAAGTGATATATTTTCTGAAAATATATTACAAAAGTTTTTAAAAAACTCTGATTTATTAGTTGGAACCGCTAAACCCTTGGTTCAACAATTAAAGGATTATTTAAAAAAATATCAAATAAAAAATAATAATGTTATGTATTTAGCTAATGCTGTAGATGATGACTTATTTTGTCCTTTAAAAAAATATATAATACCTGACGATTTTATTAAAGGAGAAAAAACCTTAATCTACTATGGTTCTTTATGGGGTGTTTGGTTTGACTGGGAATTAATATTTAAACTAGCTTTAAAAAATCCAACTTATTCTATTATTTTAATTGGAGATTATAAGGGAATCAAAGATATTGTGGAAAATGCTCCTAATAATGTGCATTTTTTAGGATTGAAATCGCAAGTAGAGCTTCCAGCCTATTTATATTATAGTGATTATGCAATACTGCCATTTAAAGCAGATGATATAGGTACATATGTTTCACCACTTAAGATATTTGAGTATATATCAATGAATAAAAAAGTTTTATCTACATCATTACCAGATATTATTGGTTATCCTAATGTTAGTTATGGTGACACTGTAGAGCAATGGGATAAATTTTTACATGCCGATAAAGAAATTAATATGGAAGAAAAAGATAAATTTATTCTCGACAACAATTGGTATGATAGATGTTCTAGAATAATTGACTTTTTTAATAAAAAAGAAAAATGTGAAGAAAAATTTTATGATAATATTGCCATAATCATCTTAAACTATAATAATAAAAATGTTATTTTTAAATGCATTGATAGTCTTCTACGCTATCAAGCACGTTATAAATATGAAATAATAGTTGTTGATAATCAAAGTAGCGATGGCTCATATGAAGCGCTAGCTAAAGAGTATAAAAATAAAATTAAGCTTGTTAAAAATAGTAAAAATGGCTGTTCATCAGGAAGAAATCTAGGAGTTAATCAAACTGATAAAGAGTTTTTATTGTTTTTAGATAGCGACCAATGGGCATTACACAAATATTGGTTAGATATTTATTTTGATATATATCACACAGCGTCTAATGTCGGTGCTATTGGTTGGGCCGCGGGCTGGTTTAATTCTAAGGGACTTTCTTATCATGTAGTTGATAGTTTTAAATTTAGATATATGAACCCTAATATACTATGCCGCTGTGATATTGGTTATTTAGGTTCAGGTGGTATGTTTTTATCTAAAAAGTTATTCGATGAAATAGAAGGCTTTGATGAAGCATATGACCCAACTTGTTATGAAGATACTGATATTTCTGTTAAGGTTCGCAATGCCGGAAAAGAGATATATTATTGTGCCAATTTAGGAGTTTTCCATCTTCCTCACCAAACTACAAAAAGCGGTAGTGCTGCCCATAAAAAGTTAATAAAAGAAAAAGGGGATTATTTTGTTAATAAATGGAAAAAAATAAATAAAAAATTACTTAAATATAAAAAGTAATTTTTTATTATATATTAAAAGCAGGGAAATTTGCTAAATAAATATAAATATTATATAATCAATTATAGGAAACTTGATAAATCGAATAGATTGTGAGGATACAAAATGAAAAAAATCAAAGTAATGACAGTTTTTGGTACTAGACCAGAAGCTATAAAAATGGCACCGTTAGTAAAAGAACTACAAAAAAGAGAAGAAATTGAATGTATAGTTGCTGTAACTGCGCAACATAGGCAAATGTTGGACCAGGTTTTACAGACATTTAAAATAGAAGCAAATTATGATTTAAATATTATGACTCAGGGTCAAACTTTAGCTGATGTCACTACTAAAGCTTTAACAGGATTAGAAAGAATTATTAAAGAAGCTAAACCTGATATCGTTTTAGTTCATGGAGATACAACTACAACTTTTGCAGGAAGTTTAGCAGCATTTTACAATCAAATTAAAATAGGACATGTTGAAGCAGGACTTAGAACTTATGATAAATATTCGCCTTATCCTGAAGAAATGAATAGACAAATGGTGGGATGTATGGCCGACATGCACTTTGCTCCGACTGAACTTAGCGCTAATAATTTAATTAAAGAGGGAAAATGCAAAGAAAATATTTATATAACAGGAAATACTGCTATCGATGCCATGGCAACAACTGTTAAAGATAATTATAGTCATGAAGTGTTAGATTGGGTTGGTGATAGCAGAATGATTTTGTTGACTGCTCATCGCCGAGAAAATCTTGGTGAACCAATGCGCCATATTTTTAGAGCTATAAGAAAAATAGTAGAAGAATTTTCTGATGTTAAAGTTGTTTATCCTATTCATATGAACCCTAAAGTTCGTGAAGTTGCCAATGAAGTATTAAAAGATTGTGATAGGGTAAAACTAATAGAACCTTTAGAAGTTTTAGATTTTCATAATTTTATAAATAAATCCTTTATTATTTTGAGTGATAGTGGAGGAATTCAAGAGGAAGCCCCTTCTTTAGGTAAACCAGTCTTAGTACTTCGCGATACAACTGAAAGACCAGAAGGAATTAAAGCAGGTACTTTAAAATTAACAGGTACTGATGAAGAGATTATTTATAATGAAACAAAAAAATTATTAACCGATGAAGATGAGTACAGAAAAATGAGTAAAGCAAGTAATCCTTATGGAGATGGAAAAGCGAGTATAAGGATTGCCGATGCAATAATTGAATATTTTAATAAAAAATAGGGAGTTTAAAATATGAAGTCGATATGGAGTAAAATTAAAAATCATTATACAGAATATGGGTTTATCAAAACTATTACATGGCTTTTTAATTGTGTATATTTTAAGTTGATAAATCAATTTCGAATTAAAAGACAATATGAAAGTATTAAGTTAACTAAAAATGAAAAGGAAAGTTGTGTATTAAAAACACAAAAACAGGTTTTTATTTTTGGTACAGTACCATTTTATGATATTGGGGGAGGGCAACGAAGTGCACAGTTTGCGAAAACATTTAATAAAATGGGATATAAAGTTCAATATATTTTTGCTTTTGATTCTTCGGAAGCTACCCAATTTACTTTAAATATACCTGCTAATAAGCACTTATATATAGGAAATTACCCATCTAATACTTTTGCTAATGACCTTAAAGAAAATGATATGGTTATTTTTGAAGCACCTTGTAAGTCGTTTCAAGAATACTTAAATGTAGCAGCTGAAATAAAATGCAAGATTGTTTATGAAAATATAGATAATTGGGAGTCTAACTTAGGTAGCATTCTTTTTGATGAGGAAACTTTAAAACTAATGTTAAGAAAAGCTAGTATTTTAACTGGTACAGCTAAACCTTTAGTTTCACAATTAGAAAATTATTTAAAAAAATACAAACTTCCTAAAAACAAAATATTATATTTACCCAATGCTGTGGATGATGAGCTATTTAATGGTAACAAGAAATTTACTAAACCTAACGATTTAATAACAGGAGAAAAAACTTTAATCTATTATGGTTCTTTATGGGGTGCTTGGTTTGATTGGGAGTTAGTGTTCGATATTGCTAAAAAGTATCCCACTTATTCAATTATTTTAATTGGTGATAATAGTGGTATTCAAAAAATCGTAGAAAAGTCACCAAAGAACATTTATTTTTTAGGAATGAAGAAACAGGATGAATTACCAAATTATTTAGCTTATTGTGATTATGCAATATTACCATTTAAAGTAGATGAAGTGGGAGAATATGTTTCTCCTTTGAAAGTGTTTGAATATATTGCTATGAATAAATTAGTTCTAGCTACAAAATTACCCGACATCATGAGTTATCCAAATGTGTATTGTGGTAATACATCTAAAAACTGGATACAATATATTCAAAAAGAACTTAAGAATGATGTTGGAGCGTGTCAAAAATTTATTGCTGATAATAATTGGTATAATAGATGTGTAAATTTAATTGATGCTTTAAATTTTGAAGAAAAGAAAGCCCCAAAAGAATTTTACAACAATATTTCGGTTGTTACTTTGAATTATAATAATGCCAATGTAATTTTTAGATGTGTGGATACTTTACTAAAAAATAATGAAAGATATAATTATGAGATTATTGTCGTTGATAATCAAAGTAGTGATGGTTCTTATGAAGAATTGAAGAAACAATATAAAGATAATAAAAGTGTAAAGATTTTAAGGAATAGTAAAAATGGCTGTTCATCAGGACGTAATTTAGGAGTTAAAAATGCTTCAAAAGACTATATTGTTTTCTTAGATAGCGATGAATGGATACTCCATAAATATTGGTTAGATAATTATATAGATATTTATACAAAAGATTTAAATGTGGGAGCTATTGGTTGGGGAGCAGGCTGGTTTAATAAAAAAGGTTTTGCTTATCATGTTGTGGACAGTTATGCTTTTAGGTATATGCCACCATGTTGTCTAACTCGTCCAGACATCGGTTATTTAGCGACTTGTGGATTTTTAATTTCTAAGAAGTTATTTAATGAAATAGAAGGCTTTGATGAAGCATATGACCCAACTTGTTATGAAGATACCGACCTTTCTTTAAAGGTGCGAAATAGTGGAAAAGAAATTTATTATTCACCATATTTAGGAGTTGGACATTTACCTCACCAAACTACGAAAAGTGGTAGTGCTGCCCATGAAAAATTAATAACAGAAAAGGGAATTTATTTTATTGATAAATGGAGTAAAATTAACAAAGATTTAATTTTGAAATATAAAAAGTAAATTATTATATTTTTGTGCTAAATAACATCAGTATCTGTTGATTGAATTACATTAAAGAATATGATAAAATTCAGTAAGAGAGGTTTCTATATGAAAAAAGAAAGTCAAAAAATCGCGGTATTAATACCATGTTATAACGAAAGTGCCACAATTGAAAAAGTTGTTAAAGACTGGAAAAAAGCTTTACCTAAAGCGGATATTTATGTTTATGATAATAATTCTAGTGATGGTACTGATAAAATAGCGTCTAAAGCAGGAGCAATAGTTAGATATGAATATAAACAAGGAAAAGGTAATGTTATTCGTAGTATGTTTAGAGAAATTGATGCGGATTGTTACATAATGGTTGATGGTGATGATACATATCCTGTTGAAAATGGCAAAGAAATGTGTGATTTAATCTTAGAAGGCAAGGCCGATATGGTAATTGGTGACCGCTTATCATCAACATACTTCACTGAAAATAAAAGGCCATTTCATAATTTTGGCAATAAAATAGTAAGATTTTTAATTAATAAATTATTTAAAAATAATGTTAAAGATATTATGACTGGCTACCGTGCTTTTAGTTATGAATTTGTTAAAAGTTTTCCAGTTTTATCTAAAGGATTTGAAATTGAAACTGAAATGACTATTCACGCAGTTGATAAAAATTTTAAATTAGTTGAAATCCCTGTTACTTATCGTGATAGACCTGATGGCAGTGAATCAAAATTAAACACTTACAGTGATGGCTTTAAAGTTTTAAAAACTATAGCTACTTTATTTAAGGAATATAAACCAAGCATGTTTTTTTCGCTAATTAGTTTAATTTTATTAATTATTACTTTAATTCTAGGAATACCAGTATTTATAGATTATTTTAGAACTGGACTTGTATTAAGATTTCCAACTTTAATTGTTTCTAGCATAATTTTAGTACTATCTATTTTACTATGGATAGCAGGTATAATATTAGAAGTTATTAATAAAAAACATAAACAATTATATGAATTATATTTAAATATTATAAAAGTAAAAGAAATTCATTAAAAACGAATTCTTTTTCATATAAGGAGGTATGCAAAATGAAAAGAACTTGCAAAAGTTTATTAATTTATATGTTACCAATGGTGATAGTTTTTTCTATAATGTTACTTGCCTTTTGGCCCGGTATTATGTCTCCAGACGTTATGGTACAGTGGCACCAAGTGCAAACGGGAGTTATTGATAATTGGCATCCGGCGTATGTAACTTTGTTTATTTCTTTATTGAGTAAAATTTGGAATAGCCCAACCTTTATAATTATTATACAATATATTATTGGTTCATCTATTTTTGCTTATACTTTAACTAGAATAGAAAAATACTATAATGTTAAACGAAAATATTTATTAATAGTAGCAATTTTATTTGCATTTTTTCCTTTAAATTATAATCTAGCTATCAATTTATTAAAAGATACTTTATATGCTTATTGGATTTTATTATTAATAGCCTTTACTTTAAATATAATTAATGATAATAATTGGTTAAAAAAATGGTATAATGTTTTAGCTTATATAATTACAGGGGTATTAATTTGTCTATATAGACACAATGGTATATTAGTTATGTTACTATATGCAATTATATTTATTATATTATTTCATAAAAACAAAATAACTTATGTTATATGTGCTAGCTGGATATGTATATATTTATTATTAACTACAGTAGGATTTAGCGTTTTAAACATAAGCGAAAATAATTATGCTAATAAATATGGACCTATTACTCATATATTTGCCAAAATGTTAAACGATGGAGTTAATCTTAGTACTTCTGAGCTAAATACTTTGGAAAAATATACAGATGTAGAAACTCTAAAAGCAACTTATAATTTATATAATATGGATTATAGTATCGGCACTCAAAAAATGGACTATTTAAAATCACATGGAAAAGATTACCTAATTTTTGCTGCTAAGGTTTTTGCTAAACACCCTACTGAGGTAATTAAATATTATTTAAAAACAACTTCATTTTTCTATAGTCCTGTTCCTTTAAAAGGCGCAATTGTGGCTGGTTTATTTAATGAGTCGGAATTATATTTATATGAAGATGAATATCCTATGTTAAAAGAAAATTCTAAAATAGAATGGTTAAATAAAATTACTAAGAAAGTTACAAATAAATTTCAAAATGGGACATTAGGTATTATTACAATGCGACCATTTATCTATATAGTATCAGGTTTAATAGCAGTAATTTACTTATGTAAAAGATATAAAAAAAAATTATTATTTTTATTAATAGTCCCTTCTATTTTAAATATAATAAGTTTAGCTCCGGCGATGCCAGTAGCATCTACACGATATATTTATATTTCAGTGCTTACATTCTGGGTAGTTGTACCTTGGGCTCTTATTACTTTGATAAGTGGAATATGCAATAAAAAAACAGATAGGTAGTATTAAAATATGAAAAATAAGAAATTAATAAGTATAATAATC
>CANQNZ010000049.1 GCA_947625365.1 uncultured Bacilli bacterium | reverse complement strand
CCAGTATTAATCCTATTACAATTATTGCCACATTTCTTTTTGTTTTCTTATTTTCTTTTATCATTTTGGTCCACCTCTTGGTATATTATCTATTTCAATTATACCCCCCCCCGGAGTGCCATTGTCAACACAAATTGTCTGCTACTGAGTTTGCGGATAGTCAAAATAACAGACACAAAAAAAGAAAAAACCGCAGATTTTGTCGAACGTTTTTTCTTTCTTTTTCTATAACTCATATTTATAATATTTTCTTAAGTGCTACTGGGCATCTACCATTTACATCTTGTTAAAACATAATCCCATGGGGTTTTGGTTTATTAAGGAGTAGATGCGTTATGAGAAAATTTTTAGATATACTAAAAATTATTATCATTATAAAAATTTTAAATATTTTAAAAAATATTTAAAAATAATAAATGACGCCCGTAAAAAGAAATATGTTCTTTTTACATGGCGTCTATAAACAAAACTGTAGATGCTATAGTAGCACTTACATTTTTATTATATACTTTTTTTATTTATTTAGTCAACTACATATGGATTGCTTTCAGTTCCATCTCCACCGGTTATTTGAATATTTGAGTTTAGATTGATAACTGGGAGCACGGCGTAAGTATCGTTAATTCTGGCTTCGCTACTGATACCACCACCGCTGCCATAGAACTCATAAGCGCTAGAACTATTAGCAGTACGGGGGGACATAGTCCACCAGGAATAATTATGACTTAAATAGTTTACTAGAGGAGCACCCAATGGATAATACCAATCTAAGCCTGCTATATCCATTTCTTCGGCTGTTAAAAGGCCTACCTTAAGTTTATATACTCCTCCGTAATTTACTGTTGTATCTGGGCATTTTAAACTTGGTGTACCATCTTCATCTAATCTTTTATATGTCCCAAAATATGTTGTTCCTCCGCTTACTGAACTTATAGTAGTATCATTACAATACGTTCCATAAGCTATTTGATTATCTTTATTATCCAAATTTGTATGGTACCAATCTTCCAGATATGCTTTTATATTACTATTTGCTCCTCCATTAGAATTTTTAAAATCTTTTGTTCCAACATATGTACTTTTACATGGTAATGCTTTTGTACAATTAGTATCATTATCATATGTATAACCTACATACTTTAACCCATCGTCTGTAGTATTAAATACTTGACTGTTTTCTGATTTACTATTTAACACTAATCTTATTGTGCCATCTCCGTTTATTCGTACCACTCGCCAATCTTTATCAGCAAACTTTACATAATTATTCACTACATCGCCTCGAAGTACATAACTTGTACCATCATCATCTACTGTTTCATATATTTGGGCATCATGTTTGGGTGAGTGATACTCACTATATGATGTTACTTCTGTTTCGGTTGCAGTTTTAATTTTAAATATTGTATTTTCATCTCCCGAAAATACATAATATCCTTCTTTCCCCGCATATGAGGAAACTTCTACCATTCCTGTTAAGTTATACCCTCCTATATCAGAGCGAAATTCATAGCCTTTTCCTACTGTATTTGTATTTCCGCCACCTAATGTATCGGGAGCAACTATATAACGACCTAAATATGGTGTCATTTCTTCTTCACTCATAACTCCATCAGAATATTTATTCATTTCTGATGAAATATTTTGATTTTGTAATATATTAGTAGCAAGCAATTTATCATTTGTTAGACCCGATGTTGCTTCTATTGTTATTTTAAATGTAAAACTTTTATTGGTTCCATTTGATACTGAAGTGTTTTCATCCATCCAGCTTCTTACATCTATTATTTTTGTAGTATCAGGTGTTAATACTCCTGTACCGATTATATATGATGCAGCATTATTAAATCCGCTTATACTTTGAGTTGTTGTTGTTTCATATTCATTTAAGTTCTTATAGTTATCTCCTACTGCTACTTTTAAATATTGTGGTTCTAATGTTGAACTATTTTCTTTATTTAATATAACATTATATGTTGCTATTGTTTTACAGGTATTTTTAACGGTTATTTCATATGGATTATTTTGCATACCTTCTTCATCTGTTTGGGGGTAACCGTGTTCTAGTGTTACTCCTTCTCCTTTAGTTTCTTGATAACTTATTTCAAAACAATCATATACATTTTTATTTACTCCTGTTTCGGTAAAATTTCTTGTCCATAGTGCATATGAGAGTGTTGCTACTGCTACTACTAGTATTAACCCTATTACAATTATTAGTACATTCCTTTTAGTTTTCTTATTTTCTTGTATCATTTTGGTCCACCTCTTGGTATATTCTCTATTCCAATTATACCCCCCCCCGGAGTGCCATTGTCAACACAAATTAACTGCCACTGAGTTTGCGGATAGTCAAAATAATAGGCATAAAAAAAGAAGATGTTAAGTAAAAATTTCTCGTCTTCTTTTTATTATAATTAATTAAACTTGCTCAACATTTAAATTATCACACTTAACATAACCAGTTGTAACGCCCGTTTTAATTTTACAATATCCGTTTACTTTTACAGTTAAGTATTGTACTTTTTTCCCCTTTTTAAGTTTACGACGAGAAGAGCCAGTTCCATTTGCTGTTTTGTATAAGTTAGTATCAGCATTTAAATAACGATATTCAGTTTTAGCAACATTTTCGTTACTAGCTACTGGAACACTTTTTACTCTTACAGCTCTACGTGCTAAATAAGTGCCATCTTTATCATAACAATTAATATATGTTTTTCCCGCTGCTAAAGCTTTAAAACTATCATCAGATGAATTATAATCTAAAATACTTTCATCTTCTACTGAATAGTCATAACATGAACCATGTGTTTTAATTTTTGTTGTTTCACCAACTTTAAGTGAAGTATCACTTAAAGTAAATCTTTTAATTGTAGTTTTACTTTTTTTATTTGAACTAGTTGTTTTTGCATTAGGGTCTTTATAGCAATAACCAGTCCATTTTACTGTACAAGTTCTAACTTTTCCTTGTGATGAACAACTTTGTCCTACTTTAGCTTTTTGATTGCCTGTACTACCATTACAATTATCATAAGTAATTACGGCTTCTCTAGGTAAATTATTATTGTTTGGATCACCTAAAGTAAATTTTTTAGTAACGGCTGTGGCTCCACAAGCACGATTACTATTACTCTCCGTTCCATCATAGTTTTTAAAATCTCCAATATATTCTTGAGAACCCCAAGTTAACTCATCACTACCATTATAATAATCACAAACTAATTTGTATTGAAAATTAGTTTGAACTTTCTTTTTGTCACTATCAGCTTTAACTGAGTTAACACTTATCATCAATGTTAATATAATAGCAATTGTTAAAATCATTTTTTTCATATTCTATTCCTCCCTAAATAAAAAATCCTTACAATAAGGATTTACGATATTACTTTACTATGCCAACCATTCCCCATTGATAAACGAATTATAGCATATTTGACACTTTTTGTCAAATAGACTGAGGTGAAGTATCAATTTCAAGGTTCACTTGTTTATTTATTACATACATATTATCTAAATCTTTTAAAGCTTTCATTAAATTATCATCTTTTTTATATT
The DNA here is from genome assembly GCA_947625365.1 of uncultured Bacilli bacterium. GTDB lineage: Bacteria > Bacillota_I > Bacilli_A > RF39 > UBA660 > HGM10766. The sequence goes on along the minus strand of CANQNZ010000049.1, from coordinate 5,064 downwards.
TAATTACAATTTGAAAACGAAATATCCCGTTTATTCGAAATTGATTAGCAGTAGATGGTCCTAATAAAATAGTTCTTTTATCAACTTTAGATTTTAAGTAATTATAAACTTTATTAGCCTGCTTACTTGCCAGTTCATAATCCTTACTCGCAATTTTTACACAAGCTAAGAAATAATAAGGTGGATAATCTAATTTATGACGATTTTGCATTTCAAATTGATAAAAACCTTCATAATCACTGTCTACTACATATTTAAATATTTCATTATCCACATTAAAGCTTTGAATTACAACTTCCCCTTTTTTCTCACTTCTTCCCGACCTACCCGCAGTTTGAACAAGTAAACTAAAGGTTTTTTCTCGGGCTTTAAAATCAGGCATATTTAATGATAAATCCGCATTAATAACACCAACCAAAGTAACATTGGCAAAATCAAGCCCTTTAGATATCATTTGAGTACCAAGTAAAATATCATACTTTCCATTTTGAAAATCTTTAATGATTTTCTCATGCGCTCCCTTTCTGCTAGTTGTATCTACATCCATACGCACTACTCTAGCCGCAGGGAACTCTTTAGCCACCTCCAATTCAAGTTTCTCTGTACCTAAACCATAATAATTTAAAGCTTTTTCATTACAGCTTGGACAAACATCTGATTTAAGATTTGTATAACCACAATAATGGCAACGTAAATTATTAGTTGATTTATGATAGGTCAAAGAAATATCACAATTTGGACATTTATAGGTGTAACCACAGTTCTGACAAGTAACAATAGGCGAATGTCCTCTTCTATTTAATAATAAAATTACTTGTTCTTTTTTTTCTAAACATTCATTTATTTTTGTTTGTAAAAGTTCACTAAATATTGGATTTCTCTTTTTCATTTCTTGTCTGCTATCTACTAAAGTTATCTTAGGTAAAACAGCATTATTAACTCTTTTAGAAAGAGTTAATAATGTGTATATACCTTTCTTAGCACGAGCCATTGTCTCTAAACTCGGGGTAGCACTACCTAAAACTAATGGTATTTTGTTATATTTAGAACGAAATAAAGCCATATCTAATGTTCTATAACGAGGCATATTTTCTTGTTTGTAATTTTCCGAATGTTCTTCATCAATAATAATTATTCCTAAATTATTAAGTGGTGTAAATATTGCACTACGAGTCCCTACAACAATATCTACTTCCCCATTAGTAATTTTTTGATACTCATCATATTTTTCCCCTTCAGATAATGCACTGTGAAAAATAGCCACTTTAGAACCAAAACGCTGGTAAAATCTTTCCACTAATTGAGTGCTTAAACTTATTTCGGGAACGAGTAATAAAGCCGTTTTACCCATTTTAATTACTTCTTTAATTAAATGAATATAAACCTCTGTTTTACCGCTTCCCGTAACACCATATAATAAAAAGGTTTCCTCTTTATGAAAAGAAGCTTTTATTTTCTTAAAGACATCTTCTTGTTCTTCCGTTAATTTATTATCTGGTTTTAATTCATCTTTATAATTAAGACGATATTTTTTTTCTTTTTCTTCTAATACAATATTTTTAGATAATAATACTTGTAAACCATTACAATTAATTTCCTTTTTTAAAACTCTTTTTTCTTCTTTTAGTCTTCTTAATATAGCTATTTGTTTAACACATCGTTTATTTTCTGAAATATATTGCTCAATATCAACATTATTATTTAAAATAATATAACTAACAGTTAAATCATAATTATTCTTTTGATTTTTTATTTTTAAAGAAGGCGGAAGCATAGTTTGGTATGCACTTATTAAAGAACATAAAGTTTTTTCTTTTAAATAAACACCTAAATCTAATAACTCTTGATTTAAAACAAAGTTATCTTTAGCAATCTCGGTTACTTCTTTAAAAGTAGTGATATCTTCATCAGCCTGATTACTAAGAGCTAAAACAAAACCATTAATATAGGTATGCCCAAAAGGCACTTTAACTTTCATACCAACTTTAATAGTATCTTTAATTTTATCAGCAACTTTATAAGTAAAGGTTTTATCTAAAGTTTTAACATTATATTCTACTAATATTTTAGCATACATCTTTTCACCTTCCTTCTATTAAAAAAGAAGAATTATTTTGCTTCTTCCTGTACTCTTGTTTCTCTTATAACATTAATTTTAATTGTTCCAGGATACTGCATTTCTTCTTCAATTCTCGCTTTAATATCACGAGCTATTTTATAACTCTCTTTATCATCAATTTCTTCTGGTTTAACAATAACACGAAGTTCCCGACCTGCTTGCATAGCATAAGTTTTATCTACGCCTTCAAAAGAATTTCCAATTTCTTCTAATTGCTCTAATCGTTTAATATAATTTTCTAATGAGTCATTACGAGCACCGGGTCTAGCTGCAGATAAAGTATCAGCAACTTGTACTAAAATTGCAATAACCGAAGTAGGTTCGGTATCTCCATGATGAGATAATATTGCATTAATAACCGTTTTATCTTCATGATATTTCTTAGCTATCATTTCGCCGATTTCTACATGAGAACCTTCAATCTCATAATCAATTGCTTTACCAATATCATGTAATAAGCCTGCTCTTTTAGCTAAGGCTACATTTTCGCCTAATTCACTTGCCATTAAACCAGTTAAATGAGCAACTTCTTTAGAATGCTGTAAGGCATTTTGACCATAACTTGTTCTAAAGTGCAATTTACCAATTAAATTAACTAATTCAGGTTCAACTTTAGTTAATCCTAATTCATATACAGCTTCATTACCAATTTCCGTAATTTTAGTATTCATATCATTACTTACTTTTTCATACACTTCTTCTATTCTAGTTGGATGAATACGCCCATCTTTTATTAAAGTCTCAATTGTAATTTTTGCCATTTCTCTTCTTAATGGGTCAAATGATGAAATAACTATAGCTTCCGGAGTATCATCTATAATTAAATCTACTCCTGTTACAGCTTCTATCGAACGGATATTTCTTCCTTCTCGTCCAATTAAGCGGCCTTTCATTTCATCATTAGGAAGCTCTATTGTACTAACAGTTTGCTCATTTGTAACATCATTAGAATATCTTTGCATACTTTCTACAATTAACTGTTTAGCTTTCTCATGTGCCTCTAGTTTAGCTTTGGCTTCTTCCTCTTTGATATAATTTGCTATTTCTTTAGCCATTGTATCTTCTGTTCTTTTCATGATTAAATCATGTGCTTTTTCTTTAGAAAATTTAGCTATTTTTTCTAGTTTAGCCATTTCTTCTTTTAAAAGTTCGTCCATTTTAACTTCTTTTTCTTGCAATTCTTTTTGTTTAGCTAACAAGTTATTATCTTTTTGTTCTAGCAAAGCATCACGATTTTGAAGCATTTCTTCTCTTTTATCAAGATTAGCTTCTCTTTGCATTAACTTATCTTCATTTAAAGATAGTTCTTGCTTTTTCTCTTTTATTTCTTTTTCAGTTTCTTGTTTTAAACGATAAGATTCTTCTTTTAATTCTAAAACTGTATCTCGTTTATGTTTTTCCGCCTCTTTCTTGGCGTCTTCTAAATATTTATTTGCTTTACTTTCAGCTCTACTATTTCTAATAAAAACAGTTAGCGTCACAATTCCTGAACCTGATAAAATTCCAATTAAAAGAGTTACAATGGGTGATGTAAATAATCCCATATTTCCTCCTTTTTCTATTTATAAATATTCATTTTTTAATAAACATCTATAACTCAATTATAAAATTATTTTAAATAATTAGCAAGCAATTATTTTAAAAGGCTAGAGTTACCTCTAACCTTCCTTATCAGTCTTAGATTTAGCTATACCATAATGTTCACGAACTTTGGCTTCAATTTCTTCACAAATATCTGGATTTTCTTTTAAGAATACTTTAGCATTCTCTTTTCCTTGCCCAATTTTGTTACCATTATAAGCATACCATGCCCCGCTTTTTTCAACAATATCTACAGCGCTAGCTAAATCAATAATTTCACTTTCCTTAGAAACCCCTTCACCATACATAATATCAACGCTAGCCGTTTTAAAAGGAGGGGCTACTTTATTTTTAACAACTTTAATATTTGTTCTATTACCTATCACTTGTTCACCTTGCTTTATTTGTTCAGCACGGCGAATATCTAAACGAATAGTGGAATAAAATTTCAAAGCTCTTCCACCTGGAGTAGTTTCAGGATTACCAAATAATACCCCTACCTTTTCACGTAACTGATTAATAAATATTGCTGTTGTTTTTGTTTTATTAATAGTACCTGATAATTTTCTTAAAGCTTGACTCATTAAACGAGCTTGCAAACCAACATGAGAGTCTCCCATTTCTCCTTCAATCTCCGCTTGGGGAACTAATGCAGCCACCGAATCGATAACTACAATATTAACCGCTTCACTTCTTACTAAAGCTTCACATATTTCCAAAGCTTGCTCACCAGTATCAGGTTGTGATAACAATAGTTCATTAATATTAACACCTAGAGCTTTGGCGTAAATAGGGTCTAAAGCATGCTCAGCATCAATGAAAGCCGCTCTTCCTCCTTCTTTTTGTACTTCAGCTATAGCTTGTAAAGCAAAAGTTGTTTTACCAGAAGATTCAGGGCCAAATATTTCAATAATTCTTCCCTTTGGAAAACCACCAACGCCCAAAGCTATATCTAATGCTATTGAACCAGTAGAAGTAACATCTATTTTTATATGTTCATTTCCTCCCAGCTTCATAATAGCTCCCTTACCAAATTGTTTTTCAATATCTGCAAGAACTTGTTCTAATGCCTTGTCTTTATCTTTATTATCTTTTGAATTTTTCATCTTAGTCTCCTTTAATATCTTGATTACAAAAATATTTTAATATACTAAATTTAATTTGTCAACATTTTTTTGAAACATTTGTTTGTGTTTTTGCTATTATACTTACTCTCATTATTATATATTATACATATATATACAATTTCCTTTTTTTATTAGTAAAAAATAAAACACCGGAGTAAACCAGTGTTTATAGTCAAAGAAATAATAATAGGAATACATTTTATTATATAACGAAGTGTAACAATAAAAAGTTTTCTT
>CANQNZ010000048.1 GCA_947625365.1 uncultured Bacilli bacterium | reverse complement strand
GATAATAATTATATAAAGTCAAAAAATATATTCTCTATTAAAATGCCTATTGATTTAAATATTGCATATGCTGAATACATTAATCAGTCATAAAGTTTAACACAACTATTTTGTTAAAAAAGATTTGCTTTTTAAAGCTTTAATTTATTTAAATATTATAAACTACATAGTATAAATAAATGCATAATCACTACTTTTTTAAAAATTTCTTTGACTTTCATGCTCCTTTTTAGGAATTGCGTTAAAATTAAAATAATATATATCTTCATATAATTTTGATATATAACATGGAATGTTATATTCTTCTTTAAGCAATTCTATTAACTGTTGCAAATCAATAATACTACTTGCTCTTTGATTCGCATCTTTATTATAAATTACACCATATCTAGGTAATAAATTATTATAAAAAACAGTCCTAGACAAAAGCTCTGATTCTTCGCAAAGTTTTAAAAATGGCTCACCATATTCTTGAATACTTCCATCTTTAAAATAACTAGGCAAGCGATTGGGTGTATATATATCAAAAATAACTCCTACATTATTCTTATACGAATCGTATAATTCACTAGCTGTGTAAGCTGTATTTTCCAATATAGCATTTAAAAATTTTTCATTATCCATAAATAATACCTCTACATTTTCCTATTATTTTAAATTAATAAAATATCATTTATAAATAAATTATAACATTATTTTAAGGTAATTTCAATATTACTTACTTTTTTTAATTTTATTCAAATGAATTTTTAAATCTAAATACTATATTAGTTTATTTAATAATTAAATTATATTCTTTATTTAAAAGTTATTCAAGAATTAGATTAAAAAAAATTTTAATGTATTTATCAGTAATTTCATTGTTTAAAACCTTTTCATATCTGAAAAAAATCTTTTTCATTTTAAATGAATATAATTGTTTAAATTTTGGCTTTCTTGAGTCAAAAAAAAGGACATATAACTTTTATAGAAGTTAATGTCGATCTGAAAAAACAGACGTTAGTTTAACTAACACTCGATAAATTTATCGATAACATATTTTAAATATAAAAACTAGAGCTTTTTTTGTTTTTTAGAAAAAAAGTTTTACTTGCATCTTACCTATTTTTATAGTATAGTAAATTTGTGTGTAGGGATATTATGTCTGCTGGTATTTTTCTTTCTTAATTTGCTTCCTGTATGGGGTTTTGGTTTTGGTTTGAGATAAGAAAAATATTAGTGATATTGGAAGTAATGAAGATTATCATAAAAAGTTTAGTTTTAAACATAATAAAAAGACGTATATAGAAGTTACGATAAGTAACTAGCTATAAACGTTACTATGAAAATAGGAAGTGTTATATCCTTATGCATTTATTTATTGATTTAATATTTCTTTAATTTTACTTTTAGAAATAGTTAAACTATCTTCACTAGGCATCATAACATATAATTTAGTACTTGGATAAGAATAAGTATATTCATAACTATCCGTACCTTCTAAACTATAGTTAATAATTTGCCATAATTTAGGATTAGCTATTTCATTTTTGATAAATTTTGTTAAAGAATTCATATCTATATTGGTAACAAAACTAGAACTTAAAGTTTTTAAAAGACTAGAATAATTAACAATTATGGAAGGACTAGTCAGTTTATTAATAAGGGCTTTTAAAACTAAAGCTTGATTTTTTATTCTAATTCTATCTCCTCCACTGAAACTTTGACGTTCCCGAACAAAAGATAAAGCTTGATTACCATCTAAATAGTTATAACCTTTTTGAAAAGTATAACCATCAATCGTGGTAAAACTATATTCGGAATTAACTTCAATGCCTTTTAAAGCATCCACTAAATCGATTAAAGAAGTAAAATTAACTTTAATATAATAATTAATTTTAGTATCAAGTAATTTTTCAACACTTTTTATTGTAGTCTTAATTCCAAAAAGACCACTGTGGGTTAGTTTATCAAAGGCAGAAATTTCATCTAATTCTAAATAATAATCCCGAGGAATAGAAGTAATTAAAATATTATGAGTTTGTGGATTAACCGTCAGTAAAATATTTACATCACTTCGTGATACACTGCTGATAGAACCATAAGTATCAATTCCCGATATATAAACATTAAAACTATCTTCTATAATATTTACTTTTTCATCAATGTTATCTTGAAAAATATCAATGCTAAAATTGGTTAAAACGCGATAATTAAATTCCGAATTTTCTTCTTTTAAAATAGCTAAATAACTGTCTTCAATTAAGATAGCATTTATTTCTTGATTGTTAAAACTTGTAATTAAATTATTAGGGTCTTCAAAATCTTGAAATTGCACCTTTACTTTTTTAGTTAAGGTTTGTTTAGCTTCTTCAATATCAGTATTATTTAGAACTATGTCTCCAATAGTTTGATTTGTTAAATCATTTAAATCATCAAAGGAACTAGTATCTAAAACTAAAAGACTATAATTTTCTGTTTTATAATTGGTATAACCAATTTTTTTTAAAAAATTAATTGTATTTAATTCATAAACTATTCCTAATATTAAAATAATTATATAGAGCAAAGAAAAAAAAGTACTAAAGATTTTTTTCTTGCCACGAGATAAGTTAATTAATCCTAAAATTAAAGTTATAATACCTAAAAAAATACATAAAACAGCAAAATATTCTTGAGGTAAAATATCAATAAATTTAAAAATGCTTAAAGTTATTATGGTAAGAATAACCATCACTAAAGTTATATATTTAAAAAAAGGTAAGATTTTTTTCTTGCGTTTGGCCATGTTATTCACCTATAATAATTGTATCATGAAATATTTATTTATTAAATAAATTTTAATTATTTTCCTAAAACATTTGCTAATATTAATATATAAGTAGTTAAAGTAGTTAAGCCAATTAAGTATGATGCTAAAACATCACTAAAATAATGAACTCCTAAATAAATGCGACTTAAACCAATTAAGATAATTAAAAGAAATAAAAACACTATTAAAATAATTTTTAAAGGAAGAATAATGTTACTTAAAAAGAAAAGATAAGCAAAAAAGCCATAAAATGTTAAAGCACAAAAAGTATGGCCAGAAGGATAAGAATAACCTTTTTCTTTTACTAAAGGTAAGATATTGGGTCTTTCTCTTTTAACTAAATGTTTAAATAAACTAATTAAGATGGATGTTAAAAGCATTAAAATAGTTAATAATTTAGGAAATAGCTTATTTGGAAATAATAAAAGAAAAAACAAACACATTAAAATTATAAATTTAGAATTGGCTAAAGTCGTAATTAATTTAAGAATAGTGGTAAATGGTTCTTTAATAGTAAAATAATTATATATTTTTTCATCAATTTTTGTAGTTTGAGAATTAACAACTAAAATACTTAAAATAAGAAAAAATATAAAAGCTATAAATATTATTATCATATTTCTTCACTTTTATATTATAACAAATAGTTTAATCGTTCGCAACTAATCCTTGAGCAAATTTTTCAATAATTGGCTCAATTCTTTTTAAATCTTGCATGTATTTATGATATTCATTTTTATTTTGATATTGATGATTTTCGATAACATACATGATATAACGAGATGCCCCGACTGTTAATAACATTTTAAATAGCTTACTATAATCAGTATTTTTAAAATGCTTTTTCCATAACTTATAAGCTATATAAGCATTAAAATACCAATTGTCAGTTTTAGTTATAGGATCATAATATGTTTCAATTAAATCCATCTCTCCTTTCTTGTAACAAATAAAATAAATAGCAACATTTTCTGTCTCAATTTTATACATATGTTCGCTCCTTTCTTAACTCCATTGTACTATATAAAAAAGTTATTGTCAAATTACAAAAAAGAGCCTTTTTAAGGAAGATTTTAGAATATTGGTAAAAATTTATTGAAAATTTTTAGAAATTTGTAAAAATAAATAACAAATATCTTAAAATTTGTTTATTAAAAAATTTTAAAAAAAATCAAGAAAACTTGATTTTTATTGAGTAACCGATGATTCATCAACTTCATTTACAACTAAAATACTTAAATTTAAATCAGTTGTTTCAATATTATCTGGAAAAGTGCTTTCATCAAGCCATACCCTTAAATATTTTGTAGCGCCTTGTTGTGATTGACCACTTGTTGAAGCCTTAATTGTTCCTGAATCTATTTCATAAGCTGTTTTATTTTGAATATTAGTTTCATAACTTTCATCTGTTTGAAAGCTAGGCTTACTACTTAAAGATTGCGCAGTTATTCCATTGCTATCATTACCATCCACAGAAAATTTAATATAACTAGCTTGTATTGTGTCTGAATTAGTTATAACTAAATATAATTTATAACTTACAGGTAAATTTCCTGTGTTTTCTGGTGTATATGTAATTGTTTTTGTTTTTAAACCATTTTCATCGCTCATTGGTTCAATTTGCTGAGATGTTGCATCTGCGCTTGTGCCATTGGTTTTAAATGTTACAGCTAATGTCCCAGCTTTAACTGTTTGAACCTCGCCTTCTTTGATATTAAAGAATAAGGCATAACTTACCCCAATTGCTAATGTTATGATTAAAATAACAGCAATTGCCACAATAGTAGTTTGTTTTTTGATAATCTCTGCTATATTCATACTATCACCATAATATAATAATAACAAAAAAAGTGATTTTATACAAGTAGATTTAATCACCTTTCTTTTTTTTAAATAATATTTTATTTAATTTTAAGAAAAATATTTTTAGCTGGCTTGATTTGGAACAGAATTTTCATTTACTTCATTAACAACTAAAATACTTAAATTTAATTGAGCTTCATCAGTTGTATCTGGGAAAGAATCTTCGTCTATCCATACTCTTAAGTATTTGGTGGTCCCTGCTTGAGAATTTCCACTCGTAGGAGCAGAAATAGTTCCTGAATCTATTTCATAAGCTGTTTGATTATTTATTTTTGAATCTGAATCTGAAACAATTATTGAATTTTTAGAACTTAAAATTGTGGCAGTTGATCCTTTAGTTTGATCACCATCAACTGAAAACTTAATATTCGCAGCATTTACTGTATTATCGCTAAGTAGAACTAAATATATTTTATAACTAGCAGGCAAATTACCTGTATTTGTAGGAGTATATGTAATAGAAGTAGTTTCTAATCCTTCTGTTTCACTCATAGGTTCTTTATTATTAAAAGCATTATCTTTGGCCCCATTAGCTTCAAATGTAACTTTTAAAGTACCTGCAATAACGGTTTGAGTTTCACCAGTTTTAACATTATAGAATAAAGCATAACTTACACCAACAGCTAAAGTAATAAGTAAAACAACTACTATAGCTATAATTGTCGTTTGTTTTTTTATAATATTAGCTATATTCATATCATTCACCTTAATATAATAATAGCAAAAAAATTCTTTTTAAACAAGCATATTTTAATCACTTTTTACTTTTTTAGTTATTTTTTATAACTATATTAACAATTCGCCCTTTTATAACAATTATTTTTACTATTTCTTTATTCTCTAAATAACGTTTAACATTATCATTGGCTAAAGCTTTTTCTTTAATACTTTCTTCATCTTCATCAGGATTAATAACTATTTCGCCCCGAACTTTACCATTTATTTGAACACCTATAGTTATTTCTTCTTCACTTGTTTTACTTTCATCATATGTTGGCCATGGTTCATAAGCAATAGTTTTGTTGTGTCCTAAACGTTCCCAAATTTCTTCGGTCATAAATGGAGCAATAGGATTTAAAAGTTTAATAAAGTTTTCTGCCATATATTTTGGATAAATCTCTTCTTTATATACCGCATTAATAAAAATCATTAATTGACTTATCGCCGTATTAAAGTTTAAAGTTTCAAAGTCTTCAGTTACTTTTTTAACTGTTTGATGATATATCTTTTCTAGAGAAGAAGTAGAAACATCTTTAATTTTATTTTCCGTTGTATATAAACGCCAAACTCGCTCTAGGAATTTTTTAGAACCCATTAGGGCATTATCATTCCATGGTTTATCAGCTTGAAGAGGTCCCATAAACATTTCATAAAATCTTAAAGTATCAGCACCATAATCACGGATTATATCATTAGGATTAACAGAATACTCAGGATATCTTTTACCCATCTTAATACCATTAGAACCTAAAATCATTCCTTGATGAACAAGTTTTTTAAATGGCTCTTTAACAGGAGCTATGCCTTTATCATATAAATAGTTATTCCACATCCGCGAATATAATAAATGTCCTACCGCATGTTCAGGTCCTCCTACATATAAGTCAACAGGAAGCCAGTGTTCTAATAATTTTTGGTCGGCTAATTCTTGATCATTATGAGGATCAATATAGCGCAAGAAATACCAAGAAGATCCAGCCGAACCAGGCATTGTAGATGTTTCTCTTTTACCTTTTTTACCATCTACTTCGACATTTACCCAGGAAGTAGCTTTATCAAGAGGTGATGAACCATTTTTAGATGGAGAATAATCATCTAATTCTGGTAAAACTAAAGGTAATTCTTCATCTTTTAAAGCTATAGATGTACCATCTTCTAAGTGAATAATCGGAATAGGTTCTCCCCAATATCTTTGACGAGCAAATATCCATTCGCGTAAACGATAATTAATTTGTTTTTTACCTACATGATGTTCTTCTAACCATTCTAACATTTTAGCAATAGCTTCATCTTTACCTAAACCATTTAGAAAAGAAGAATTAATATGTTTTCCATCTAAAGTATAAGCTTCTTTAGAAATATCGCCACCTTCTAAAACAGGAATTATGGGAATATTGAATTTAACAGCAAATTCATAGTCGCGTTCATCATGAGCTGGAACTGCCATGATAGCTCCTGTTCCATAACTAGCTAAGACATAATCGGAAATATAAATAGGAATTTTTTCTTCATTAACCGGATTAATCGCATAAGCTCCAATAAATACCCCTGTTTTATCTTTATTAAGCTCAGTTCTTTCTAATTCGGATTTCGTAGCACATAGTTTTTGATAAGCCTCTACTTCTTCTTGTTTTTCAGAAGTAGTAATTTTATTTACTAATTCATGTTCAGGCGATAAAACACAGTAAGTAGCGCCAAATAAAGTATCACAACGCGTTGTAAAAACTGTAAATTGATAGGGAGTATCAGCTACTTTAAAATCAACTAAAGCTCCGGTACTTTTACCTATCCAATTACGTTGAATTTCTTTAGTAGATTCAGGCCAGTCAATTTCGTTTAAACCTTCTAGTAACCTTTCGGCATATTTAGGAATATCAATAACCCACTGTTTCATGTTTTTGCGAATTACCGGGTATCCGCCTCTTTCACTTTTGCCATCAATTATTTCATCATTGGATAAAACTGTTCCTAATTCTTCACACCAATTAACAGGCATATCAACATATTTAGCTAAACCATCTTCATATAATTTTTTAAAAATCCATTGGGTCCATTTGTAGTATGATGGATCAGATGTTGATACTTCTCGATCCCAATCAAAAGAGAAACCTAAACTCTTTAACTGTGTTTTAAAAGTAGCAATATTTTCATTGGTAAATTTTGCAGGATGATTACCTGTTTTAATCGCATATTGTTCGGCAGGTAAGCCAAAAGAATCAAAGCCCATAGGATGTAAAACATTATAGCCTTGCATTCTTTTCATTCGACATACAATATCTGTTGCCGTATATCCTTCAGGATGGCCAGCATGTAATCCTACTCCTGAAGGATAGGGAAACATATCTAAAGCATAATATTTAGGACGACTAAAATCATTAATATCCGTTTTAAATGTTTGATTATCATCCCAATATTTAATCCATTTCTTTTCAATTTCTTGAGTATTCATTTTATTTTCCTTCTTTCTTTTTTAAATATCTTCCAAGTAATTCATATAAAGCATAAATTAAACTAAATAAGAGGACAAAGGCTATTAATAATAACCAAATTGTTTTTAAATCTAATAACATAATAATTGTTGATACAAAAGCAATGATAAAACTATTAATTAAAGAAATATAAATAATTAAACTTTTTAAATTTAATTTAGATTTATCTAGTTTAAATTTAGGTACTAAGAAATTATTAATTTCACTAATAGGTTTAACTTTTTTCTTTTTACCTTTTTTAGTTTGACCATTATTTAAGATAATTTTTAATTTACGACGATTAATAAAGAAATAATCAACTATAAAAACAATTAACATTAAACTTAAAAAGATATAAACGCTTTTTAAATAGTTCATAATATTCTCCTCCTGCTATAGCTTTCCTTTAATTCATAAATTTTAAAGTCGGGATTATAATGTAAAAATCCTTCCCCTATTTCTTCTATAATAGGTAAATTTAAATTATATAAAACATCATTATAAAACAAGAAAGAATCCCCTATTTTTTTAACTTTTGGTAAATTTATACTTTTTAAATAATTATTATAAAATAAGAAACGATTCCCTATATATTCAACATTAGGTAAATTTAACCTAGTTAGTATTTCATTACAATATAAGAAACTATTTCCAATATTTTTAACATTAGATAAATCTATATTGGTTAAAGTTTCATTTTTATATAAGAAAAAATCTTCTATTTTTTTAACGTTAGGTAAATTTAGACTTATTAGTGTTTCGTTATAATTTAAAAAATCATCGCCAATGTATTCTAAGTTGCTATTTTCATAATTTATAATACGATTTTGGTTATCTAGCCCTATTTCGATTATTTCACCAACTTTGGGAGTTAAATAGATTATTTTTCCATTATCTTCTTTTTTGACTTCAATTCTTTCAATGTCTTTTAAACCATCAATAAAGGAATCAGGATAAT
>CANQNZ010000047.1 GCA_947625365.1 uncultured Bacilli bacterium | reverse complement strand
TTTTTTATTTTTTCTTCCCTCATTATATATATTATAGATTCATTGCTCATTTCCTTTTTTTCTTTTAAATTTTTTAAAAAAACAAGATAATTATTTCTTATCTTGCTTTTAAATCTATCTATTCATCTAGTAATACAGCATGAATAACAATTCTTTTATTTTTATTAGCACAAGTAGATAAAGTAATTATTTTATCTTCGGGGGTAACATCGGTATCAAACTTTTTAATACTTCTATTTTTAATAATGTTTAAAAATTTCTTAAAAGAGGCTTTACTACTAAAAGATGTCGTAAGATAATCATTGGTTTTATTTATTTTATAGACAGAAAAAATTTTAAAATGCATTTCTTGGTATAAATTATCAAATTCAATAATTAAGTTTTCAGAGTTATTAAGCCAATCATTTTCTAAGACGTTATTTAAAGAGCCAAACATTGTATTATTTAAATATTTATTATGACCATAAATAATTGTATTTTGGTCTAAATCTTCCATATTATTGCGATAGTCTGCAAAAACCCAACCATTGTAATTTTTTTCATGATTGAAATCATTGTTTAAATAATAGTCATTGTCATTAGCTTGAACAACCGGATAGTCAATTGACGTATTATTGACAGTTAGCCATCCTACTGTTTCTTTGTTAACCTCAAGTAAACTATTGAATAATTCATTAACTTTGCGAGCATCTTCATCATCTTGCGGAATTTTATTAACATTAGAGGTATTATCTTTAGTTTTTTCTACTATTTTAGCTAAATTGCTTTCTATTTTAGCTACCGACTTGCGATCTTTATAATTATTAAATAAAACAACGGCAAAAAATGCGACAAAAATACTTAAAATAATGATACAACACATTTTAATGTTGTTGACAATTAATTGACTAAATAGATTATTACTAATATATTCATTACTGTAAACTAATTTAAGTTCAACTTTATATTTTTTACCATAATTTTTATTTATTCTTTTTAAATATTCAATTAAAGTCATATCTGTTATATTTTCATGAATTAAGATTTTAACATTTTTAAGATTATTTTTATAAACATAGGAGACAACTTTATTTATCGTGTCTTTATCAAAAAAATCTATATGAACTTCTTTTAAATATCTATTAATTTGACAAAAAGTATTTAAATCGTGTAAATCGTCATTGTTAAGTTTTTTATCAATAAATATACTAGTTTTATAATATATTTTAGAATAATTTATTAAATTATTTAATTGCATAAAGTGACTAGTAAAGAATACTTCATCTCGGGACTCAACGGCAATTTTATTTTTATCAAATTGTTCAAGTATAAACTTAGGAATAGTATAACAATTTACTTTTTTAATGCTTTTACAAGCAATAATTTTTAAATATAAATCGAAAGTTAAAGGATTTTCATCTTCAATAAAAATTTCTTTAATATCTTTATTTTTCGTAAATAACTCAAGAATGATAAGTCCCATTTTTTGGTCTTTAATGCGAATTTTAGATATCTTTTTTTCCGTTACTATTTCATCTAGAAAAGTCATTACAATATTTTTATTGTTTTTAATATATGTTTCACTAAAAGCTAGTTCCTGTTCAGAAATTATATTAGTATTTAATAAATCTGCGGTGGTATTATCTTCTTTATAATCAAAATATAGGTAAGGTCCAACAATTGTAATTAATATTTTTTTGATAATATCACCACCTAATTTACTCTCATTATATATCATATCACACTTTACAGTGAATTTATATTTTATTTTAACTTTTTATAATATTTATTATTAACTGTGGTATACTAATTAATGAAGAATAGAGGTTATATTATGAGAAAATTATTATATAGTGTGATTTTATTAGCTATTTTAATTATTCCTGGTAAAGTATTTGCTATTAGTGGAACAGTTAATTTAAAATGTACACCAACTTCTGTTTTTGCCGGAGATGCTATTAATTGTACTATCTCTGGAGATGTATCAGATGGTTCTATTACAGACTTTACAGCAACCACCCAATTATCTGACAACTTGGAATTCGTTAGTGCAGCAACTGTTTCAGGTTGGACAGGAACGAGCAATGGAGGAATTTTTAGTTTAAAAACGACTAATAGTCAGACAAATGTATTTGAAATTGCTAATTTTACAGTAAAAATGAAAAATGATTCAACTAGTAGCGGAACAGTTACTTTAAATACAACTAAATTAGGAGAAGTTACATCAGTACCTCCAGTTTCTCAAAATATTAATTTATCGACATCAACTAATGTTGCAGATACTGCCGATGATAATGCGGGAGAAGATGTCAATGCTGATATAAAAAATCCGGGAACTGGTTCTAGCATTCCTTTTATGGTAATAGGTGCTGGTGTAATCGGCGCAATTGTTGTTTATGAACTAGCTGCTAGAAAGAAAAAAATATATAAAATATAGGAGCTTGAGTTTGCTCTTTTTTTCTTGTAAGAAAAGTTTAACATATGATAGAATTTTATTATAAAGAGGTGTAATTTATGTTTGGTGATATAATTGATATTGAAAAAAATACTGTCACATTAGTAAATTTAAAAAAAGAGGCCGAAGCTAATTTATTAAACGTTCACGTAGTTTTCTGCGAAAATGACCGCTCGGTAGTAGGGGAAATAATTGCTATAAATAACGAAATAATTAAGATATTACTTTTAGGAGAAATAAGAAATAATATTTTTACGCCTGGAGTTATTAAAAAGCCAAGCTTTAAAACACCTGCTCGTTTAATTTATAAAAGTGAAGTAGAACTTTTTTTAGGAAGTCAAGATATTGGTAATAAATCAAATTTATTAATAGGTAAATCGACAACTTATGAAGGTTACAATGTTACAACTAAAATTAATGATTTATTTGATGGACATTTTGCTATAGTAGGAAATACCGGTGCGGGAAAATCTTGTGGTGTAGCAAGTATTTTGCAAAATATATTTTATCATAATGATGAAGTGCTACCTACTAAAGCGCATATTGTTTTATTTGATGCTTATGGGGAATATAACCGCGCATTTGAAAAAATGAATAGTTTACCTAATTTAAGATTTAAACATTATACAACTAAAGTAAATTTTGGCGATAGTGATATTATAAGTTTGCCTGCTTACTTTTTAGATGTAGATGATTTAGCTTTACTTTTAAACTGTACTGACTCATCCCAGCTACCTATAATAGAACAAGCCTTAAAATTGGTATATATCTTTACTGCAGAAGATGAACAAACTCAAGAATATAAAAATGATATAATTGCCAAAAGTTTACAAGATATTTTAGCTAGTGGAAAAACGCCAACACAAATAAGAGACCAAATAATAGCGGTTTTATCTAAGTATAATACTGAAACTTTAAATTTAGACACTATTATTTCTCAACCCGGATATAATCGTACTATACGTCAATGCTTAAATATTGATGCTCAAGGCAAAATGAATAGTGTTGGTTTAGTAATTGACTTTTTACAAAATTTTTCTAAAATTGATTTAGAAAAAATTGTAACGGCTCCTAACTTTGCTTATACTTTAGATGACTTATACTATGCTCTAGAGTTTGCTTTGATTGGCGAAGGTATTTTAAGTAGTGAAGCTATATTTGAAAAGGCTAATCAGTTAAAAGTTCGTTTACATGCCATTATTAATAGTGATACTAAAGAATATTTTTCATTTAGTAAACCAGTAGGTAAAGAGGAATTTATTAGGGATTTCTTTACGGCTAAAGATGGCATGCCTGCTCAAATGGTCAATCTAAATTTCAGTTATATCGATGAGAGACTAGCTAAAGTGTTAACTAAGATATTTGCTAAATTATTCTTTAATTATGCTACTAGTTTAGAAAATAGAGCTTCTTATCCTATTCATATTATTATTGAAGAAGCCCATCGCTATGTGCAAAACGATAATGATATTGAGCTTTTAGGTTATAATATTTTTGATAGAATTACCAAAGAAGGACGTAAATATGGAGTTTTATTAGGCTTTGTTACGCAAAGACCAAGTGAATTATCTACTACTTCTTTGTCTCAATGTTCAAACTTCATTGTATTTAGAATGTTTCACCCGGCGGATATTGCCATAATCTCAAATATATCATCTAATGTTAGTCAAGAAACCTTAGAGAGAATAAAAACTTTAAGACCAGGCATGGCTATGGCTTTTGGAACAGCCTTTAAAGTACCTTTGATTGCCAAATTAAATTTACCAGACCCAATGCCAGAAAGTACAAGTGTAGATATAGAAAATGCGTGGTATTAGAAAAGGATAGTTCATGATTGATAAGGCCTTAAAAGAAGAAATTAAGTTAAATTTTAAAATTAATGAAAAGCAAATTCCTAAGTTTTTATTAAAAAAGAATTTATTTGCTAATTTTTCTTATGCTACTAGAAATGATTTAATAAGATTTACTTTAAAATATCAAATAACAAAAAAAGAGTTTAAAGCATTATATAAAAAGGCTTTAATAGATGATGAATATATTAATTGTCTTGTTAAATTTTGTTTTGTTAATTCATATAATTTTACTTCTTTAAAACTTTTTGAAAAGCAAATACCCGCTAACTGTTTAAAAAATTCTTATTTTATTAATGCTTATCATGATAACTATGTAATTATTGATAAATTTTTGAGTTATTTAAAAAATGAGAGAGATATTACGGAAAAATTAAATCTTTTAATCATCAATAGTAAATTAGTTGAAAAATATATGAATAGTAGCAAATTAGATGTTATATATAATAATTTAGAAATATTGCCTATGTTAGATAGATTATGCATGATAAAGGGTAATAAAGATATAAATTATTATTTAGAAAATTATACGCCGATGCAAATAAAAAAACTCTGCACTTTAATGACCCAAGTACCTGCGCAAAACTATGAATTACAACAATATATCTTTCGCAATTATGAAAATATTGATAGTTCCTATTTAGATTATTTAAGTACTATAAACTACGATTTTCATCAAGCTTTAAAAAATGAAAATTATTCATCTTTAACTCAACATTTTATTAGTTTTGTCTTAAATGAACATTTATACCAAGATATTAATCAATCTTTAACTTTTTTAAAAAGTTGTTACTTAGATAAAAAAACAGCATGGCAATTAGATGAGATTTTAAAAGATATAGATATTAATAAATTATCTTTAGAAGATAAAAATATCATAAATTATTATAATTTGATAAAGCAAAATAACGATAAAGATAAATTACAAAATCTTGATGAAAAATTTTTTCAGAAGTTAGTTAAAGTATGTAGTGCTTATCGAAATATTCAATATAATGAAAATTTATTAAATTCACAAGATTTAAATAATTTTCTTACAGTTACTCACAAAACTGTTATGACTAAAGATAATAAGGTAAAACCGGTAAAAGTAATTGAACTACAAGGTGAGTTTTATAAAGCTTATGTTCATAATATTGTGAATAAAAATAACAATGATTCTTCCATTTCTTTAAATCCTCAGCAACAACTGAGCGAAAATTTAATCCATAATCCAGAGTTATGGAATAATTCAGAAGGAGTTAATTATGTAGCAGGTTCTTTGGTGTCTTCTTCGAAAATGGCCTTGTTTGCTAAAGGAACTGTGACAATGGGTTTTGCTCATTTAAATGCTAATCAAGCGATAGCAACCGATGCAGGTACTAGTATGGAAAAAGGAGCTTCTGTAAAATCATCTTTAAATCTTGCTAATGTAGATACCTTACTTCAAAATCATCCCACTTTTGAAGCAGAAGCTTATAATGAGGTAAACTGCGATAGAGATAATTTAATGCCAGATTATTTTCTTTGTTTAGATAATAACATATTAGATAATGGCTGTGCTCCTTTTAATTTAGAAAGTATGCAATTTGCCGCCTATTTTGATAAACCGATTATTTTAATTAAGACCCAAAGTTATTATAATTTATATAAAACAAAATTAGAAGAACAGCTTACAACTCTAAAAATGGGCACACAAATTCCAAAGCAACAACTTGATGAGGTTCTTATATTAATTAAACAAGCTAATCAATATACTAATGATAAAATTTCTTATTATGATGTATTTAAACAAGTAGTAGATTTTTCTATTAATAAATTAAATGCTGATAATGTATCTTCATTTCAAAACTTAGTAAAAAATTATTTAAAACCGTCAATAAATTTTATAGATGATAATTTAGAAATCTCTGAAAAACAAAAAATAATTGCCGATAGGCAACTTGAAGTAGCGCGCTTGCAAAGTATAATGCCAAGTAATGCGGTTAAATTATCGCCTGAAGCAATAAAAAAATAAGATAACCTCTTATTTTTTTAAAAGTTCAAATATTTCTTCTGTTTTCTTTTTCCCTTTATTTCGCCCATAATTAGGAAGTAAGTGCAAATGAAAATGTTTAATAGCTTGTCTTTCACCATAATTTATCGCAAACGTAAAACTTTTAACATTTAACTTTTCCATAAGTTTATCACATAACATATCAGCTACTTTATACATGTGCAAAATTAGCTTATCATCTAGCTGTTTATAGTCTGTATAATGCTTTTTAGGAATAAGCAAAGTATGTCCATCAACCGTTGGGAAGGCATCTAAAATAGCTATAACTAAATCATCTTCATATATTACTTTAGAAGAAGCTTCTCCTTTAATAATTTTACAAAATAAACAATCCATTAATATCACCTAAAATAATCATAAATTATGAAGAGTTTTTTTGCAAGTTTAAACTATATTCACCATTTAAGTTATGGCAAGGAGTAATATCTGCTATTTGCTTTGTATTTATAACTGTTTGGACATGAATAAAATCAGTTTTGGTAAAATTAACTGTTCCACAGTTAACTAAAGGAATAATGTAATGGTCAAAATTATCAGAACCATAATAATAGGCACTTATTAAATTTTTCTTTGCTTCTTTATAAATATTTTTAATTTTACCATTAAATTTTAAAGATAAATCCTTAGAATTAGATAAACGATTAATGAGATTTTGATATGTAAAATTTTCATTATAATTATTTTGACTATTTAAAGTTTTATTTACTTCTTGAGTTGCTAAAAGATATAACGGCAAAGCTTTAGAAGATTTAATTGATTGACTTTGCCACAAGGCGATTAACTCCGTAAATTTTTGAGCTTTAAATAATACTATCACATATCTTTCTAAAATATCAGTAGATGGCTGTTTATTAATTAAAGGTTTTAAAGTCTGCACTGCCTTAGAAAACTCTAAATTAGCAGCATAGGAATTAGCTAAAAGTATTCTAGTTTCTTTTTCTATCTCTTTACTAGGACGTCTTGTTAAAATTTGCTTTAAAATGCTAATACTTTCTTCTAAGTTATGGTTATTAAAATTTATTTTTGCTATATTAAATAGAGCATGATTATAGTAAGGATTTTTTTTAGTAAGAACTTTATTATAATATTTTATAGCCAAAGCAATTTGAGCTTGGCTAAAAAAACAGTTACCTATTTCTAAATAAGCTTTAAATTTGTCTTTATTTTCACCAAAAGGATTATGAGCTTCTTCCAAAATAATTTTTTCATAAGTTAAAATCGCTGCATCATAATTTTGCCTTAATTTATAAATTTCTGCTATATGCTCTAAAGCATCAATTAATTTATGATAACGCTCGGGCGTATGTAAATTATTTACTAGTTCACTATATAAATCTTCATAACAATTTAAGGCATTGTCTAAATGTCCTGTTTGATAAGCAAGTTTAGCCATCTCATGCAAAGCTCTAGGTCGTAAAGTAGTAAATAAAGTAGCCTCATATGAAAGATAGGCAATGTCATAATTTTTTAAAACTTTAGAAGTTAAACCTAATAAATATAAAGCTTCGGGATTATAAGGCTCTTGTTTTAAAATTTTAGTTAATAAACTTTGAGCGGACAAAAAACGTTTTTGTTTAATATTATTATGAGCTTGATTTAATAAATCACTTATTTCACTTTTCTTTTTATCAACCATACCTAATCCCTCAAGTCATAAGTTCATTCTATCATAAAATATGTATTTGTAAAAGAAAATATGTACTTTTATAAGGGCATTTGCATAAATTAAAGTAAAGGAGGAAAAAGCAATGGCTGTTTATAAAGAAATTGTTACCAAAGCCGTTATAGGTAAGGGTAAAAAAACAAGTGTATCTTCTTGCAATATAACACCAGAAATAACTCCTGATACTGTTTTAGGATGTTGGGTTATTAATCATGAATTTAACGGGCGAAATAATAATGGTGCCGTGAATGTAACTGGTGGTTTTGATGTTAATGTTTGGTACTCTTATGATAATAATACTAAAACAAGTGTAGCCACTGACCATTTTAATTATAATGAAACAATGCATTTAAATTTAAAAAACGATTCAAAATTAACTAATAGTTCTGAAATTATAGTACGTTCTTTGAAACAACCAACTGTAACTGATGTTAAAATTAACAATGGCCAAGTTACAATGAATGTGGAAAAAGAATTAGGTATTGAAATTGTCGGTGATACTATGGTTAAAGTTAGTGTAGAAGAAGATGAAGATGAATATGAAATAATTGAGGATGAAGCACCAGAAGAGGAAATTAATAAAATAGATGAAGAAGTAAAAGAGGAATATTTAAATTAGTGTCAACCAATTTATGTTGACACCTCTTTTTATATTTGGTATAGTAGTAAAGACAAAAGAAAAGGAGGAAGAAAAATGGCAGTTAAATTAAGATTAAAAAGAATGGGAGCCAAACAAAGACCTTTCTATCGTATAATTGCAGCAGATTCAAGAAGTCCTAGAGATGGTCGCTTTATCGAAAATGTTGGTACTTATAACCCTATAAAAAATCCCGCAGAAGTAACTGTAAAAGAGGATAGAGTGATGTATTGGTTAAATCACGG
>CANQNZ010000046.1 GCA_947625365.1 uncultured Bacilli bacterium | reverse complement strand
TCGAGGCTTTTTCTTATTTATAAAAAAAAGAAACTGTCAAAAAATTAATTATCTAATTTCTCGACAGCCCCCTTTTTTATACATTAATATATTTATTTACGATATTATTATATGTTTCTAATGAACCAATATCTATTCTTTTTCCCTTCATTTTTATAGCTTTAATAGTTGTCTTTTTTATTAAATTAACAATTATTTCTCCCATTGAATCTACCTTTTTGTTATTAAATATTTCTAATATTAAATTAAGATCTTTTTTCTTAATAAAATAAAAAGGAGGAACAGCATAATTAGATTTGGGATTTTGAGGTTTTTCTTCCATAGCTATTACTTTACCACTCTCATCTATTTGTACAACACCAGTTTTTCTTAATTTTTTTTCATCCTTTTCTTCATAGTAAAGAATATAAGAATTAGAGCTTGCAGCAAACTCTTCAAAAACATAATCCAAAGAAAAATCTAAAATATTATCGCCGGCCATAATCAAAACATCATCATCAATTTTTTCATTTTTTAAAGCCAGCATTAAATCACTAACAGCTCCTAAAGACTCTTCAACTTTGTTTGTTCCATCATTAATTACTTTAATTTCTTTACTGTTTTTTTGTTTATTCTGCCACTTAAGAAAATCTTGATAATATAAATTATTACTTATTAAAAACATTTCACTAATTAAACTAGTACTTTGCTTAATATTATTCCATATTAAATCTAAAACACAATTATCATTTATTTTTAATAAAGCTTTCGCCTTATTTTTAGTTAAAGGATACATTCTTGTGGCATAACCCGCACATAAAATAATACATTTCATTTAAAAACCTCTTCTCTTATTATTATGTAAAATAATTACATTTTTCGCAACAAGCTACTTTCTATATCTATAAGTTCAAAGTTATTCACATAATTATTAAATTCTTTAAAAGTTATTCCTTCAGGAATTGAAGGTATTTCAGTAAGTACCTGATTTTTCTTTTCACTATCTGTGGCTATCTGACATTGTAAAGCTTGCTCTATAGTCTCATATTCATAAATTCCTCTATGAATACTATCGGAATGTTCAAAATGATACCATTTATCATGATAATGATATAAAACAAAGCAATGCATTTTTACCTCAGCCTCAAAATTATCTTCCGTTTCATAATTTCTTAAACAGAATAGTTTATTTTCTATCCCTTTATTATCAAAAAAATATTTAATTAACTTGGCTTGCTCGATACAAGTTCCTAGTTTACTAGTTAAAATTTCTTCAATATTACTACTTACATAATTTTCTCTAAAATTTTTTAAATTATCAACATGCTTTTGTTTTTCTTTATCTAACCAGCCATAGATAATATTTTTATTCATATAATCCATAAGTTCTTTCGGCGTTTGAACATCATAAAAATTATTTTTAATATTTTCTACTTGAAAATAATTATTATAATAATTAATCGTATCGGTCATTAGATGTTTTTCTAGCTGCTTAATTTTTTCTTTATCTTTTAAAATATCATTTAAATTTTCATAATTATTTATTAAATATCTAACTAATAAATATGCTAAATCATATCCATCATATTTAGCTGTTTCATCATCACAAAAACAACCATATTTACAGCCTTTGGTATTTAAAAAATCAAAAGGAGGAATTATTTTATCTCTTCTTACAATATTATTTAAATACCAAACTTTAAACTTTTCATCATCTTTTTCCAATAAACTTTTTTGACCTGATAAAACTTCGGCTAGACCTACATCTAACCACTCTACTTTTTCATATCTGCCAAACCAAAGTTGCTGATATAACAAATGAACAAGCTGACCAGTTATTCCATTTACTAATTTTTCTAAGTTATTGGGGTCATATGAATAATTTATTGTTCCATTAGCAGTATTACCTTTTTCATAGGAAGCAGGTTCATAAAATTGTCTTGTAAATTTTAAAAAGGTTTCGTGATTATTAAATAAATTTATCGATATTTGCCTAAAAAAAGGCAGTTTAAAAAATTCTAATAATTTTGCTTTACGCGCGGATAAAGTGTTAATTAAATCATCTTTTATCAATTCTAAATCACTATTACCATATATGAGAAAATCATTATTTGTAATAATTGGTACTTCATTTAAATATCTCATAATTATAACTCCCTTATTTGCCTTGCTATCTAAATTATAGCATATATTTTTATTTTTTTAGATTAGACTTTTTTCCACTTATATAGCATAAATATAATTGACTAAATTAATTAGTCCCCTTATAATAAAAGTGTAATTGAGAAAGGAAGTATTATATGTTAGAAACATTTAGAGACATAGCAGAAAGTACGGTAGGTTTTAATTTAAGTAATGTATCGGATATTGTGATAATGTTAATGGGAATTATTTTAATTTTAATAGCAATTATATCTATTTTTGCTTTAGGAGTTCAAATAATTTTAGCTATTAAATATCATAAATATAACAAAAAACAAAACAGTATAAATATGACAGGTGAAAATGTCGCAAGAAAAATATTAGATGATAATGACCTAGCTAAAATAAAAGTTAAATCCAGTGGTTCTATTTTATTTGGTAATAGTTATAGTCATTTCTTTAAAAAAGTAAGATTAAGAAGATTAACTTGGAAGAAAAGTTCAGTATCTTCTTTAGCAATGGCTTCTCAAAAAGCTTGCCTTGCTATATTAGATAAAGAAAAAGACCCAGATATGAAAACTAGAATTAAACTAACACCAATTATTTATTTTGGACCACTAGCTTTTATTCCCCTAGTAATTATTGGCGTTTTACTTGATGTTTTAATCCTTAAAACGCAAGGAGCATCATTTACTATAGCTTTTTCGATATTAGGATTATTAATTTATTTAATTTCCTTTATAATGTCAGTTAAGGTATTAAAAACCGAAGTTAAAGCGCAAAATAAAGCATATGAAGTACTAAAAAATAATAATATGGCTACTGATGAAGAGTTAGTAATGCTTAAAAAGTTATTTAAATTATATAATATTGAGTATGTTAATAATATGATTATATCTCTATTAGAGTTAGTGTATCGTATTTTACAAATTATTGCTTACGTTCAAGAAAATAACGCAAGCAATAACTAAAATAATAAAAGTAGATTGCCAATTTACTTTTTTATTTTAAAAAAGAATTATATATTTTGCTTGCATATATTACAAAAGAAGGAGTATTGATATGAAAATAATTGGTATAGTCGGCCGAGCTTATGAAAATAAAGATGGTGAAAAAATATTTCAGATTAATGAGGCAGTGCGATTAGCTTTGGCAAATTATAATGATATAACAGCTATTCTTTTATTACCAACTAATAATAGCCTTTATCCTGATTTAGAAATGGGAACTGATGAAATAACAGACTTAGACAAACAAAAACTTGATTATGTTTTAAATTTTTGTGATGGTCTAATTGTTCCCGGTGGTAGTAACTGGCATAAATTTGATGAATATGTTATAGATTATGCAATAAAAAAAGATATTCCCCTTTTAGCTATTTGTGCGGGCTTTCAAGCTTTATGCTGCATGGATGCAACTTCTAAAAATAAATTTGATATGACTAAAAAATTGCTAGATGATACCCATTATGAAAATAAAACTACTTATAAACACACTATAAATATTTTAGAAAATACTATTTTAGAAGATATTATAAAAGAAAAGAAAATACCTGTAAATAGTCTACACCATGATTATATTGATTTTAATTTTAAAAACTTAAAGACTTGCGCTATTAGTGAAGACGGTTTAATTGAAGGTGTTTATTTACCTAATAAAAAATTTATTTTAGGACTACAGTGGCACCCCGAATATCTAATGGATGTTTATTCTCAAAAAATATTTAATTACTTTATTGCCAAAATAAAAGACGCTTAGTCTTCTATTTTTTTAACATAAGTTTTTTGAGATTTGTTTAAAGCCTCTATATCAGTATGTTTTAGCCTTTCCGTAATAAGGTCTAATATTAAAGCATAATGCGTCATTTTTTCTTTATAAGGATTTAAAGCCGTTTGATAACCTAGAATAACTCCTTTAGGATTAACAGTTAGAGCAGTGCCAGGTATTATCTGCTTTTTTTCAGGATACTCACCCGGTTGCACCCAGGTATAAGGATTAGTAAGTATTCCTGCCGCGTAGGAATTGGTTTTTAAATTATCATAAACTCCCCAGCATCCACAAGTGCCGGCACTGGCAATAGCACTGTCGGTACTAAGTGCAGATATATCACAAGATGCTAACTTATTAAAGGTAATATCATTTATATTCTTCGCTTTACGATATACTCCCGCAATTTTTGAAGTATATTGCAAACTATTATTTTTACCTACAAGCCAATTACCGTTTGCATCATATACTATAGGATTTTCATAAGGTTGTTTTAATAAAGTAGCTAAAGCCTCTTTAGAAATTACGTTATCTTTCTTAAGTGTTTGCCAAAACAAATTTAATACCCCTTCAATGTTACCGTACAAGCCGGCATGCCCTGGAAATAAGCTTTCGCGCCCCTTGCGGTCCGGCGTAATGTATTCTTCTGATATTTTTCCCCCTGTAATTAAAGATTTATGAAAACGATTATCATAAATCAAATTTTTGTTATCAATTTTTAATAAAATAGCATCTAGTTTATTTAAAAAGTCATTTATACTATGTCTTAAAATCATATAACCAATATCATTATATTCATAAAAATTTTTTCTTTGGTTTTTAGTAGTTAAATCTTCTTTACATTTCTTTAATAGATTTAAAGTTTCTTCATAATTTAAATCATCTATTCTTCTTTCTGTTCTAATCATTGCCGTAAAATTCAAAATCGAACGTACTGTAGCATCCATCGCATAGTCATCATTAATTTCCTTAATCTTACTATCTAAAGAAAATTTACCACTCATAACTTCTTCCATTACCACTATAGATGCCACAAACTTACTAATAGAGTCTAAAGAGAAATAAGTTCTTTCCGTAATATCTTTTGTTTGGCCGGCAAAGTTATATGTTCCACCCCAGCCTGTTAAAGTAAAATAATCATTTTTAATGCCAAATTGCACGCCAGGAGTTAATTTATCTTTCATTAAATTACTTACATCCGCACTAACTATCTCCCAAAAACATTTTAAAATATCTTCAATTGAATAATCTCGACATTGTTTAATTAAATTAAGAAAGTCTAAGCGAACCTGTTCTAACTTATCTTGACTAACATTTAGATTAAAAGCTAGCCTACTTATTAAATTGTCTATAAGATAAATTTCTTGGGGTAATAAATAATTATTCACTCTTATACCTTCTTTCAAATAATTAGTGATTGATATTATAATTTTAATAAAGATAGAAGTCAAGTAAATTAAAAAACCGCAGTTTAAACCGTGGTTTTAATCTTATCTTCTTCGACTTTATTGCTTGTAAAAAAGTAATTAATGTCAATATTCCACTTAGTACTAATAAATTCTAATAAGAAAATAGATGGTACTTTATCTGTTTTCATACTAATAATTTGATAGATATAATTTTCTGATATATGTAAATCTTTTGCCATTTCTTTAACATTTTTATATTTAGTTAACTTTAACTTACGAAAGTTCTTTTTTACATTAAGGCATGTAGGACCCAACATTTTTGTCTTACTCATAAACCAAACACCATCTTAATTTTAGCATTTAGTAGAATATTTTTATCTTCGCTTGTAGCGAAGAATTTAAAAATCTTGTATAATAGATAGCGAGGTGTCAGTATGCAATCAAAGACTTTTTTTTATAAATTACGCGAGCTTAGAATAGCTCATAAATTAACTTATAAAGATATGGGTAAAATGCTAGGCTTAAGTACAACTCATTATTGGCAAATTGAAAATAAAAAAAGAGGTTTATATTACCAGACGGCTAAGAAGATAGCTAACATCTTTCATATGAAGCCTGATGAAATATTCTATCAAGATTATCAGTGATGATGACTGTGACTACTTTTTATTTTTTCTATTTGGCATTGTTTGCTATGGCAGTTTTCGTTTTGCAATTCTAACTCTACTGTAGAGTGGGCAATACCAAATTCCTGAAGTTCATCTTTAATTTTATCTTTAACATCTTTACTATATTTTTTTACTACTGCATGTAAGGTGGCAAAATTATTAAATCCATCAATACTACGAATGTGAATATGATGAACATCGTATAAATCATCTATTTGTAATAGATGTTTTTTTAAAACATTTATATCAATATTTTTCGGAGTTTTTTCTAAAAATAAATCAGTTATTTCTTTTAGATTTTGCCAAGCATTATAGAAGATAAAGATTGCTACTAAGATAGACAAAATAGGGTCAATTATAGAAATGTTTGTAAATTTCATTAGCACTGAACCAATTAAAACAACTAACCACCCTAATACATCTTCTAGCATATGGAGATTAACAGCTTTTTGATTTAAAGAATGACCATCTTTAGTAAAATAAGTTGCTATAAGATTAACCAAAACACCAAATATAGCCATTAATATCATACCGTTATAATTAATTGCCACAGGATTTATAAGTCTTTTTATTGCTCCTGTAATAACTAAAACCGAACCTACTAGTAATATTAGCGTGGTAATAATACTTCCCATGACAGAATAGCGAGTATAACCATATGTGTAATATTTATCAGGTTTGCGTTTGCTTTTTTTCTCTAAAAAATAAGACAGTCCAATACTTATAGCATCACCTAAATCATGCAAGCTATCCGATAAAATGGCAATACTTCCCGTAATTAAACCACCAATACCTTCGAAAAAAGAAAAAGCAATATTTAAAATAAAAGCTATTAAAATATTTTTCTCTGTTTTCATTTATAACACCCTAATATATTTTAATACATTTTAAATAGTTTTACTACTATCATAAATTAAAATTCTTTTTTTAAATATATTTTATAAGATATCCAAAAGGATATAGCTAAACAAAGGAAAGAAGCTGGTAAAGTTAAAACTGCGCCATATCTTTTTAAAAAACTAGAGGAATCTATAAAATTAGTTATATCAATAAATTTTATAAATATTCCTGCTAAAATGGCAATAATAACTACTAATAAAAATACTATTATGCGCGCTTTATCTATTCCCACTTTATATATTACTGGATACATTATTGATTGCAATAAAAGAGTAACAAAATTAACAATTAATAAAGTAGAAATAAATAGTAATATATTAATGGGTTGCTTTTTTAAATAACTAATGACAAGACCTAAAACAAATATAAATAAATTAATAGTTAGGGATAGTAAAATAGTAATTACATATTTTGCCTTAACCGCATTTTCTCGGCCGCTTGGTAAAGTAATTGCATAAGCATCCCAATTATTATAAGCATCATAACTAAAAGTAGTAAACATTAACATAAAGCTAAAGAAAGGGGATAAAGAAAATATTTCCATTTCTCCTTGAAAAGCCATAATTATATATAAAATACAAATCACAGCATATAGTTTAATACTCCCTTTTAAAAATAATAAATCTTTTTTTATAAAACCTTTCATTTAGTCACTCCCTTAATTAATAAAATCATTAATTCATCTAAAGTAATTTTATCCATAACAAAGTCTTTATATTTCTTTTGCATTTGTTTTTTATTTTCCATTAATATGTCATAATTATATCTATTTTTCTTATAAGCCCTAATATCTTGTTTATCTATTTGCGAAAAATCTTTAATACCGCATCTTAGAATGCCAAAATTTTCCATTAAGTCATCGCGAGTTTTATCTAAAATTATTTGCCCCTTATCAATAAAAATAATTTTATCTGCGATATGTTCTAAATCGCTAGTTATATGGGTAGATAGAAAAATACTATTTTCTTCATCTTCAATAAATTTAATAAATATATCCAAAATTTCACTACGCATTACAGGATCTAAACCACTAGTTGGCTCATCTAAAATTAAAAGTTTAGGATGATGTGATAAAGCGACCGCAATTTCTAATTTCTTACGCATTCCTTTTGATAATTTTTTTATAACTTGATTAGGTAAATTAAATTCTTTTAGATAATCGTTATATAACTTACTATCCCAGTTTTGATAAATATCTTTCATAATTGTATCTAAATCAGAAACTTTTAGAATTTCCGGAAAAAAGATATTATCTAATACGACACCAATATCTTCATTTGGACAAATTTTAATTTCGCCTTTATCTATTGTTATAATTTTTAAAATAGCTTTTAATAAAGTAGTTTTTCCCGCCCCATTTTCGCCTATTAAACCAACAATACTCCCTTTCGGTATTTCTAAGTTATCAATATTTAAAGTAAATTTCTCATATTGTTTGACTAAGTTTTTTATTGCAATTACATTGTCCATCATTTATCACTCCCATAAAAAATATCAAATAATTCCATAATATCTTGTTTAGCAATTTTATATTTCAAAGCTATATTTACTATTTCTGTTAAATGTTTTTCAATTTCTTTTTGAGCATTTTCTTTAGCTAATTCATTATTTTTAGGAGCAACGAATGTTCCTTTTCCTTGAACTTGTACTAAATACCCTTCTTTTTCTAATTCATCATAGGCCTTTTTTATAGTCATAACGCTTATTTTAATTTCACTAGCTAAATTACGAATAGATGGTAAAGGTTCATTAGTTTTTAGCTCATCATTTAATATTTGCTCAATTATAGTTTTCTTTATTTGTTCATAAATAGGCATAGGACTACTATTACTTATTATAATTTGCATTGGCTCACCTCTTTGTATAACATTGTATAACACTATATAACAATTGTCAATCTATATAAAATATATACATTTTCCAAAGATTATGTTATTATAAACACTGTTTTAAAAAAGGTGATTAAGGTTGAAAAAAAATAAATAAATTTTTGACACACAAAAAAGTGTCTTGTCAATGAAGACATTAAAATAAACTGTTCTTTGAAAT
>CANQNZ010000045.1 GCA_947625365.1 uncultured Bacilli bacterium | reverse complement strand
AAGCGTTTATATATAGATAAGTCAAAGAAAAACTTTTTATTGTTACACTTCGTTATATAATAAAATGTATTCCTATTATTATTCTTTGACTAGAAACACTGGTTTACTCCGGTGTTTTTAAGTAGTTAAATTTTTTATAATGATAAATACTTCTATTTAGTGTATAATAGTTTGTAGGAGATGCAGTATGAATTGGAATGTTAACGGAAATAATATCTTCTTAATGGTTATTATAACTTTTTTAACAAGTGTTGTATTAATGCCAATTATTAAGTATGTAGCTATTCATATAAATGCTATGGATTATCCTAATGAAAGAAAAGTTCATAAAACTCCAATGCCTCGTTTAGGTGGAGTAGCTATCTTTTTAGCTTTTTTAGTAGGTTATATGTTATTTGCTAATGGTTCAGTACGAATGTTATCAATTTTGATTGCTAGTTTTGTTATTGTTTTAATGGGAATATTTGATGATATTAATCCAATTAAGGCAAGATATAAGTTAATTGTTCAAATTGTTGCTGCATGTATAACAACGTTTTATGGAAATATTGTTTTAAATGATATATCTATTTTTGGTTTAAGTATTGCTTTTCCTGTACCTATAAATTATCTAATTACTATTTTTGTAGTTGTTGCTATAACTAATGCTTTAAATTTTATTGATGGATTAGATGGTTTAGCTAGTGGTATATCTTGTATTTATTTTGCTACTATTGCCGTAATAGCAGGAATTTTAAATAATATGGGAGGATTAGATGTAACTTTATCATTAATTATGTTTGGTTCAACTATGGGCTTTTTAGCTTATAACTTTCCTCCAGCTTCTATATTTATGGGTGATAGCGGTAGTCAATTTTTGGGGTTTATTATAGCAATTATTTCTTTACTTGGGTTCAAAGGAACAACAATAACTTCTTTAATTGTACCATTATGTATTTTAGCTATTCCTATATTTGATGTAGCTTTAGCTATTTTAAGAAGATTAATTAAAGGGGAAGGAATAATGAAAGCTGATAAGGAACATTTCCATCATCAACTTTTAAAAATGAAATTCACCCAAAGAAAAACTATTTTAATAATTTATGGTATAAATATTGTCTTTTCTATAGTATCAATATTCTATGTTTTAGGTGATAATCAAATTGCTATATTAATTTATTTATTACTTATGATATTGCTTCTATTCTTTGTTTTAAAAACGGATATTTTATTCGACCATCATAAGAAAAATATTACTTCTAAAAAGTAATTTTTTCTTGCTATATTATAAAAGTTTTTTATGGGGGATTTATGAGAAAGGTTTTTTTACAAAATTTAGGCTTAATAATTACCGAAAAATGTAATTTTAATTGTGCGATGTGTCTTAGAGGAAATTGCACTAATAAAGAGATGTCAGATGAAGTTATGGAAGCAACTTTAGATAATATTATTGGGACTTCTTGTTTAAATGTTTGTGGAGGAGAAGTAACTTTAGCTTTAGAAAGATTAGAAAAATTATATAATTACATAATAAAAAAGAAAATAATTTTAGAAAAGTTAGCTATTACAATTAATGGAAGTATTTATAATCAAGATTTTATTAAGCTATTAGATTGTTTTAAAAAGTATTTAGAAAAGGTAAATAAAAAATGCTATGAGCCAGCGCTAATGATTTCTTATGATAAGTTTCATCTTGCGGAACTTAGAAGGTTAGGATTAGAAAAATTATTTTGGGAAAATTGTCAAAAGTATCAAAAAAGTGGACATTTTTTAGAATATGTTGGCTTAAATAAAAAATTATTTAATGAAGGTAATGCGACAAATTTAAGCGCTAAAGAAACTATTCCTTTGCGTCCGATGCCTTATGTTATGTCTTATGCTGGTAATGATTTAAAAGAAGATAGAGAAAATGGTCTTTTAAATATTGGCCCAGTTGTAACTATTAATACAGAAGGTATTGTAACAGAAGCCGATGGTTCTTATTTTAATCAAAAAGCCCTTTATAACTATGGAAATGTCTTAGATAGAACTCTTGAAGATATTTGTTTAAATCGTAATCCTTTAATAGTACCTCCCAAGAAATATTTTAAAGAGTGTGTTAAAGCCCAGAAAAAATATCAAACTTACCGAAAATGATGATATAATCTTTTTGAGGGATAACTTATGAAAATAAAGATTAATAATAAAGTTTTAATAAATGTTTTACTAAGTTTTTTTGCTTTATCAATACTTTTAGATTTACATGTATTTTATAATTCAATTTCTACTTTAATTAGAGCTTTATTTATCTCTATTATGTTTATTATTGTGATAATTAATCAAGGTAATTTTAAAGAGAAAAAATATTTTATTATATATGGAATTATTATTTTTCTATATATTATGGCTCATCATTTAAATGCTTTAAATTTTAAATCTTTTGTTCCTAATAATTTTGATTATAGTTTTATAAGTGAGTGTTTATATTTTTATAAAATGCTTAGTAATGTTTTACTTTTTTATATTGTTTATAAATTAAATATTAGATATAAAGATATAAGAAATTATTTAAAAATAATTGTTTTATTTATGAGCTTAAGTATTGTTTTAGCTGATGTATTAAGTTTATCTTATACTGCTTATAATTTTAATCATACTACTATTCCAATTTATAAATGGTTTAGATTAGAACAATATGATTTTATTGCTGGTTCATCTAAAGGCTTTTTTCATATGACTAATCAAATTGTGGCATTATTTTTATTATATTTACCAATTATTTGCTATGAAACTTTTAAAGAGAAAAAAATATCTGATTATTTACTTACAGGGCTTTTAGTTTTAAGTATGTTAATGATTGGTAATCGTCTTTCTGTATATGGGACTATTTTAGAATTAGTGGCAATATCAGTTATTTATTTTATAATAAATATTAAAAAGAGAATAAATATATCATTTTATTTATTTAATGTTTTTTTAATAATAGGTCTTTTTATGATTATTCCTTATACGCCTTTATCTATGCGTAATGTTTATTATGAAGCAATTTATGAGGGAAGACCTATTGAATTTGTTAGTAAGGATAATAGAGGTTATTCTTATGAAGAATATAAGAAAGATGATAATGTATTTACCCAAAGGTTAGAAGAAAAAGAAATAGATAGTTTATTTCCTTTAAAAGCCTATCCTTATAAATACGATAAGAAATTCTGGGAAGATATTTTAAAAAATGATGTAACTTTAACAGGTAATGCGCGCTTTGTGGAGCTTAGGATTATTCAAAGAGTTAAACAGGTTAATGATAATTTTTTAGACAATCTTTTGGGCATAACATATACCAGAACTATGAATATATTTAATATTGAAAAAGATTTTGTAATGCAATTTTATTCTATTGGTATTATAGGATGTGTATTATTTTTAGGTTTTTATTTTATTGCTTTGATTTATATTGGTATTAAAATGTTATTTGATTTAAAAAATAAATTTAATGAAAAGAATATTGCTTTGTTGATGGGAAGTTTTGTGGTACTAGTTGCTGCCTATTTTAGTGGTAATTTGCTAAACTCGATTAGTATTATTATTCCTCTTGCCTTTATATTAACTATTTTAATTAATGAAGTAAGGGTTAAAAAAAGAAAAGGCGTAAAAGAAAAGATATTAGGTTTTGAGGTTAGTTGTGCAGATAAAAGTGCAATAGTAGAAAGTATTTTTAATAATTTAGATAAGAAGTTATTTGTTGTTAATATTAATCCATTTATTATTTTAGACCATTATAAAGATAATAGGAAAAAAGAATTATTTAATAAGCAATTAATTCAAATTCCGGATGGAGAAGGAGTAGTTTTGCTTTCTAAATTAAAGGGAGGCAATATAAGAAAAAGAATAGCTGGTATTGATTTGATGTTAGATGTTTGTAGGAAGTCTTGTCCAAATAAAAACAGAATATTCTTATATGGGGCTAAGAAAGATGTTGCTTTAAAGGCTAAAGAAGTATTAGAAGAAAAGTATTCTGGTATTAATATTGTAGGAACTTGTCATGGTTATGAAAAAAAGGAAGAAGTCATAAAGCAAATAAATAAGTGTAAGCCAGAGATTTTATTTGTGGCTTTAGGCAGCCCTTTGCAGGAAGATTTTATTTTAGAAAATATGGATAAGTTAAAGAGCGTTAAGGCATTTATTCCGGTGGGGGGAAGTTTTGATGTTATTAGCGGTAATTTAAAACGAGCTCCTAAAGTAGTTCAAAAGTTAAAAATAGAGTGGTTATACCGAATGATAATTGAACCTAGAAGGTTTAAAGGGGTAATTAGGTTAATGCAATTTATTGTTTTAGGAATATTTTATCAGGATGAAAATTAATTGATAGTGCCAAACTCGGAAGTAAAAGCAAGCCAAACCCGGAAGTAAAAATGTGCCAAACTCGGAAGTTATATAGATTTTTTTAATAAAGTGTGATATTATTAGAAAAAGAGAGTTGGTGTTTATGCAATATCTACCTAGAATAATTGATGATATTTTAAAGGAACGTATGAAAATATATGGTGCAGTTTTAATAGTAGGTCCTAAATGGTGTGGGAAATCTACAACTGCTAAACAATATGCTAAAAGTGTTTTAGAGTTACAAAATCCTAAGACTCGTCAAAACAATTTGGAAATTGCTAAAAATAGACCTGATTTTTTACTAGAAGGGGAAAAACCGCGTCTAATAGATGAATGGCAGGATGCCCCTTTACTATGGGATGCTATTCGTTACGATGTTGATAATACGGGATTGAAAAATCAATATATTTTAACAGGGTCAGTTAATCCAATTGATAAAAAAGTAAATCACACAGGGACAGGACGAATTGTCCGTTTGCTGATGCGACCTATGAGTTTATATGAGTCACAAGACTCAACAGGAGAGGTTTCATTAAAAGATATATTTAATGGCAAAAAAAATATTAAGGGAATTTCTGACAAGCAGTTAGAAGATATTGCGTTTCTTTGTGCTCGTGGCGGCTGGCCAGAAGTTTTAAAAATACCGAAAGAAAAGGCAATTATTATTGCTCGAGATTATTTAGAGGCTGTAGTTCATAACGATATTAATGCTGTGGATGAAAAAGAACGTAATCCTATTAGGATGCAAAGTATATTAAGGAGTTTAGCAAGAAATATTTGTACTTCTGCTAATCTGGAGACTATAAAAAAAGATACTTTATATAATGACTCGGAGATATCTATTAAAACTATATCAGATTATGTAAGTGCTTTGACTAAATTATATGTTATTGATAATGTTGTGGCTTGGTGTCCTAAGCTTAGAAGTAAAACAGAAATTAGAACTAGTGCAAAAAGAAATTTCATTGACCCATCATTAGCTGTTGCAGCGTTACATGCAACTGATAAAGACTTATTAAAGGATTTCCTCACCTTCGGTTTTATTTTTGAATCGCTTTGCTTAAGAGATTTAAAAATATATGCGGACAGTTTAGATGGAGACGTTTTATTTTATCGTGATAAATCAAATTTAGAATGTGACGCCATAATTCATTTAAAAGATGGACGCTGGGGTGCAGTTGAAATAAAAATAGGCTCGGAAGAAGCCA
This sequence comes from uncultured Bacilli bacterium, assembly GCA_947625365.1. Lineage (GTDB taxonomy): Bacteria > Bacillota_I > Bacilli_A > RF39 > UBA660 > HGM10766. The sequence continues at coordinate 3,737 of CANQNZ010000045.1, read as the reverse complement.
TTGAAGAAGCTGCGACTAATTTAAAAAAGATAACTAAAGTAGTAGATGTTGAAAGCATTAATAATCCTTCTTTTTTAATGATTATTACGGCCGGTACGTACGCTTATTTAAGAGAAGATGGTATTTATGTAGTACCAATTACAACTTTAAAAAATTAAAATTATATACTTTAAAAATAACAAAGTCTAAACCTTGTCATTTAATTTTTGTCGAATTTTAATTTCATGATATAATATTTATACCTTAAACAAGGAGGTCAATATATGAGCAAATTACAAAAAATAAGAGATTATCAAAAATTACATGGAACAGGGAAAACAATTAACTGGTTATATAATAATGTTAAGTATCGAGCTATGAAGTTAAAAAGTAGACCTATTGAATTTGACTATGAACCTTTAAAGGAAGAAGAAAAGGATTATGTTGTTCCTAAGACTAAAGGTAATGTTTTCATTTTTGGTACTGTACCTTTTTATGATATTGGGGGAGGGCAACGAAGTGCATGGTTAGCAAGAATTTATAATAAGTTAGGGTATAAAGTATTTTATGTATTTGCTTTTGACTCTAGTGAAGTAAAAAAATTTAAATTAGAAATTACGTGCGTAATGCATAAATCAATTCAAAATGTGGCTGTTCAAGATTTAGAAAAGTATGCTAGTAAAAATGATATAGCTATTTTTGAAGCGCCATATAAAGAGTTTAAAGATTACGTACTAATGTTAAAAAATAAAGAAGTTAAAATTGTTTATGAAAATATAGATAATTGGGAAAGCCATTTAGGTAATCAAGTATTTGATGCAGATACGTTGAAGTTAATATTAGAAAATGCGGATTTATTAACAGGAACGGCTATTCCTTTAGTAGAGCAATTAAAAGTTTATTTAAATCGTTTTGAGCTTAAAAAGAAGGTAATATATATTCCTAATGCTGTTGATGATGAGCTATTTAATCCCCATAAAAACTATGAAATGCCTAAGGATTTAAATATAGGAAGTAAAACATTATTATACTATGGCTCTTTATGGGGAGATTGGTTTGACTGGGAATTACTTACTAATTTAGCTTTAAAAAATCCAGATATTAGAATTAATTTAATAGGCGATGCTAGTTCTGTTGATAAAAGTGATATGCCTGAAAATATTTGCTTTTTAGGTTTAAAACAGCAAACTGATTTGCCTAGTTATTTAGCTTATGTTGATTATGCTATTCTTCCTTTTAAAACAGATAATATAGGTAAGTATGTTTCTCCTTTAAAATTATTTGAATATATAGCTATGCATAAAAAAATAATAGCAACGCCTTTACCAGATATTATTGGCTATCCTAATCTTTATACGGGTAGTAGCTATGAGCAGTGGCAAAAAATATTAAATAATAAGAAAAAAGTTGATATAGAATTAGCTGATGATTTTATTAAACAAAACAATTGGTATACTAGATGTCTTACTATTTTAGAAAATTTATCTTTTAAGGGTATGAAAAAGTGTCCAGCTAAATTCTATGATAATATTTCTGTAGTTGTTTTAAATCACAATAATGCCAATGTAATTTTTAGATGTGTGGATACTTTACTAAAAAATAAGGAAAGATATAATTACGAAATTATTGTCGTTGATAATCAAAGTAGTGATGGTTCTTATGAAAAACTTTTAAAGACTTATAAAAAAGAAGCTAGTGTAAAAATAGTAGCTAATACAAAAAATGGCTGTTCTTCTGGGCGTAATTTAGGAGTTAAAAATGCTTCAAAAGATTATATTGTTTTCTTAGATAGTGATGAGTGGGTATTACATAAATATTGGTTAGATAATTATATAGATATTTATTTAACAGCTCATAATGTTGGAGCTATTGCTTGGGGAGCAGGTTGGTTTAATGATTATGGCCATTCTTATCGGTTTGTCGATAATTATGATTATCGTTATATGCCACCGTTAATACAAGCAAGATGTGATATCGGTTATTTAGCTACTTGTGGATTTTTAATTTCTAAGAAGTTATTTAATGAAATAGAAGGCTTTGATGAAGCATATGACCCAACTTGTTATGAAGATACCGACCTAGCTTTAAAAGTACGTAATAGTGGAAAAGAGATTTATTACTCTGCTCATTTGGGGGTAGGCCATCTACCTCATCAAACTACAGGGGCAGGTAGTAGTGCTCATGATAAATTAATATTAGAAAAAGGAAATTACTTTGTAAGTAAATGGAAGAAAATAAATCCAGATTTACTTAAATATAAAAAGTAATTTCCTTTTTGGCTTTTCTAAAACGTTTTTTCAGAATAAGAATGAGAGTAATTAATACGTTCATCAAATTCTACATAGTTTAAATAAATCATAAGTAGTAAATACCAATTACCTGTAGCGGGGTCACTTAAGATTAAATGGTCCCTGCCAGCTTCTTCTACTATTCCTGTAAAGATTTTATCTTTCCATTCATTAGAGTCTGGAAAAGAGAAAAATGCTCTTACTCTTTTACCTTTGTTTAATCTTAAGATGTTTTCAATATAACTTTGTTCCATTGGTAAACTATTTTGACTCACGCTTTCTATATTTGCTTGATAGTTATTGGCAATGGGATTAGGGTTAGTTGTTATATTGGGATTAGTTGCTGTAGGAAATGTCGGATTTTGATAAAAATTACCGTTCATTTTTAATTATCACCTCGTTTAATTTATATGCAAAATGAAAATATTATAGTATAATTATTTATGGTGATAATAATGTTTTTTAACGCGGGAAAAATAATTGAAGCTGTAAAAGCCAAAAATCGTATACCGAGAATTATGGTTTTAATTATTGGTACTTTTTTATTAGGACTAGCTTATAATATGTATTTAAAAACAAATAATTTAGTTACCGGTGGTGTAACTGGTCTTTCTATTATTTGTCAAAGATTATTAGGCCTAGATGCGTCTTTCTTTATTTATCTTTTTACTTTTATAATTTTAGCAATTAGCTTTTTTACACTAGGAACAAAGGAGAGTCTTAAAAGCTCTTTAGGCGCTATTTTATATCCAATAATGGTTAGTATTACTTCGCCTTTAGCTACTTATCTTACTTCTCATTATGTTTTAGATAATATTATTATTGAAGTTTTAGTAGCTAGTTTAATAATGGGTTTTGCTAGTGGAATTATTTATAAAGTAGGTTATTCTACTGGGGGAAATGATACGATTGTGCAAATAATTAATAAGTATGCTAAAATTCCTATGGGTAAAGCAATATTCATTAGTAATTTGATTATTATTTTATTTGGGGGAGCAATATTTGGAATAAATAATGTTGTTTATGCAATCATTATTGTGTATATTGAAAGTACTGTAGTTGATAAAATTCTTTTGGGTATTTCTCAAAGTAAACAATTTTTTATTCATACTAAAGAGTTATCTAAAGTACGTGAATTAATAATTGAAAAGTTAAATACAGGAGTTACAGTGATTGAAACAACAGGAGGATTTACTCATAAAAAAAATAAGATGTTAATGTGTGTTGTAGCTACGAAAGATTATTATCTTTTTAAAGAAGCAGTTTTAGAAATTGACCCTGAAGCATTCTTTGTAATAAATGATTGTTATGAGGTATCAGGGGGAGTAAAAAGAGACCCATTAACTTTTATTTAAAAGAGAGGCTAAATTTACCATTTAATAAATGGTATTTTTTTGCTATAATCCTGACTTTGACAGTTTTTAGAAAGCAAAAACTCTCAATCCCTTTGTTTATAAGGAATTAAGAGTT
>CANQNZ010000044.1 GCA_947625365.1 uncultured Bacilli bacterium | reverse complement strand
CGAAACTAAAAAATCGCCTTGGTAGACGATTGTCTTCTTTTGCAATTTTTGGTCACTATGTCTTGACAAAAATCAATTTCTCCTTAAAAGTTTCTTGCTTAAGCCTATTAAGAGTGTTATAATACATTTAGTAATGAAGGGAGGGAAAAGATATGACAAAAGTTAGCGTAAAAGACGGTAATATTGATGGAGCTTTGAAAAAATTTAAAGCTAAAGTTGCAAGAAGTGGTGTCCCTTCAGAAATTAAGAAAAGAAAATTTTATAAAAAACCAGGCATTGTAAAAAGGGAAGAGTTAAAAGAAAATATTAAAAATTCTCGTAAAAAAAATAAAAGAAGAGATTAAGGTGAGAATATGCTTGAGCAAATTAACAATGATTTAAAAGAAGCGATGAAAACTGGTGACAAATTCAAATTATCAGTTCTGCGAATGTTAAAATCAAGTTTACAAGCCGAACAAATTAATAAAAAAAGTGAGCTAACTGATGATGAGATTTTAGGAGTTATCAAAAAACAGGTAAAGGTCAGAGTAGCATCTCGTGATGAGTATACAAAATATAATCGCCTAGATTTAGCCGAAAACTTAGATAAAGAAATTGCTATATTAAATCTTTACTTACCAGAGCAACTAAGCGAAGAAGAGATTAATAAAATTATTGATGAAGTCTTTGCAGAACTTGCCCCAACTAGTATTAAAGATATGGGTGCAGTTATGAAAAAGATAAGTCCTATAATTGGTCCACGCGCCGATATGAGTGAAGTTAGTAAAAAAATAAAAGAAAAGTTAACTAAATAAGATACTGAAAAGTATCTTTTTTTCATAAGATTTGATAGGGTGATTATATTTTGAAAATTATGGAAAATATAAAATCATTTCTCTACGATAAAGATTATTTTATTAGTATTTTTGACAAGTATATTTATGTTTTTAATTATTTAGATTTGCTTCATTTTTCCGAGACGGAAATTAATTTAAAATTAGAAAAATTTAAATTATTAATAAATGGACAAAATTTAAGTATTATTAAAATGATGGAAAAAGAAATACTAATAGAGGGCGAAATTGAAAAAGTGACTAAATGTTAAATATAATTAATCATATCAAAACCCATAAAGTTGAAGTTGAAGTAACTGGCCCTTTTTTAAATCATTTTTTAATCAATCTTTATCGTTTGCACATTAATATTAATAATGTTAAATATTTAAAAGAAGATAAAATATCATTTATAACTGATTATGATAATATTGAAAAAATATCTGCTAATTTTAAAGATTATAAAATCAAAATAAAAAATCATGAAGGTATTTATAAAATTAGGCCTTTTATTATTCGGAATAAAATATTTTTATCTTGTCTAGTTTTAGGTCTTTTTCTTTTAGCAATTAGCCAAAATATTATCGTTAAAGTTGATGTAATTCACTCTGACAAAGATATTAGACAATTAGTAAAAGAAGAATTAGAGTATTATCATGTTAAAAGCTTAACTTTTAAGAAAAGCTATAAACAATTACAAGAGATTAAACAAAAAATATTAGATAAATATCCAGATAAATTAGAATGGATAGAAATTGAAAATGTTGGTATGACTTATAAAGTAAGAATAGAGCAGAGAATAATTACGAAAATTAAAGATAATAATAATTTATGTAATATCGTTGCCCAAAAAAGTGGAATTATAACTAAAATTATTAATAAACAGGGAATGAATATTAAAACAACCGGTGATTATGTAAGTAAGGGAGATATTATAATCGCTGGGGATATTAAAACAGCGGAAGATGAGGTTAAAAATCGCGTTTGTGCCACTGGTGAAGTCTATGCGGAAATCTGGCTTACAGCAAACGTAAGCTTGCCACTAAATTATAAAGAAAAACAAAAAACTGGCGAAAAAAGATGGAATTTTATGATAGATACTGGTAAAGAAAAAAAGATTTTATTAAAAAATCGTTTTAAAAATTCTATCATTAAAAATAAAAAGCTATTTAAGGTTGGACCATTTACTTTTTATAAACAAACGGAATATGAAGTTAAAATCAAAAATAAAAAATATAATTTAGAGCAAGCCGAAAAAGAAGCCTTATCCCAAGCTTTAAGTAAAGTAAAAATGCAATTAAATGACAAGGAACGTATAATCACCCAAAAAGTTTTGAATAAAGACGTAAAAAATAGTAAAATGAAGATAGAGGTTTTTGTGTCTGTAGAAAAACAGATAGGCAAACAAGTAAATTATGTACCCCAATTAGAACAAGAATCTTCTTAGAATAGAGGTATAATATGATTGAAAATACCGTTTTAAAGACATTAAATAGTATTTGGCCAATGCTAACGATATTCCTAGTTATTATTATATCTGTTAGAATTGCTTACTTATATATTAATCATGAGAAATTTGTTTTTTATAAAGAATTTATAACCTTATTTTTTATCATTTATGTTTTGATGTTATTCGAACTTGTTACAAATCGTGATTTAGGTGGTAGTGGAGTTAATTTAATTCCATTTAAAGAAATATTAAGATACGATTTAAAAAGCGAGTTATTTAAATACAATGTTATTGGTAATTTAGTAATGTTTTTACCTTTTGGTTATTTTGTATCTCATTATATTAAAGCAAGTAAAGTAAGTCATATCTTCATATTGACAGCCATTGCTTCTTTAACTATTGAACTGGTGCAATTGCAAATAGGGCGAGCCTTTGATATTGATGATGTTCTTTTAAATATAGCAGGAGGTATTTGTGGTTTTCTACTTTATATCGGCCTAAACGCTATAAAAAAACATTTGCCAGGCATTTTCCGAAAAGATATATTTTATAATATTGTGTGTATAATTCTTATTTTGATAATAGCGTATTTAACGTTTAGATATAAAGGTATAGGGTGGTTATTTTGATAAATATTACAATAAATGAAGAATATAAGTATTCTAATTATGATTATTTAATAGATGTTTTAAAACTCGGACTTAAACGTCTTAAAGTAGATAATGTAACTTTTGAAATAACCTTTTGTGATGATAATTTTATTCGCCAAATAAATAAAGAATATCGTCAGATAGATAAAGTCACCGATGTTATTTCTTTTGCATTTGAAGATAATGGCCAAATAATGTATAATAGTGAACGTCTATTAGGGGAAATATATATATCTATTCCAACAATGATAAGGCAAGCTAAAGAATATGGGCATAGCGAAAAAAGAGAACTTTCGTTTTTAGCACTTCATGGTATGTTACATCTTTTAGGATATGATCATATGGAAAAAGAAGAAGAAAAAATTATGTTTAATTTACAGGAGTTGATTTTAAATGACGCAAATATCCCGAAATGATATTAAAAAGAAAGGCTTTAAAAGATTTTTAAAAAGTTTTAAATATTCCATAGATGGTTTAAAATATGCTTATAAAAATGAGCAAAGTTTATTAATTCATTTTATTGCTACGGTTTTAGGAATAATTTTGGGTTTTGCTTTTAAAATTAGTCATATGGAATGGGCTGTATTATGTATTGCTTTAGGAGTAGTTTTAGCATCCGAGTTAATTAATACTGCCATTGAAGCTACTATTGATTTAATTACTCTAGAATATAATCCTTTAGCTAAAATTGCCAAAGATTGTGGTTCGGCTGCGACTTTTGTTTTCTCAATGATAACTGCAGTGATTGGTATAATTATTTTTGTTCCAAAAATTATGCATTTGTTTCATTTAATTTAAGACTTTAAGTCTTTTTTTAATTTTCAAAAATATTAAACTATGATAAAATATTTTAAGAAGTGAAGGTGAAGTTATGAAAAGTGGATTTGTTAGTTTAATAGGACGACCTAATGTGGGTAAAAGTACTCTTTTAAATTCGCTTATTAATGCTAAAATTGCTATAACTTCTAATAAACCTCAGACTACGCGAAATATAATTGAAGGTGTTTACAATACGAAAAATGCCCAAATTGTTTTTGTTGATACCCCGGGCATACATAAACCAATAAATAAACTAGGAAAAGTATTAAATAAGCAGGCTCTGGCTTTAGCCAAAGATGTAGATGTTATTTTATTTTTAGTTGATGCTAGTGAATATTTAGGTAAAGGTGACAAGTATGTAATGAATACTTTAAAACAGACAGATATTCCCGTTATTTTAGTTTTAAATAAAATAGATAAAATATCTAATGAACAAATTATGTATAAAATAAATGAATATAAAGATGAATATCCCTTTGCGGAAATTGTGCCTATTTCCGCTTTGAAGAAGGATAATACTAATAGATTAATAGAAGTAATTTTAAAATATTTACACGATAATACTAAATATTTTGAAGATGACTATTTAACAAGTAATTCTTTAAGTTTTATTGCTAGCGAATATGTGCGTGAAAAAATACTTATGCTAACAGAAGAAGAAGTTCCTCATAGTGTAACTTGTCTTACCACGTCTTTTAAAGAAAATTCCAAAATTGCTGAGATTGCTGTAGATATTATTGTCGATAGAGAGTCATTAAAAAAGATTATTATTGGCAAAAATGGGCAAATGCTTAAAACAATAGGAATTAAAGCCCGTAAAGACATTGAAGACCTTTTAGGCAAACAAGTTTATTTAGAATTATTTGTTAAAGTAATACCTAATTGGAAAGATAAGGAAAGATATATTAAAGAATTAGGATTTAAAGATTTTGAATAAAAATTAATTAAAGAGCCCATGATATAAACAGAGAGGAAAGGGTTGTTTAATTATGAATAAAAAAGAAGCCTGGGAAATGTTTAAAAAAACTGGCAAAATTGAATATTATTTAGAATATAAAAAAAACAAATAGAAAAGAAGTAGTGAAAGTATGCAAAAGATGGTGGAAGGCTTTATAGTTAAAGAAATTCCTTATAAAGAAACAAGTAAAATTATAAATGTTTATACTCAGGAATATGGAATTGTTGGCATGATTGCGAAAGGAGCAAAAAGTCTTAAAAGCCCTTTGCGCGCTGTAACTACTCGATTTAATTATGGAAAATTTCACATAAACTATAAAGAAGATAGACTATCTTCATTATTAAGTGTAGATATTATTGATGATTTAAGTAATATAAAGACGGATTTAACTTTAATTAGTTATACTACTTATCTTACCGAACTTGTTATGCAAGTAGTTAAACAAGAGTTTAATCCTAGTGTTTATAATATCTTTATTAATACCATATTAAAACTTAATCAAGGTTTAGACCCCGCGATTTTAACTAATATCTTAGAGATAAAAATGTTAGATTATCTAGGAGTTTCTCTAAATTTAAATTCTTGTAATAAATGTGGAAGTACGCATGATATAGTGACTATCGATGGGGATATTGGAGGTTATGTTTGTAAAAATTGTTTAACTAATCAATTTATTGTTAAACCTAATACAATAAAAATGTTACGTATGTATTATTTTGTAGATATAAAAAATATAACTGATTTAAAAATAAAAGAAGAAACCAAAAGAGAAATTAATGACTTTTTAAATCGTTATTATGACCGATATACAGGCCTTTATTTAAAAAGCAAAGATTTCCTTCTTAAAATAAAAGAATTAGATGCTAGTTAAGCATTTTTTCTTGCTATAATTTATTTTATGATATAGAATAATATCAATTAATAAGGAGGAAAATTATGTTAATAAATACTAAAGCTGCTTATGATATAGTAACTATGCTAAATGAAGAAGAAGTTGACCTATTTAATTTAATTTCAGTTTTAGAAACAATTAATCAAATGAAAGATAAGGTTAATAAAGCTTGGTTTTATAAATACTTACAAGCTAAATCTAGCAATATATCAACTAAAGTTCAAGATTTTATTCATAAAAAGCAGCTAGCTTTAATTAGTGATGTTCACATGGATATTTTAATGCAAATAAAAAATCTAGAATTACTAGAATTATTAGATGAATATGGCATTTTAAAAAATCTTATATTATTTATGAATAAGAGCCAAATAGAAAATATTATTGACTTTTTAAATTATCTAAAAAATCATAAATCAGATATGGTTAAGTATCAAGAAAATTTGCATTATCTTTTAGAAAACTTTAGATATTTTAACTTATTACCTAGTGAAAATCTTGATATTGAGGGGGATTGCTTTGTTACGGGTAGTGAAGGAGTAGGTATTATTTCTGATGGGCATTTTGAGTTTGATTTTTGCCCTGAAAATGAAGATGCTTATTGTTATAATTTAAGTCAAGCTAAAATGATTATTTACTACAAATTAAGTAAAAATCAAATAATTGACAAAGAAGTAACTGTTAATGATTTAGCCTTTGATACTTCATGTGTTCCTAAAACTGCAAACGAATTTTTAAATAAAGCTCTTCATCCTAATGTTCCATATATCAAACATAGAGATATACGTTGTCAGATTTTATATTTAAATAAAAAATTATCTTTATTAGAAAATACGAAAAAGTTATTTGCAAAGCAAAAAGAATTTTTAAAAACTCAAAATGCTACTTTTGGAGAATATGCTGATTTAGAAGAACATCAAAAAGCTATTAATGAATTAATGTCATTAACTTATGAAAAATATTATAAAGACACTTTAGAAAATACAGGATTAGATGAAGACCAATTAAATTATGCATTAGTTTTAAACAGTAATAACTTAGGCAAGCAAGCTTAAGTTTTTTATTTGACAAAAAAATGTCAAATATTGAAAAATTATGAAAAAAAAATTAAAGTTTATTTACAAAATTGCTAGTTTAGGGTATTATTTAGTTAAGCAGTGGTACATTGTGGAAGAAAGTGGGGGATTTAAATGTTCATGGGTGAATATCATCATAATATTGATGAAAAAGGCCGTTTGATAATACCTGCCAAGTTTCGCGAAACTTTAGGGAATAAATTTATCATAACCCGTGGAATTGAAAAGTGTTTATACATTTATTCCCAAGAAGACTGGGATAAAATAGTTAAAAAGTTAAACACTTTACCATTTACAAAAAAAGATGCTCGTATCTTTATTAGGTCCTTCTTTTCTGGTGCTGCTTTAATTGAAGTCGACCGTCAAGGTCGCATTAACATAGCCTCCCCACTCGTTGGTCACGCCGGTTTAACTAAAGAATGCGTTATAATCGGCGCCAACGATAGAATAGAAATTTGGGATAAAGCTTCTTGGGATGAATTTTTAAATGTTAATGCGGAGAAATTGGAAGACATTGCAGAAAATCTTTTTATGGAAGTTGATTTATAATGTTACATTATAGCGTTCTATTAAAAGAGACAATTGAAAATTTAAATATTAAAGAAGATGGCCTATATATCGATGCCACAATGGGATATGCAGGACATAGTAAAGAAATATTAAAAAAAATAAAAAGGGGCTTCTTATTCGCCTTTGATGCTGATATAGAAGCAATTAAACATTCTGATAAAGTATTATCAGAAATCGGCAAAAATTACAAAATCTTTCATTCTAATTTTAAACATATGAAAAAAGTGCTTGAAAAAGAAAATGTTAAATTAGTAGATGGTATAATATTTGATTTAGGGTTTTCTAGTCCACAGATTGATAATGAAAAGCGCGGCTTTAGTTTTATGAGTGATGCTCAATTAGACATGCGCATGGACCAAAGTCAAAAGCTAACAGCCTATGATGTAGTTAATAACTATTTGCCAGAAGACTTAGAAAAAATATTTTTCTCTTATGGGGAAGAAAAATTATCTAAAGCAATAGCTAAAAAAATCATCGAAGAACGAAAAAGTAAAAAAATATCTACTACTTTGCAACTAGTTGAACTTATTAAACAGGCAGTAGGAGCTAATTACTTTTATAAAAACCATCCAGAAAGAAAAATTTTTCAAGCTATAAGGATAGAAGTTAATGGTGAGCTTACTGCTTTAAAAGAAGTGTTACCAGATGCTATTTCTATGTTGAAACCAGGAGGAAGGATATGTGTTATTACTTTTCATTCTTTAGAGGATAGAATAGTAAAAAGAATGTTTAAAGATTATAGTGAAGTTAATGATTTAGTTAAAGGTTTACCTCAAATACCAGATGATTATAAACCATTAATTAAAATAATTAATAAAAAACCAATATTACCAACAAATGAAGAATTAGAAGCAAATTCACGTAGTAAAAGTGCTAAATTAAGAGTTATTGAAAGGGTGTAGAATATGAGCAAAGCTAAGGGTAAAAAAATTAAATTATTTAAAGGAGAAAAGATTATTTATTTTCTTTTTGGTCTTTTACTTATAGCAACCCCTTTAATAAGTGTTTTTACTAAAGCTATGCTTTCCCAAACTAATATTGAGTTAGAACAAGTTAAAGAGAAAATTGAAACTCAAACTGGGATTAATGAAAGCTTAAATATGAAAATAAATGAACTTGCTTCTTTAGATAAATTACAACAAGTTGCAACTGAACAAGGTTTGTCATATAATAATGATAATATTAAAGTGATTACTGATTAGCTTTCAAAGGAGATACATATGAAAAGAAAAAAGAACAATACAATTAAAATAAATAAGTTTTTTATTTTAGGTATTGTTCTTTTATTTATTTTAATCATTTATCGGGCTGTATATATAGCAACTAGTAAAAAAGTCGATGGAATTAATTTAACGACTTTTGCTAATAATCGTAATACAGCTAAGGAAACTTTATATGCTACAAGAGGGACAATTTATGATACTAATGGAGAAATCTTAGCGCAAAGTGTAAACTCTTATACAGTTATAGCTTACTTATCAGAAAAAAGAACGACGGATGAGAATAATCCTCAACACGTTGTAGATAAAGAAAAAACAGCAGAAGCCTTAGCACCTTTGATTAATATGAGTAAAGAGCAAATATTAGAACTATTAAATAAAGATGTTTATCAAGTAGAACTTGGTCCAGGAGGAAGAGGAATAACTGAACTTTTAAAAAGTCAAATAGAGCAATTAGAACTGCCAGGTATTAGTTTTATTTCATCAACTAAAAGATATTATAAAATGGGAGCTTTTGCCCCATATATTATAGGTTATGCCAAAGCTGATGAAGATGGAGAAATAAAAGGGGAAATGGGCATAGAAGAATATTATAATGATATTTTAAAGGGTAAAGATGGCTATACAGAGTATCAAAAAGATATTAACGGTTATCAAATGCCTAATACTCATCCTATAATCGAAGAACCGGTATCTGGTAAGGATATCTATTTAACAATTGATAATAATATTCAAATATTACTTGAAAATTCTATCAATGAACTTATGAAAAATTATCAAGCAGAATGGCTAACAATGACCGTAGCTGATGCTAAAACAGGAGCTATTGTAGCTACTGCTTCTAATCCTACTTTTAATTTAAATACTCTAGAAAATATTCAAAGTTATATAAGTCCTTTAGTTTCCTATGCTTATGAACCAGGAAGTACCATGAAAGTCTTTTCATTTATGGCAGCTATGGAAAATGGTGTTTATAACGGTAGTGATACTTATATGTCAGGAACAATTAATGTTGGTGATGATAAAGTAGTCGATTTTAACAAAGG
>CANQNZ010000043.1 GCA_947625365.1 uncultured Bacilli bacterium | reverse complement strand
TCTATTTCAATTATACCCCCCCCCCGGAGTGTCATTGTCAACACAAATTGTCTGTCACTGAGTTTGCGGATAGTCAAAATAACAGGCATTAAAAAAGGCACCTTACTAAAAGAGTAATCTTTTAGTGGGTGTCTAACTCAAAAATGTAGATGCCATGTGTAGCACTTACATTTTTATTATATACTTTTTCTATTTATTTAGTCAACTATATCCTTTTGTTAATCTAAATATTCTTTTAATAATTGATTAGTTATAACAGGATTAGCTTTTCCTTTTGTTTCTTTCATAACTTGGCCAACGAAATATTTAAATAAATTGTCATGACCATTTTTATAATCAGCTACTTGTGCTTGGTTATTATTGATAATATTTTCAACTATTTCTCTTAGTTTGCTTTCATCGGATAATTGAGTATTTTCCGTAGAAATAAATTCTTTAGGTTCTTTTTTATTTTCTAAAGATTTATTAAATATTTCTTTAGCTTGTTTAGAAGATATAGTATTATCTTCTAATTTATCAGTTATTTGTTTTAAAAGATTAGGGGTTAAATAAAATTCCTTAATTGAAATATCTTCTTTATTTAATATTGTTAAAATATTAACACATATCCAATTGACGGCTAATTTAGGATTTATGCCTATTTCTATACATTTTTCATAATAATCTGAAATATTTTTATCCTTAATTAATTGATTTGCTTCTTTTTCGGTTAGCTGGTAATCTTGGATATATTTTTTATAACGATAATAAGGAAGAACGGGAATTTCTTTTTTTATTTCATCTAAATACTCTTTAGATATTTGCATTTTTGGTATATTTGCTTCAACAAAATATTTATAGTCTATAGCATCAACTTTACTACGCATACTAATAGTTTGATTAGACTCTTCATTATATCTTCTAGTTTCTTGAATTATCTTTTCTTTTTTATTTTGTTTTAGTAAATTAATTTGTCTATTTACTTCACTATCAATAGCTTTAGCCACATTAGCAAAAGAATTAATATTTTTAATTTCAACTTTAGTACCCAACTTTTCATCAGTTGATACAGAAATATTTACATCACATCTAATTTGTCCTAATTTAGTATCAGCATCAGAAATATCACAATATTTAAAGGTATTTCTTAAAGTCTCTAAATAACTGATTACAGATGCCGAAGAATGTAGGCATGGTTCGGTAACAATTTCTACTAAAGGCACGCCCGAGCGATTATAGTCTAAAACAGAATAATCATCATAATGGTCTTGTGAGGCCGTATCTTCTTCTAGATGAATGTCATGAATTAAAACTCTTTCTTCTTTGCCTTCTACATCAATATCTAAATAGCCATTTATACCTACAGGCTTTTTCATTTGCGTTATTTGATAGCCTTTAGGAAGGTCAGGATAATAATAATTTTTACGGTCAAAAAGTAAAATATCTGGAGTTTGGCAATTTAAAGCTAAGGACATTCTAAAAGCTTTTCGTAAAGCTTCTTTATTTAAAACTGGTAAAGTCCCTGGAAAGGCCATATCTAAAGGAGCTATATTAACATTAGGAATTTCGTTATATTCATTTTTACCAGCTGAAAAAACTTTAGAACTAGTATTCATTTCACAATGCAGTTCTAAACCTATTGTAGGAATGTACTCCATGATATTACCTCCTTAATTTATTAGCATTATAATAATCAATACATACAATTATATCAGATAAAGCCATCTTATATCTTTCTAACCATTTTAAATACAACATTTTATCACTTGGATATAAAAGCAAATTGATATCATTTCCTGCTACTTGCAAATTATAGCATGTTTTAAATTTTTGATTACTTTCTAAATCAAAAATAGCATCAATGGCATTATATAAAATTATCTGATAATTCATATTTTACCCCCTCTAAACTATAAACTGGCAAGGTGCTTTGATAAATTAAACCATTATATAAAGCAGCAGATGTAGCAAGTTCAGCTAAATAATGATATTTAAAAAATTGATATTTATAATCTAAAATAGGATTATCGTTTAAAATTTGAGGACGATAGCCCGTTATATTTTCCATATAAAAAATTACTAGAAATAGTTTTTGCTCTTCTAGATTACGCAAAGTATTTAAACATAGTCTCATTTCTTGTAATTTTTCCATTTTACCTCACCTAATAAATTGTCTTGTATATAGTTCATTTTCAATTGTTTCTATACCAGCTTGCAAATATGCTTGACGATTAGATACTTTATCAATATATTTAAAACGATAATGGTCATAAAACCACATTCTAAAATAGGGATGATAGAAACTATAAGGATGTCTTGCAATAGTGCTCATCTGTTTTGCATAGATTTCATACTTTTGATATTTTTTGGATTGTTTAAGTTTTTTTAATTTATTTTCAAACTTAATTAGTTTTTCTTTTAACTCGTCATTACTTTGATTTTCTATTTCCATTAACTTATAACTCCTTTAAATTATCAATCCCTTTTTATATCTTTAGTTTAATTATGGTTTTAATCTAGTAGGTCCTCTATAGATAAAGGTTGCTTCTCTAATGTTATCAATATTTAACATTTGCATTAATACCCTAGCTATCCCAATTGCAAAGCCACCGTGAGGGGGAACTCCATATTTAAAAAATTCTGTATAAAATTCTAATGATTTAGGGTCAATACCTTTTTCTTTAATTTGTTTAATTAAAATATCTACTCGATGTTCTCGCTGCGAACCTGTTGTAATTTCCACTCCTCTATATAACAAATCATAACTATTTGTTAATCCGTCTTCGTCTAAATTATGGTAAAAAGGTCTAGCATTAAAAGGATATTTAGTTACAAATATAAAATCACTATTATATTTTTTCTTAGCATATTTACATAAAAGCATTTCTTCTTTACGCTCAAAGTCATCTTTTTTCTCACCTTCAAAGTGATATTCATCTTTCAAGATTTGCTTTGCCTCTTTAAAAGTTATTCTAGGAAAGTCCACATCTAGATTAGAAAGCTCAGTTTTAAATTGTTTTTTTATTTGCTCTCCGTATTTATCATAAACTTTTTGAAAAGCATATTTAAGCCAAGCTTCTTCCATATCCATAACATCTTCAAAACTATCAATAAAGGACATTTCTATATCAGCCATATTAATTTCTGTAGCATGATAAGAAGTATGAGAATTTTCGGCTCTAAATGCTGGACCTATTTCAAATACTTTGCCAAAAGCAGAAGCCATAGCCATTTGTTTATAAAATTGCGGTGATTGAGAAAGGCAAGCTGGCTGGCCAAAATAATCTAGTTTAAAAGTCTCTGCTCCACTTTCAGCTGCTGATGCAGATATTTTAGGAGAATGGATTTCCATAAAATTATGATTAATACAGTATTCTCTTAAAGAATGTTCAAATAAAGTTTCAATTTTAAAAAGTAAATTATTATCTTCTCTTCTTAAATCTAAAAAACGATAATCTAATCTAGTTTCTCTTAAAGTTTTATCTTTATCTTTAATATTAATTGGTAGTTCTTCTAAAGAATGACTAGTTACTATAATATCTGTAGGAATAATCTCTTTTCCTCCTAATTTAACAGAAGGACTATTTAAACATTTTCCCGTAATCTTAACAGTACTTTCTAAAGTAAGTTCTTCTATAATTTTAACTAGTTTATCATTACCTTCTTTTTCGATTGTTACTTGCACTTTACCTGTTTCATCTTTAATAATCATAAAAATAACGTATTGTAAATTACGAATATTTTCCACAAAACCTTGGATAACAACTTCCTGGTCAAAATAATTTTCTAAAGCTTCAATTTTTACTGTTTTCATTTTTATTCTTCTTTCTACTTAGTTTTTAATTTAAACACTTCGGTTTTAATATTATCATATTCTTGTCTGATTTCCTCAATATCAGGACTAAAAGCTATTTCTAGCCCACTTTGATAAGGAATTGGATACCAAGCTAACTCTAACCCTTCTTTACTATCTTGCATATTAATAATAAAATCGATTGTTTGGTTTGCCATATTTTCTTTTTTGGCATAATTACATAACTTAACATAATTTTCCGTAGTTAACATTTTATCTAAACCACTAGATTTATCAATAATTTCATTAATATTAAAACGCATACCTTGGTAAACTGCCATTAAAAAGTCTTCAGCACTTTTTATGATAAAACCACAAGCATCATCAGGCATTAGAGTATCTTTAGTAAACTCTTCTTTAGCAATAATATCTCCCTTAAAATTATAAAAACTAATATTCATACTTACTCCTACATATTCATATCTAAGTAATCTACTAAATCATTAATCTGAATTTTCTTTTCTTCTTTAGTTTTATTATCTTTGATACAAACTTCAAAATTCTTAATATCTTTTTCATTTAAAATTATAACATATTTACTATTTAATTGATTAGCTTTTTTTAATTGATTGTCTATTTTCTCACCCAAATATGCTGTTTCACAAATAAAACCATTTAATCTTAAATCTTGTATAAGATATAAAGCGGTCTCCTTTTCTTCTTCGGCCTGATAACAAACAAAAATATCTAAAGAATTATTTAAAGGAATATTTATCTCTTCTTTTAACATTTCTTCTAATAATTTATTAATATCTAATTTATAATTAATACCTTCTGATAAATATATAGCTTCTCCTATTTTTACTTGAGAATTTAAAATAATATTAAATATTTGCTCTTTATTTAAATCTTTCTTAATATCAAAATCATATTCTATATCTAATAAATCTAAGTAATCCTTAACTTTTTCTTTTTCCAAAATATCTTTATTTAAATTAACTAATACTTTTTTAAAACCTAATATTTTAAAAACATGATAAACCAAAGATATTACATCTGCTAAGGAAAAAGTATCTTTACTTCCTTTAAAATTAACTTCCCAATTCAATTTATTAAATTCGTAAGTTTTGCTAACCTCGTCTCTATTTTCTTTATTAGAAAAATTAATATCATAATTATACTTTTCACATATAGACATAATAACTTCTTGAATATATTGAATTTGTTTATCTTTAGTCATTTTCGCCTCCAAGATTATGATAATCTCTTATTTTAAGCATTTTCTTAAAATGAACATTATCTATAGCTACTCTATTTTTACTTAAAGCATCTTTATAAACATTCCTATGATAATCAAATTGATTTGGTCTAGTCGCACTTTTCGCCTCTTGATAAGCTTTTAATATTTTTTGTTTTTGCCCTTTAAGTTTATCTATTTCTGCTTCAATTTCTAATATTTCAAAGCATATATTTTCCTGACTAATTAAGTTATTAATATAATTAAGCAACGTTTTATTATCTGGCTCTATCAATTCTATAAGGCTTTTTAAGACTGCTAAAGATACCTCGTAATTGCCCTCTTCATCAAAGAGAATTTTAAAATAACTTTCCTTATCAACAGGAATTTTAAATAAACAATTTAAAAATTCATTATCAGACATCTTTTCTTGATATAAGCGATATATAGCTAAAGCGGCATAACAAAGATGCCCAGAGTTATCAATTATTTTTATTTGATTTAAATACGAAATTTTATTATCTACCATTTTTTATCCTTTCTTTTAAATAGAAAACTATTTCTATTCTATCTTAAATTTATGTTTATCGTCAATTAATATTGTAAAAGTTGCACTGGACTTTTTTGAATTTCTTGCGCTATTTTATTTAGCTTTTCTAAATCTAAATAACTATTATATATTATACTTTGGAATAGTATGTCGCTAAAAGCGGCCTCAGGATTAAAATATTCTAATGTATTAAAACATCTTATTACTTTTAATCGAGAGATAATTATACCATCTATTACATATCTATATTCATCCATTTTATATTTTTCATCAAATTGTTTTAAATTAGTATTTTTAATTGTTACATTACTATTTAAAGATATATCTAATGTCGAATTATAAACTTCATTAGCTACTAATGGTACTTGATTTAATTTATCAAGATAAGTATTAATTTCTTCTTCATTAATAAACTCATATTTAGGCATTTTTAAAGCATTTAAAATATAAGTCTTTTTAAATATATTTTTATCAGAACTTCTTAATGCCTTTTCATCTAATCCTAATTCAATACATTTATCTATTTTATTAAATGCTTCACCATTTTCTAAAAACATATCGGCACTTGTTTCTTCTCTTAAATTTAGACCATAAGCTTTTGCTAAATTAAATCTACTAATTAGCATTTCTGGTTGTAAAAGATAACAATAAAAATCTTGAATTATTAACTTTTGTTTTTGGCTAAAATTTATATTACGGATAAAATAATCATAACTACTAGTAAAAATATTCATATGTTCAAAAGCATATTCTTTTTTAAAAGAATTTTCTTTAAATATTCTTATAATATTTTTTACTTTATCTACGGTTGTATTTTCTAATATAAAAGGAATGTAAAAAACTCCATCACCTGAGGTAGTTAACCATTTATTTTGAATAAATAAATCTATAATCTCGGCTATTTGTTTTAACTTATTTTTATTTTTGCTATAAAAAGTAGAAGGAAAACGAAGAGGAATATTATTATCTATTAAACTTTTTTCTACAATATAACTATCAGAATTTCTAATTTCTTCATTTTCATCTAATAACTTTTGAAATACTTTTTTATTATGTTCAAAAACAAAAGTTAATAAGTCTACCTTAATTTTTTCTGTAAAATTCTCATTATTCAAATAATCTTCTATTTTTATGTAATAATCTTCTTTGTTCCAGTTTTCTTCTATTTCTGTTATAAGCTTTTTTATTTTTTCTAAAAAGTTAGCAAAAGCACTTTCACACATTTTACCTTGTTTTAGAAAATATTGACGTCTTTCTTGAAAAAGATTTTTCATATTTGTTAAATGAGTAGTTTTATAAGTATGACTTAAATCAAATTGAAAATTCTTTAAATAACTATTTAAATTTTTATTAAAAGAAATTCGATACTGAAGTTCTTCAAAAGCATTAAAATAATCGACTAATTCAGGATTTATAACAATTTTAAAGGCAGAATAAAATTTTTCCGTTTTTGTTTTATTTAAAGTATGAGAATTAATAAAATTAAAAAGTTGTAAATCTTTATCTTCTAACTGTTTACTGTTAAGTTTAATCTGCAATAACTTTTCATCTGATAAATCTTGCATATAAGCTAAAAACTCACCTAAGGTTCTATTTTCGGCAATTTCCATTAATATATCTATATAATCTTTTTTTATTGTTAAAGCCGCTTCTAGGGCATTAAATGTTTGATTAGTTGCATACATTAAAGAAAATAAAATATTAATACCTAAAGCTAAAGAATTTTCATGTTTTTCTTCTAAGTCTTTTAATTTACTTAAGGAATTTTTAAAATCAGCAGCTAAAGAAAAGCAAGTTTCTTTGTATAAAGAAACATCCATTCCCTTGGCATTTTCATAAAAAGCTTTAATAGTTTCATAAAGATATGAAATACTTTGTAAAGAAGCTTTATTATTGTTTTCGGACATATTTAATACCTCCTTGTAATTTTCTTTGATAATATTCTTGTAATAATTGTTCTTTTTCTTTAAACTCTTTTATCGAAGCTAAAATACTATCTTTAAATTCCCCATCTTCTTCACTTAAATAGAAAACATAATATTCATTTATTTCTTGGGCAATATTTAAAAGTAAATAGAAAATAATATCATTTAAATTTGCTGCATTAATAGGTAAAATTATTTCTAACTCTTCTATAGTTTTAATTTGCATTAAGTTATTATAATATCCTGATATATCAATAGTAGTTGCATTTAAACTAGTTGTTTCTTCAGTATTTTTTGGAGATACTTTTTCTTCTTGATGTTTTAAACGAGTACTTTGATATTTTTGATAACGCTTTTTAAAATTAATTTCCGCAAGGTATTCTTTTTCACATTCTTGTAAATATTCATATAAATAATGATTTTTAAATTCTGATAAATTTGCTAATGATTTATAGGTTTTGGCCATTTTCATTTCACCTCTTGCAAGAAAATATATTAATTGATGAGTTACGGTTTGTCAAGAAATACATTAACGAAAAAACACCGGAGTAAACCAGTGTTTTCTAGTCAAAGAATAATAATAGGAATACATTTTATTATATAACGAAGTGTAACAATAAAAAGTTTTCTTTGACTTAATTTATATAAACGCTTACGCGTTTATACCTAATTTATTTTAAATGGTGAACCTTCAGTTCCATCTCCGCTAGTGGACAGTGTACCAGTCTTTAGATTGATAACTGGTAACACCTCTTGAGTACCATCTACATTAGGATTGATTATGTCCGCCTCGTTATAGGCATTAACACTACCAAATCTATTTGATACAAATATAATTGCTCCGCTATAATATGCATTGTAAGGGGTTATAGTCCAATAAGTTGAACTTCGTCTCAAGTAGTTTTCTAAAGTTGGAAATGAATTACTATACGAATAACCTCCCATATTTAATTCATCGGCGTTTATTAGCCCTATTTTTAATTTATATACTCCTCCGTAATCCCTTAAAGTTCCGTTTTGATGTTTCGGGTCGGGGCACTCCAAACTTGGTTTGCCGAAAGGAATTCTTATATTAGCTCTATAGTTTAAATCTTGTGAGCTATCTTCTTCTCCTTCTCCATATGATGTATCATTACAAAACGTTGTAGTAGCTATCTTTGAGTCATATTCTCTTAAGTTTGTTCTATACCATTCTTCTAAGTATGATTTAATGGTACTACTTGTTCCATCTGGTGTCATGGTAAATGAGTTACTTGATACATTATACGTACTTTTACAAGGATTAGCATTTGTACATGATGTTGAAGCGCCTTGCAATTCATTATCATATGTATATCCTACATATTTATGTCCTGAAGCGGTTGTATTAAATGCAGCATTTGGTAAATCATCAGTTGTATCATTTAGTATCAATCTTATTGTGCCATCGCCATTTATTCGTAATATCCTCCATGTCTTATTTGCAAAGCTGACATAATTATTTTTAACTGCTCCTCTAAAATAATATGTATCACCGTCATCATCGTATGATTGGTACAAGCCGCTTAGGTTCTTTTTATCTTCTTCTGATGTGTTATCGTTTGGAAAGCCTTGTTTAAAGTTTGGTGTGGCGGCTATTACGGGATAATTTTTTCCTAAGATATTTACACTTTCTAGTTCTGGTGTTTGACTTGTTGCTGTTGTTTCTATCGAGATTTTATAATTGAATGTTTTATTTTGTCCATCATTTTGATTTGTTGCGTTATCCATCCAAGTTTTTACCTTTACTTTCTTTGTTTCATTCGGTCCTACAAAGCTTTTACTTATTATATTTGATGTTCCATTTGTATAACTACTTCCTACGCTACTTGTATTAGTTGATGTAGTTTCTGTATTAGAAAGCAATTTAGGTACTGCCCCTGTTGTTACTTTGACATGAGTATCATTTAGATTAGAGCTTTTACTTTTATTTAATACTACATTATATGCCACTATTGAGTCACATTTATTTTCTATAGTTACTTCGTA
>CANQNZ010000042.1 GCA_947625365.1 uncultured Bacilli bacterium | reverse complement strand
TTTTTATATTCAAAGGATTTTTTATCCTTCTATTAGATATATTATAGATTTTTCTTCAATTTCCTTTTTTTTATTTCGATTTTTTTAATTTCTTTAGCAAATACACTTTCCTTACTCTTATCAACATAAAAATATACCCTATTTAGACTCCTAGTTAAAGCAACATAAAACAACCGTCTTTCTTCCGCATAAGGATAATCATCATCTAAGCTCACGTATTTTAAAATTGGTTCATTTAGCATTTTATTTGGAAAACCATAAAAACTGTTTTCCAAATTAATAATTATCACATTATCGCTTTCTAATCCTTTAGCTTTATGAACTGTTAAAAATCTAATATTACTATTATTACCCTTAAAAGTAATATAACCATCTTGGTCAATGGTAAAAATATTTAAATCTAAATATTTAAATATATCAAAATTATTTCTGCCTAAAATAAACAAAGAACCTTCTAAGCTAATTTTGGTTACAAGAGCTGTAAAATCTTTTTTGATTTTTTTATAATAAACATAAATTAGAGGATTAGTTAAATCTTTATTAGCTATTAACTCTTTACTTAATTGATAAGGATTTCTCATAATAAAAAAACTAGCAATATTAATTAAACTTTGGGGATTGCGATAAGTATGAGTTATTTTTATTATTTGCCCATTATGAAAATATTTAGGAAAGTCTAAAAATATCTTTAAAGAGCAACCATTGAAACGATAAATAGATTGCCAATCATCTCCTACTACCATTAACTTAGCTTTCGCTTTGTCACATAGTTTATTTAAAAGTTCATAACGTAAAAACGAAGTATCTTGATATTCGTCTACAATAATATACTTATAATTCGTTTTAAAGTTTGGTAAATTTTTAATTGCCAAAGTTAGCATATCATTAAAATCAACAGTACCTCTAGATATAAGTTCTTTTTCATATTCTAAATAAATTGCATAAATAACAAATAGTAGACTCCTGTCCCCTTTTTTTAAAGGGCTATAAATATATTTTTTTAAATCTTTAGCGCTTTGATTATTAGCTTTTAATAATTCTATAAAAGTAGTTATCGTTTTGATTAAAGCTTTATATGTATCTTTCTTTTGAAATAGTTTATATTTTTTTAAATAATTATTTTTATTAAAAGATACCTTATAATATTTTAAAAGATTAGTTACTAAAAAAGGATAGCAAAGTATTTGACTATCTAAAAAAATTTTAATTACTATATTTAATTCATCATCTTTAGCGATATTTAAATTATTTTGATTACTCAATATTTTTAAAGCCAGCTTATGGAAAGTTAAAACTTCAATATCATAATTATAGGTATTTAATAATTTTTCTTTTAAAGATATAGTTGCCTCATTTGTAAAAGATATACACAATATATCTTCAGCTTTTAAATTTTCCTTTTCTAGTAAATATCTAATTTTCCCTATAATAGTTAAAGTTTTGCCAGCACCCGCTGCTGCTAAAACCAGTAAATAATCATTATTACTTTTTATGGCATTTTGTTGTTGCTCATCTAATTGGTGTCCACAGACATCAGATAATATATCTTTTGGCATAATAATTTTAATCCTCCTATTTTATATATTATCCGTTTAGCTGTTATTTCCTTTTTTTCCAAAAAAAAGATGATTAATCTTGATTATTATCTTGATTATCATCTTCTAGATTAATGTTTCCGCTTTCAATATCTAAAGCAGTTTCTAATAAGTCAGTAGTAAAGACAGTATGTAAAAATTCTTTAATTTCTTCATCCATAACAATACCCATATAAGTATCGCCATCTTCTACTGTTTCTTCAAAATATTCGTATTCACTTGTAGTTTTTTCATCATCAGTAAGTTTATTGGCATAAAAGAATTTATGACCTTCTTGCATAGTATCCATTAATAATAAGTATTTCTCATTATCCTCTAGCGTTATTATTTGCCCCTTTTTCATCTAGCTCTTCCTCCAAATTTATTATTATATACTTCTTCTATTTTTTGATATGTTTCAATAGCTTTTTCTTTTTCAATAAACATGTAATCAACACCGCCAATTTTTACACCAATACTTTGAGTGTTTTCTTTATCCCATGTTTCTATTTTATCTTTTAAATATTTAAGGATTTGCTCGCATTCTTCTTCTGTCATATTATTTAATACTCCGTCAACAATGCCTCTTGCTCCTTGCTCAGCTAAAGCTATGTTATATATATCGTTAAGTTCTTCAATACTATATTGATTATACTCTTCTGGAACTTTACCAGCACTTAAGATTTCTTCTAATGTCTTAATAAATTCCGCTAATTTTTCATCACTTAAAGTTCTTAAAAATTCTTCTTCATCTGCATATTCATTTTCATTATCTTCTTGTTCTTTCTCTTTTTTTCTTTTTCCTTTAATCCATTTAACGCCTTTTTTTACGCCTTTAAATATACCACGTCCCGCAGCATATAAAATGCCAGCACCTGCCATATTTCCTAAAATAACTTCCGCCATATTCATATTGTTTACAACTTTTGAACCAATTGTCCAAACGCCACTTACATTATTAAAGCTTCCATTACCTAAAACACCAACTAAGAAATTATTAATTGAATGAAGAGGAGCACCAAGACCAATATGATGTAAAGGTTGCCATAGAGCACTGACAATACGAGCAGGAATAGCAAGTGGTGTATTATAAACAACACAAGAACCAATAATACCAGCCGCAGCTACTGCCGTTAATATAGCAACTGTTGCCACTTTATGATTTTTAGCAGCATTAACCACAAAATTTTTCGCTTTTACAACTTTTTTCTTAATTGTTTTAAATCCATTTTTTAATTTAGATAAAATAGATTTATCTTTCTTTTTAGCTTGCTCTTCTTTAAATTGCTCTAATTGTTCTAATCGTTGCTCTAATTCCGCATTCTTTTCTTCTTGTTTCTTTTTTTCCTCTAAAGCTTCCTTTAACTTCTCAATTAACTCTTCTTTACTCATATTCTCATAGTCTTCATTTTCTTTTTTTTCAAATTTATGAGCAAGAAGCTGCCCTCTCATATCATCTAATTCCTTAAATTTATTTTGAGCACTAACTTTTTTCTCATCTTCTAAATCAGCAATATTTTTATTTATATAATTTCGACTATTATTAATATTAGCAGCACACTTATTAACGCCCTCTGTCGCTAAACTTAAAGATGTATTAACTTCCTCTATTTGTTTGTCAATTTCACTGGCATTTGTTTCATTTCTTTTTTCTTCTAATGATTTTAAATCTTTTTTTAATTTTTGTTCTGTTAAAGCTAAAACGTAAAGCTTAGCACAATTGTTAACAAAAGTAATAATTGGATTTTCTATTACTCCTGTATAACCGTCTGGATAAATAAAATCGTTAAGCTCACTTGCTTTATTGGCAAAATTATTTACTAAATTTAAAGCATCAGGATTTTCTTTTACCGCCTCTTTTAAATTATCAATTTCAAATTTTAACATCTAATCACCTTTTTCTTTGGGTATATTATACTAAAATGTTCTACCTTTTGTCAATTAATTGACCATTATGTTAACAAGTCTAAATGTCAGCAAAAATAGCACTCACTATTGACAAGTGCTAAAATGGTGCTATAATACAATTACTAAGGAGGGATAAAAATGTTTAATCAAAATCCAAATGAAGAAGAAAATGTTTTAGAAAAATATGGTCGAGATATTGTTGATGCTGTAAAAAATGGCAAAAATGACCCTGTCATTGGTCGTGATGAAGAAATTCGTAATATCACGCGTATTCTTTCCCGTAAAACCAAAAATAATCCGGTTTTAATTGGCGACCCAGGTGTTGGTAAAACTGCTATTGTAGAAGGTTTGGCTCAAAGAATTGTCAAAGGTGATGTTCCTGATAGTTTAAAAAATAAAAAAATTTGGGAATTAGATATGGCTGCTTTAATTGCCGGGGCTAAATATCGTGGTGAATTTGAAGAAAGATTAAAAGCGGTCTTAAAAAAGATTAAAGAATCTGATGGCGAAATTATTATGTTCATTGACGAAATTCACATGATTGTAGGAGCTGGTGCTTTAGAAGGTGCTATGGACGCCGGAAATATGTTAAAACCAATGCTAGCTCGTGGCGAAATTCATTGTATTGGAGCAACTACTTTAAACGAATATCGCAAATACATAGAAAAAGATGGCGCACTAGAAAGACGTTTTCAGAAAATACTAGTTTCCGAACCTAATGTAGAAGATACTATTACTATTCTACGTGGTTTAAAATCACGTTTTGAAGTTTATCACGGAGTTACCATTAAAGATAAAGCTTTAGTAGCAGCTGCTAGCTTGTCAGATAGATATATAACTAATCGTTATTTGCCTGATAAAGCTATCGATTTAGTCGATGAAGCATGTGCAACTATTAAAGTCCAAATGGAATCGGTTCCTGTTAATCTTGATGTTTTAAGCAAAAAAATTATGCAACTGCAAATAGAACGGGAAGCATTAAAAAAAGAAAAAGACGAATTATCCAAAAATCGTTTAATTGAATTAGATAGCGAACTTGAAAAACTTAAAGAAAAAGAAACTAAACTTAAAGATGAATGGAATAATGAAAAAAGTTTAAGTACTAATATTAATAAGAAAAAAGAAGAATTAGAAAAAGCTAGTCATGAACTTGAGATAGCCGAAAGCACTTATGATTTGGAAAAAGCCGCGAAACTTCGTCATGGCACTATTCCTAAATTACAAGAAGAGCTTGATAATTTAAAGAAAAGTTCTCAAAGTAAAATCTTAAGTGATGTGGTCGATGATGAATCTATTGCAGCTATTATATCTAAATGGACTAACATACCTATTAGTAAACTAGTCAGTGGTGAAAGAGAAAAATTAATTAATCTACAAGCTAATTTAGCCAAAAGAGTTAAAGGTCAAGATAATGCATTAAAACTAGTCAGCGAAGCTATAATTAGAGCGCGAAGTGGTATTAAAGACCCTAATCGTCCTATTGGTTCATTTATCTTTTTAGGCCCTACAGGAGTTGGTAAAACCGAAGTTGCTCGTAGCCTAGCATATGAACTTTTTGATGATGAACGTCATATGGTACGAATTGATATGAGTGAATATATGGAAGCTCATAGTGTTTCTCGCCTTGTAGGTGCTCCGCCAGGATATATCGGTTATGATGAAGGAGGACAACTTACTGAAGCAGTTCGTCGTAATCCTTATAGTATCGTTTTATTTGATGAAATCGAAAAAGCTCATAAAGATGTCTTTAATATTCTTTTACAAATATTAGATGATGGTCGTATAACTGACTCCCAAGGTCGTACTGTTGATTTTAAAAATACAATTATCATTATGACTTCTAATCTAGGTAGTGAATATATTTTAGAAGCAAAAGAAAACGCAAACGAGTTAATTGAAGGAGAACTTCGCCATACATTTAAACCAGAATTTATAAACAGAATTGATGAAATTATTATTTTTAATAGCTTATCAAAAGATGTAATTTATGATATTTTGGATAAAATCATTGCTGATATCGAAAAGCGCTTAAGTGATAAAAGGTTAAAATTAAATTTAACTGAAAGTGCAAAAGAATATATTATTAATTGTGCTTATGATGAAAGATATGGTGCTCGCCCTATCAAACGCTTTGTATCACGTACGATTGAAACTTTAATTGCGCAAAGTATAATTGAAGATAAAATTAAATTTAATTCTACAATTACAATTGATTATCAAAACGGTAATTTAGTTCTTATATAAAAAAATACTCGAATATTTTCGAGATTTTTTTTATTTCATTTTTGTTCTTAATGCTTTTAAAGCTCCGCCTTTTTCTCCTAACGCATATGCAAATAATATTACTGTTATTATTGCTACAAATTCACTAATTGTACCTATGATTGTTAAAATTTTACCGCTATCTACCACTGATAAGACTACTGTAAGACCAATAAATATGATAGCTAATATTAAAAAAATTACGATTTTTTTATCATTGCTTTTACCAAAACAAGAACTATTATGATATTCCCTTACTTCTTCTTCGTTTTTAAAAGTTTTCTCTAATGTAATATTTGTATTATAAGCTAAGCTTCGTCCTTCTAGAAATCCTATTATAGCACATATAACATACCATCCGTAATCAAAAATATGATACCATAAAGGAATTGTGTCTCCTTTAGGCATAATATAACAGTCAACCATTATATAAACAATTAAGGCAACAACTAAAATTACATCGTATATTTTAGAAGCTCTTGCTTTCTTTACTGGTTTTTCCATTTACTTCACTCCATTTCTAATTTAAGAATAACACTTTGTATCTTTTTTGACAAGATAATCTATAAAAATAGTATATTCTTTTATTTTTTAGTATATTTATAATATAAAACACTATGGTCAGTAAATTTGTCTGTAAATATCTCATCATAATGAAAATAGTCAGAAAATATATCGTGCTCTTTGTCTAGATAATATGCATCAGGCCGAATAGAAGAGCAAATTACTTCCCCGTTTTCTTCTAAAATATTTAATATATTATGACAACAATTTTTAAGCTTCTCTTCTTGCCGATTGTAATATAATATATTTGATAAATAAACTAAATCATATTTCCTTGTTTGGTTGTTTTTTAAATTTGCGCAGATATCAACATAATCAAATCTAGGATACATTAATTTTAGCTTTTCAGAAATTGCTTTTAAATTTTCACTATAGGGCACTTTTGGTCTTTTCATATATTCAAAAAGAATATTGCTATAAAAGTGAAAATTATCAATTTTACTTAAAAAATCGAGCCAAAAAGTAACACTATCTTGTTCATTTAAACAATCAGAGTCTAAATGATTTTTGACAATATATTTTAATGTAGACATATATTGCCCATCGGCATCAATTAAATTATATTGTAGTAACCATTTTCTTAAATGATAATACCTGTAAGTTATAGGATTAACATCAAAACAGTCGATTACACTTGCCCCGGCATTAACAGCCGAAAAAAGAAAATCTCCTGAAGATAAAACGGTATAAACTTTTTTTCCAGTTACATTAATTTTTTCAAACAAACTTAATAAATTTTCATTAGTTCTTGAGTATATAAATCCAAACTGTTCTTGATTTTGACCATCTAGTATAGTTTGAACATATTCTAAATCTTTGTTTAAATTTGCCATTATTTTCCCCCTAGCCAAATTATACTATATTTTTGCAGTTTTGCAATAATTTAATCCTATACGTTTTTTCCGGCTAGTGATATAATTAAAAAAGACATTAAACAAAAACAAACGCTTGCAATCTTAAAAGGAGAAATATATGTTAAGTTATGAAGGAATTTTTTTTGACAATAAAACCGTAGAATTAATTCACTCATTAGAAATAAATCCATTAGCTAAAGTTAACGATGAAATTCATTGTACTTTTAAATATCATCCAAATAAAGTAGAAATATTTAATGACATAGTTGGTCAGACTTTCGAAGTTTTTCTTATAGGATATGGTAATGATGGTAAAAACAGCGGTTTTTCAATATCATTTTCGGATAGGTTACTACCATATTATATAAATTATGATGAGCAAAATCCAAGTGTATTAAAAGTCCCACATATTACTGCCTCTTTAGCAAAAGACGCGGTAGCATCTGATACTAAAAATTTAAATTTTAGTCCCTTAGAAAAACCTATTAAAATAATAGGAAAATTCGGATATTGGATTAAAGATGAAAACAGAGAATACGTTTCCTATGAACCATATTCATTAAATAAAAGAAGATAATTTTTTATATTTAATAATGTATTTTGTCAAAAAAAGTAGCAATTAGTTATAGCTACTTTTTTTGATATTATTCGGTTTTAAAGTATTAGCTTTACCTTCTTCTTGCTTTTGATGAGATATAGCAAAGTATTGCTCTGAAGCTAATTTAAAATATTCATCTTTAGCACTTTCAACCATATTTTCAACTTCTTCAATAGGTTTATCAAAAAATAATTTTGGCGATAATGGTTCTATTTCTTCTTTCAATACACCTTTTCTAATATCTATCTTTTTAGCAAACTCTAGTAAATCATCTGAAATAAGTTCAATAAAATCATCTTTAAAACGAGAACGTAAACTTTCTAATAGATAACTAATTTCTTTGCTTGTAATCATTCCCTCATCTAAATTTGGTAATTGGAAATCATTTTTTAATTCAGATATTTTCCTATGTTCATCTGTGGAAAAGTTTTTTACATAATAACTTCCCACTATGCTTTCAGTAGTTTTATATACTTCTAATTCAGAATAATTACCGCGGCCAGCATATCCCATTAGAATTATAGCAGACGCTGTGTCTTTATCTTTAAATTTAGAACTTGGTTCATAATTGTCAATTGAAGAAGGAAAATGTTCTTTTATATGGCTAATCTTTGTACTTTCAAAAAATGCTCCTCTAACTCCATTATGCAATTCACTTTGGAAAAAGTCTATTCCATACATCACATTGTCGCTTTCAATAAAAGCATGCTTACTTTGTGAGTCTAAATTTTCCTTTATGGCTATAAGTTGGTCCGTTCGAGTTCGCTCAAAATCGTAAACATATTTACCATCATCGTGTTTTTGAAACGTTTTAGATAGCAAACAAACTTCTTCTTCATGTTTATCATAATGATTTGCTAAATATTGTATAGTAAACTTATTATTTACATTTATATAATTAGTTCTCGCATCGTTTGGCATTTCTTTTTCAAAAGTTAATTTATATTCACCATCAATAAACGTTATTTTTGTAATAACCGGATTAGTATCGCCAATATAGTAGATATTTTCTATTTCTTTAGATGAATTTTTTGCAGTTACATTTATATAGCTTAACCTATCTAGGCCATAATTATAAGTATATTTGGCTTTAAATTCCGTATTAGTTTTCCTATCTACCAAGTCCAAAGACAATTTGTCATTAAAGTTAATTGTCCTTATTTCATAGTCAGCCAGTCTTGATTTATCTATTGGTATATTGAATAGTTTTGCTACATCTGCTAATGTTGATTGTCCATCTGTTCTTTCCACTGTATATTGCTTATAAACCCTTTTTATTACGCTTTTTAAGTATTCTGCATATTTTCCTTGTAACATTGTAACCTCCCTTGATTTTTTATTCTATCACATTTTTTTATTTTTTTCATAAATTTATGTATAAACATTAAGTATATTATATTTATTAAATCTTTTTTGCTCATAATAATGCTCGTGGATACATTTGGAATATATCAGATGTTTTTCCTTTCTATTTAACAAAGGCTAAAAGAAAGTTAGTGGTATTTATGGCAAAAAGTTATTTTACTTCTAAAATAGCAAAAGCATCTGATTTCAACAATCGTTGATTTCAGATGCTATCTTATTTTATGCAAGTTACCTTGGCATATTCATCTTAACATTTAACCGTCCTATTATCAAATACGCTTTTCCATCTTTACTCAAATTTTCCAAGTTTTTTAAATTGTCAAAAATTAATATAAAAGCATTGCGTTACAAACAATTGTTTGATAAAATTGTTTTAGGGACATTTAATAGTTGGGTGATTGCCAAACTTCATAAAGAAGGGAGGCGGTAGTATGAACAAGAAGGATTTTTTAATTCTATCTTTAGTAATTCTTATCTTCCTATTAGTATTATTACTATTTATAGTTTTAATATAAAAAGAAAA
>CANQNZ010000041.1 GCA_947625365.1 uncultured Bacilli bacterium | reverse complement strand
CTGATTTTGCTTTTGCTGTCGCGCAAAAGGTAGCAAATAAAGAAGCTCAATTTGGTATTTTAATTTGTACAACCGGTATAGGAATATCTATTGCTGCTAATAAAGTAAAAGGGGTTCGTTGTGCCAATGTTCATAGTGTTAACGATGCGAAAATGACAAGATTAGACAATAATGCCAATATTCTCGCTTTTGCTTCCTCATTAGATTTTGAAGAAATAAAAGAAATAATTAAAACTTTCTTAAATACTGAATTTTCTAACGAAGAAAGACACATAAGAAGAGTAGATAAAATCATAAAATATGAAAATGGTGAATATAATGGATTATAAGGTATACATTTATATAGTTTTTGTCCTTATCAGTGCCTTTGCTTTAAGTGCAGTTAATTTTGAAAAGTTTATCAAAAAAAATAAAGTTTTAGAAACGCGAATACTCGTTATGATATTAAGCTTTATTAGTGGTTATTTACTAACAAACTTTTTAATTGATTTTCTAGAATTTAGTAAAATATTTCTCGGGTGATGATATGAAAAATAAAGTACTATTAAGTATTGTTATTATTCTTTTACCAATTGCAGTAATTAGTTTCTTTAAAAAGGAAACTAATTTTAATTTGCCTAAAACTTCTAAGTCTGCTCCTGTAGAAAAAAGCTATACTATTAAGCTTCAAAATGGGGATAATATCGAAAGCCTAAATTTAGAAGATTATGTAATCGGAGTAGTCGCAGGAGAAATGCCGGCAAGTTTTGAATTAGAAGCCTTAAAAGCTCAAGCTGTGGCTTCTCGCACTTATGCCATGTATAAAAAATCATTAAATCAAGATTATGATGTTCTAGCGACAACTGCCGACCAAGTCTATTTAACATTAGAGCAAATGCAAGAAAAATGGCAGAATGAATATTCAAAATATTTAGAAAAAATAAAACTAGCTGTAAGTCAAACTAAAAATGAAGTAATAAAGTATGATAATCAGATAATAAAATCTTATTATTTTGCCATGAGTAATGGTTATACAGAAGATTGCCTAAATGTATTTAAAGAAAAACAAGACTATTTAGTTAGTGTGGAAAGTGCAGAAGAAAGTTCTGCGGCAAATTCTATTAAAACTATTACAATGAATAAAGAAGAATTTTGTCAAAAGTTAAATATATCTTGTGAGTCAATCGATATTAAAAATATTGAATATAGTTCATCAGGAAGAATAAATAGTCTAGTTATCAACAACCAAGAGTTTGAAGGGACTCAAGTGCGTCAGTTATTAGGACTACGCTCTACAGACTTTGTTATAAAACAAAATGGAGATTTTTTAGAAATAACCACCAGCGGTTATGGACATGGAGTAGGAATGAGCCAATATGGTGCTAATGCTATGGCTAAAAATGGAGCAAATTATAAAGATATTTTAACTCATTATTACAAAGATGTTACAATCAGTGAAATTTAAAGAATAAAAGTCAAAAAATTGTCCACACTTATAAGTAGGAAGGTGAGGACATGAAAGTAAGAAAGCTAAAAAAATTTGTATTACCAACAATTTATACCATCGCTATAACTTCAGTTTTTGTAAGTATTATCTTAATTGGCAAAACCTTGAGTTCTTATACGAAAGAAGATATAAACTCATACGTCGTAAATGCCTTATTAGATGAAGAAACAACACCTGTTATGAACTATACAAACGAGAAAATCATCAAACCGTTTACTGCTCAAGATGTTGTAATCAGTAAAAATTTCTATGAAACAGATGCCGATGAGCAAACGCAACAAAAATCATTAATTTATTATGAAAACACTTATATGCAAAACTCTGGTGTATTATATAACAGTGAAAATACTTTTGACGTAGTGGCTGTTTTAGATGGAAAAGTAGCAGAGGTTAAAGAAGATGAAATTCTAGGTAATGTAGTTGTTATTGAACATAGCAATGAACTAAAAACTACTTATCAAAGCGTAAGTGATGTTCAGGTTAAAGTGGGCGATGAAGTAAAACAAGGAGACATCATAGCTAAAAGTGGCGAAAATAAACTAAGTGATACAAATAAAAATTGCTTATTATTTGAAGTATATAATAAAGGAACTTTAATTAATCCAGAAAAATTTTATGAAATGGATTTAAAAAATTTAGCTGAATAAGCTTTTTTTCTTTAAAAGGAGGTCTAGTAAGTGGTTAAAAATAGTTTGGGTATAATGATTACGGATAATAAAATATATTTATGTAATAAAACCGCAATATATGAAGAAGATATCAAAGATATTATCAAATATAATAGAATTGCTAAGGCAGAAGCTTTTTATCGCTTTATGGTAAAAACTTTAAAAAAATATAAACTTAATGACTCTTTAATTGGTAAAAATGTTTATATACTTAAATTTCCTAACTATTTAGATAGCGATGAAGAATTAATCACTTCGATATTTGAAAAATTATCTTTTAATAAAATTAAGTTTCTTGATTACCTAGACTTAACTAATCAGACTCCATCTTTTTATCTAAGTGGTGATAATGCTATATTAAGGATAGACAATAAGGCTTATTTTATTGACTTTCAGATTTTTCAAAATCCCGAGGAATATATTCTTTATCTGCTAAAGTTGCTTACAAATGAGCAAAACCTCTTTTTATTTGGGGATATTCCTAACTTAAATGATATAAGAAGTCAAATAGAACAAGAAAAGAATATTAAGACTTATACTTACCATAATGCTGCTACATATTTAATAAGTCAAATGCAACAACTAATTGAAAAATAGTCAAATGCGTATGACTATTTTTTGTTTGCTATTAGAAAAAAATATGTTATAATCTATTAGAATTAAAAGGTAGTGGTAAAAAATGGCAAAAATAGTTGTGGTAGAGGATGATGATAAGGACCAAGAGACAATTCAAAAAGTTATTAGTCCTTTTTTATTTAAATTTGACGAACCAATTAAACCTATTTATTATCAAAGATGTAATGAAAACCTTCTTAAAGAAATAGAGGATTTATCCGAAAGAAAAATTTATATTTTGGATATTTGTTTAAAAGGTAAAATAACAGGTATAAGTATTGCTTTAAAGATAAGAGAAAATGATTGGGATAGTGAAATTATATTTATAACTAATCATACTAGTTATGAACAAAAAGTATATAATAGCGTATTAAAAGTTTTTAAGTTTATTGAAAAATTTGACAATATGGAAAAAAGACTGAGTGAATGCTTAGAAATGATATTTCGCAAGAAAGTTGATAATAAAATATTTGCTTATAAAAATAGTCAAATAGACTTACGTGTTTATATGAAAGATATTTTATATATTTATAGAGATACCAATGAAAGAAAGCTAGTTATTAAGACAACTAATAATTTTTTTAAAGTTAACATGACTTTTGAAGAAATTATGAAAAAATTAGATAGCCGCTTTAAAATGATTCATCGTTCTTGTGTGGCAAATCTAGATAGAATAAATAAGTACGATTGGAAAGCAGGAAAATTTGTTTTAGATACAGGGGAAGAAGTTCCTATGCTATCTAAAAAATATAAGGAAGAGGTAGTATGATTTTAGAGTTAATAGTAGGATATTTTTCAGTAGTATTTGCTATGTTTATACATGTGCTTTGTTTTAAAAGATGCGTAGAGCGGAAATTAGATATAAAATGGTTTAAAATATTAGCTACACTTTTAGTTTCTGTTTTAATAATGCTAAATAATGTTTTTAATATTGATTTTTTTAAATCAATTATTTGTTTTATTCTCATATTTATATTATGTAAAATATGGTTTAATGAAGCAAATGTTAAAACATTTTATTATTCCGTTGTTATATCTATTATTTCTATGTTTTTAGAATTTCTTTTGATAAATGCTCTTTTTGCTCGAACATTTAACTGTCTAGAAGCAGTGAACCAATCTTTAACGGCTAAGACAACTGGAACTATAATTCATAATATTTTAGTTTATTTAGTTATTAATTTTGAAGTTGTAGTTAGAATAATACGTAAATTTGAAAATATTATAGAGAAGTATTTAAAATATGATATTTTATTGTTATTAATTTTAATTATTTCTAATTTATTCTTAGTTCAATATGGTAAAAATTATGAAAGTTATTCAATATACATAGCCAGTATTTTATCTATTGTTATTCTATCATTATTGCTTTATTTTTTACTAAAAAGTAATTTTGCTAAAGAAAATTTAAAACTTAAAAATCAATATTTATTAGATAGTATTAAAAAATATGAAATAATTGCTGATGATTATTCAGAATTAAGACATAACTTAAATGCTGACTTTTTAGCTATAAGAAGCTTAGCAAACACTGAAACTCAGCAAATAATAGATGAAACAATAAAAAAATACGACAAAAATTATGATTGGATTGCTAAAATAGGTACAATACCAAAAGGCTTACAGGGGGTATTATGTATTAAAATTCATGAATTTAAAAAAGAAAATATTTATGTTGAATTAAATACTAATATTAAAGAAGACATAGTAAATCAAATTTCCATGAAGAAGTATGCTAATTTATGTGAAATATTGGAAATAACTTTGAATAATGCTAAGGAGGCCGCTAAAAACAGTGCAGAAAAATCTATCTTTATTTCTATATTACAAGAAAAGAAGGTAATTAAAATTAAAATAATGAATACATTTAAGAATGTAATAGATATAGAAAGATTGGGAAAACTACATTATACTACTAAAGGAAATTCTCATGGAATTGGCTTAAATTATATTAGTAGAATTGATAAAAAAGGATTAAAAATAAAAACAGAAATAATAAACAATATCTTTATTATTTCTGTAGAATTTAGCTTAAATCATTAAATTATTTAAGTAAAGATTTAGGGCAATCTTTTGGTTCATCAGCACTCCATAACCATGTAAAGCTAGTTACAGCAGTAGAGCATACTGATCCAATAGCAGTTAAAATTGTAGATAACATTCTAATACCTCCTTTCTGCATTTTATTTTGTTTAAATATATTAAAAAATTTAAACCTCATTTAAATAATTTTTATAGTTATTAAATGGTTGTTTGAATAATTTATATAGTAAAGGATTTACACACATAGCTTGCCACAAGCAAGCGAAAGTCATGGCTAAAATTATATGATTATTAGTAACGAATATAGTTGATAATAAATATAACACTCCTGTAATAACAACTATTGTTTTATTAATCATTCTTTTTTTATAGTTAATAAGTGGTTTGTTTTTAGTATCTGCAGGAGAGAAAATTAAGAAAATAATAATTGATAAAGTAATAATAACCTGGGCAATCCAAAGAGGAATAGTAAAGAATTTTATAATAAGAGGTATAAAAAGAAATATAGGTAAACTAATTAGCCAACACTCGAGGCTATTATTGGCATGAAACCCAAATCCAAACCCTCTCAAAGGTGTATAAAATAGTAAAAAAATTAAAAATTCTTTAAAAACGTTAAAAACTAAAGCGATTAAGCAAAATACTAACATTTTCGTTGCTAACATATAAAATGCTTCTAGGCCATATTTTAACTCTGCTAATTTAATTTCATCAAACTGATTGTTATTCTTAATTACCTTCATGGCATAATCTAAAAACTTTTGTTTCATTTTATCCCTACTAACTACAATGAAATTTTATCAAAAAATAATAATTAAAAATTAAAAGTTGTTTTAAATGCATTTAAATAGGTATGTTTATTCCGAAATATCGTATTATTTGTCAAATAGACTTTTTTAGACAAAATAATGATATTTTCAGACAATATTTTAATCATGCTTTTATAATTTTGGTAAAATTCTCCATGTTACTGTAAAAGAAGGTAAGGGCGAATTTTGTCGAACGATTTTCGTTGAAATCTTCAGTAGTAACAATTATATTATTAGTAGAAGTAATTTGTAGTTGTAATTGGAAGGTGAGGTGTGATAGTAATGAGAGGTAAAGTCAAATGGTTTAATGCCGAAAAAGGTTTTGGATTCATTAAATACAATGATTTAGAAGATATTTTTGTGCATTACTCTGCCATAGTTAAAGATGGATATAAGACTTTAAAAGAAGGAGACATCGTTGATTTTAAACTTATTGAAACTTCAAAAGGGTTACAAGCACAAGAGGTAACCGAAGTACAATTAACTACTATTTAGTAGTTTTTTTTTAAAACTAATGATATAATTTAATAGGAAGGTGGTATATTAATGAAACTTAATATCCGTGGTGAAAAAGTAGAGATTACACCAGCTATTAAAGAATATATAGAAAGCAAGTTAGAACGCTTGAATCGTTATTTTGAAAATAGTGATGAATTAGAAGCTTTTGTTAAAGTACGTATTAAAGGAGTGGAGCAAATTATTGAAGTAACTGTTCCAACACATCGCTTTACTTTAAGAGCAGAAGAGTCACATAAAGATTTATATGCAGCTACAGATTTAGTTGTTGATAAATTAGAAAGACAAATAAGAAAAAATAAAACTAGACTTAATAATAAATATAAGAATTTAGATACTGTTGATTTTGTATTTAATTATGAAAGCGACGAAAAAGAAAACGAAGAAAAGATAGTTAAAAGAAAAAATGTGGAATCAAAACCAATGGATGAAGAAGAAGCAATTTTACAAATGGAACTTATCAATCATGACTTTTTTGCTTTCAAGAACATAAAGGAAGAATGTATTTCGGTTGTTTATAAACGAAAAGATGGCCATTATGGACTAATAAATATGAAATAAAGAGTGAAAACTCTTTTTATTTATGATAGAATACTGTTTGGAGGAGTGCATATGGGATTTTTTAGAAAATTAATTGACTCAGAATATAAAGAATTAAAAAGGTTTGAAGGAATAGCTGATAAAGTAATGGACTTAGATGAAGAATATTCAAAATTATCAGATAAGAAATTACAAGCTAAGACCGAAGAATTTAGAAAAAGATTAGATAAAGGTGAAACTTTAGATAATTTAGCAGTGGAAGCATTTGCGACTGTAAGAGAAGCAGCCTTTAGATTAATCGGAGAAAAACCTTATTATGTACAAATAATAGGGGGATTAGCTATTCACTTTGGTAATATAGCCGAAATGAAAACTGGTGAAGGAAAGACATTAACAGAGACAATGCCTGCTTATTTGAATGCTTTAACTGGCAAAGGTGTCCACATAATTACTGTTAATGAATTCTTAGCTAAACGTGACTCTGAGTGGATGGGAGAAATATTTAAATTTTTAGGTTTAACTGTAGGATTAAATTTAAGAGAACTTTCTCCTAAAGAGAAAAAAGAAGTTTATGATTGTGATATTGTTTATTCAACTAATAATGAAGTTGGTTTTGACTATTTAAGAGATAATATGGTTATCCGTAAAGAAGATAGAGTACAAAGACCTCTTAACTTCTGTATTGTCGATGAAGTTGACTCTATTTTAATTGATGAGGCTCGTACACCACTTATTATTTCTGGTGGAAAATTTGATGCTAAGAACTTATATGAGCAAGCGGATAGAGCCGTAAAATCACTACAAGAAGAAGATTATGTAGTCGATGTTAAAACTAAAAATGTTTCTTTATCAGAAATTGGTAGTGAAAAAGTTGAAAAAATCTTCAGACTTAAAAATTTATATGATTTAGACAATGCGGTTTTAGTTCATCATATTAATCAAGCTTTAAAAGCAAATTATGGTTTTAAAAAGGATATTGATTATGTAGTGGAAAACGATGCAGTAATTATCGTGGACCAATTTACAGGACGTTTAATGCATGGACGTCAATTTAGTGATGGTCTTCATCAAGCCATTGAAGCTAAAGAACATGTTACAATAAATGAAGAAACTAAAACTTTAGCAACAATTACTTTCCAGAATTTATTTAGAATGTATAATAAATTATCTGGTATGACCGGAACTGCTAAAACTGAGGAAGAAGAATTTAGAAATATCTATAACATGTATGTTATTCAAATTCCTACTAATAAACCAGTAATTCGTGAGGATTTAGCTGACCTTGTTTATTCTAATGAAAAAGGTAAATATAAAGCAATTGTTAAAACAATAAAAGAAATTCATCAAACAGGCCAACCAATTCTAGTTGGTACTATATCAGTAGAAAGCAATGAACATTTAAGCGCTTTACTTAAAAAAGAAGGATTAAAGCACGAAGTTTTAAATGCCAAAAACCATGAACGTGAAGCAGAAATTATTGCGAAAGCAGGTCAAAAAGGAGCTATTACTATTGCCACAAACATGGCAGGTCGTGGAACCGATATTAAGTTAGGCGAAGGAGTTGTCGAACTTGGTGGACTTTGTGTTATAGGTACAGAGCGTCATGAATCTCGTCGTATTGATAATCAGTTGCGTGGTCGTGCTGGTCGTCAAGGTGACCCTGGTATGAGTCAATTCTTTGTGTCATTTGAAGATGATTTAATGCGTCGTTTTGGTACTGATAAAATTAAAAATATGCTACAAAGTTTAGGAATTACAGATGACCAAGCTATTCGTTCTAAAACGTTTACTAAAAGTATTGAATCTGCGCAAAAGAAAGTGGAAGGCAATAACTTCGATATGCGTAAAAGCTTACTTGATTATGACGATATTATGAATGAGCAAAGAGATATAATTTATACTCGTCGTAATGAAATTTTAGATAACGAAGATATTCATGCTCGTATTTTAGAAACATTTAAAATAAATATTTCTGGCTTGATTTCATCCCATATTGAACCAGAAGGTTATTTAACCGAAGATGACTTAGATAAAATTACTGATTACTTTAATGTTAATTTAACTAAAAACAATATTGATGTTAAAGATATAAAAGGTAAAACAAATGAAGAAATCGTTGATTATTTATCTGATTTAGTAATTAAAGAATATGAAGATAAAATAAAAGAATTACCTAAAGAGATAACTAATGAATTTGAAAGAGCTATTTCTTTACGTGTTATTGATGATGCTTGGATTGAACATATTAGTTCAATGGAACATTTAAGAGAGGCTATTGGTCTGCGTGGTTATGGCCAAACTAATCCGCTACAAGCTTACGCCATGGAAGGATATGAAATTTTTGACCGCATGCTTGATAACATTGATGCCAAAATAGCTATTTACATGATGAATGCTGAAGTAAGACAAAATACTGAAAGAAAACAACCAGAAAAGATGTTAGCTAATGATGGTAAAACGAAAGCTAAAGCTAGTCCTAAACGTGTAAAAAAGGTTGGTAGGAATGAGCCATGTCCATGTGGCAGTGGTAAAAAGTATAAAAATTGTTGTGGAAAGTAAGATAAACAAAAAAAATTAGAAATTAAAAAAGATGTTAACGAATAAAGTATGTTGACATTTTTTTATTTTTTTGAAAAAAACAAGAAATGTACGCTAAAAACAGATACGAGAAATTTATATACGTGATACGCTTTTTCAAATTTTACATAACTTTAAATCAACTCAAGAAATAAATAAAAAGGATTAAAGTTGTTGACTTAAGATACCGTTTGCGGTATAATCACGTCGAAAGGTGATATCTATGGAATTTATGACTACAAAAGAAGCTGTTCTAAAATGGAATATTAGTGAAAGAAGAATAAGAAAATTATTAAAAGAGGGAAGAATAGAAGGTGCAGTCAAAAATGGAAATAGTTGGAATATTCCAACTAATGCACTAAAACCAGTTGATAAAAGAATTTTAAAACCAGACCACAATGATTTTATTATTAATTTACCAGATAATTTTTTTGATGAAGTAGACAATTTAAAAAAAGAACTTGATAATAAAAGACCTATACCAAAAGATACACTTAGAACTCTACAAGAAAAAATTAATTTGGAATGGACTTATAATAGTAATGGTATAGAAGGAAATACTTTGACGCTTAGAGAAACTCAAGTAGTTTTAGAAGGAATTACTGTTGGAGGAAAATCAATAAA
>CANQNZ010000040.1 GCA_947625365.1 uncultured Bacilli bacterium | reverse complement strand
CCCTTGCTATAATGAGCAAGTAATGATACCACTTTTTTACCAAAAAATAAAACAAGTGGTCAAGCAGTTAAAAAAGGTGAGCTTTGAACTTCTATTTATTAATGATGGGTCTACTGATGGAACGCCCACTATATTAAAAAAATTAGCTTTAGACGATAAATGTGTCAGATATATTACGTTTTCTCGAAATTTTGGCAAAGAAGCTGCAATGTTTGCCGGTCTTGAAAATTCTAAGGGAGATTATGTAGCTATTATGGATGTTGATTTACAAGACCCGCCTGAAATGTTACCTCAAATGCTCCAGATTTTAGAAAACGAAAATTATGATTGCGTAGCTACTCGCCGTGTAACCCGTAAGGGAGAACCACCAATCCGTAGCTTTTTTGCACGCTGTTTTTATAAAATAATAAATAAAATGAGCAAGATAGAAATGGTAGATGGGGCAAGGGACTATCGTCTTATGAAAAGACAAATGGTTAATGCTATTATTTCTTTAAAGGAATATAATCGCTATTCTAAGGGCATATTTAGTTTTGTTGGATTCGAGACAAAATGGTTAGAATATGAAAATGT
The DNA here is from genome assembly GCA_947625365.1 of uncultured Bacilli bacterium. Classification (GTDB taxonomy): domain Bacteria; phylum Bacillota_I; class Bacilli_A; order RF39; family UBA660; genus HGM10766. The sequence continues at coordinate 9,432 of CANQNZ010000040.1, read as the reverse complement.
TGAAAGAGTAGCTGGTGAAAGTAAATGGTCATTTTGGAAATTATTTAAATACGCAATTGAAGGAATAGTAGCTTTTTCTACTTTACCTTTAACTATTGCTACCTTTATGGGATTATTATTCTTTTTAATAGCTATTATTTTTATAATTGTTATTTTTGTGAAAACCATTGTTTTTGGAGACCCTGTTTCTGGTTGGCCATCTTTAGCGTGTATAATCCTTTTTTGTTCAGGTATACAACTTTTTTGCTTAGGAATAATTGGTCAATATTTAGCTAAAACTTATTTAGAAACCAAAAAAAGACCTATATATATAATTAAGGAGACCGAAAAAGATAATTTGTAATTAACAGGAGGGTAATTATGATTTTCATATTTCTTTTATGTTTAGCAATAAAATTTATAATTGATTATAAGCTTTTTTCATCTAAACTAGATAAAAAGTTTTTTGGCTATAATTTTTTGCAAATAATTGGTGGAACTATCTTGTTAATAATATTTTTAAAGTTACCAAATAGAATACCATTATCAAATCTTGACAGCTTTTTTGTATTTTTGAGTTATTTTGTATTAACTTTGCTTATTTATAACTTTAAAAGTATTGTAAAATTTAAAAATAAAAATTATGCTAATAAATTTATTTTAGTAGTAATGATATCTTTAGTAATAAGTGGAATTTTTGAGTTAACTATTTGTAATTTTAAATTTTTTAAATCACTTAATTACAAACCTTTGATATATACCAAAAACGACTTAAGAAAAGTTGAAGATAAAAATTATTATGAAATAAATAATATAAATACACTGATTAAAAATATTTATATTGATGTAATAACTCCTAATAATTACTATTTAAATATTATGGCAACAGACGAAGGTAATGCTTTTTATTATAGTTTGCCAACCAGAGAAATATCCAATAATATAGAAACTTCTAAATATATTAATTTGAATTTGAATGGAAAAAGCCAAAAGATAGCTTTAAATTTTTATGATAAGGATGTTAATATAAAACAGGTTATTTTAAATCAAAAAGTGCCTTTATTTTTTAATAGCGGACGCTATTTATTAGTGTGTTTAATTTTAATTACTATATTTTTATTTAAAAGCAACTCAATATTTTTTAAACGAAAACTTTTAGATTTATCATACCCAAAACATTTAGTTGTTTTACTAGTAATGTTCCAGGTATTTTCATTTACTATTATGTTAAATCGAGGCATCTCTACATATTATGATACTAATAATGACTATTATAATCAATTAACTGAAAGCATTAAAAATAAGAAAGTAACTATTGAAGATAAACAACACACTGAGGAAATATTAAATAAAATTTCTAATCCCTACGACAGTAATTTAAGGTCAAAAGAATTTGATAAAACAGATAAAATGTTTTTATGGGACGCAGCATTTTATAAAGGACATTATTATGTATATTTTGGGATAGTACCTGTTATATTATTTTATTTACCTTTTAATCTTATTTTCGGGGTTCAACTATCTACTATTTATTTAATATATTTTTGTACGATTATAACTGCCTTTTTAATTACCTTATTGCTGTATCAAATAGTTAAGCACAAATATAAAAAATGTTCAGTAGGTATCTTTATACTCTTAGATTTATTACTAGTATATTGTACTGGTTTAGAGTATCTGGTTAAAATTCCAGAAATATATAGCGTACCTATAGTATGTGGATTAATGTTTACTTTTTTAGGCTTGAATTTATATCTATCCTCATTGCATTCTCGAAAATTAGTAAAAACTAAAATGACTTTAGGTTCATTATCTTTAGCTTTAGTAGCTGGTTGTAGGCCGCAATTATTATTAGGGTCTTTATTAATAATTCCAATCCTTATATCTTTTTATCATAAAAATAAAAAAGCTGTAGCTAAGAAAGATTATTGGAAATATGTTTTGGCTATAATAATTCCTTATATTATAGTAGCTTTATTATTAATGTATTATAATTATATAAGATTTAAGTCTCCTTTTGATTTTGGAGCAAATTATAATTTAACAACGAATGATATGACAAAAAGGGGGTTTAAGTTTGGCAGAATACCATTAGGTCTTTTTGTAAGTTTATTCAATCCTCTGCCCTTTAAAAATGTTTTTCCTTTTATTGCAGAAAGTACTTTAGTCACTAATTATATGGGAATTACTATTTATGAACCTGTATATGGGGGTTTGCTTACTACTACATTGATTTATTTAATTGTTCTATTTTTACCAAAATTTAAAAAAATTATTAATAGTAAATTAATTTATAATACTTGTCTTTTACTGTTAGCTATAGGTTTAGGAATTTTAATCGTTGATATACAGTTAGCCGGGATATTAGCCCGATATTTATCAGATTTTTCTTGGACATTTGGTTTTATAACAGCCTTTATTCTCTTAGCTATTGAAAATAAAGATTTTAAATATAAAAATTATTTTTATAAAATAGTAACAATATTAATTTTTGGAGCTTTAATATATCAATTTTTCTATTATTTTTGTAGTTCTTATAATTTTGTTAAAAATGGTGCATATAGTGTATGGTTATACTTTTACTATTTAATTCAGTTCTGGCTATAAAAAGAAGGGAGTATTATTGTGACTAAAAAAAATAGGTTATATAATTTGGCCGTAATTATTTTTGGAATTTTATTTTTCTTGTTTCCTACTTTAATGATTATTATTACCAGAAAACAAGAAATTTTTATACCCTTGATTTTAGCTAGTTTAATTCTTATTATTATATATTTTTCTAAGAGAATAAAATTGCCTGTAAAAGTTAAGAAACAACATTTACTAATTATTATTTTAATTTTAGCATTTGTTTTAAGGTTAATTAGTTCAATAATTTTTCAAGATATTAAACAAGTGTCTGACTTTGGTATTGCTTTTAAAACAGCGGCAACTTTAAAATACACTAGTTATCACCGTCTTTATCCGCATTGGATTTTATTGCCTAAAATTTTGCATGGAATATTTGCAATATTCGGTTCTTCGCAACTGGTTTTAGGCATTTTTAACTCCATTATAGCTACTTTAACATGTGCCCTTATTTATTTAATATCTAAAATGATTAACAATAATCAAAAGTTTGCCTTAATAAGTAGTTTTATTTATGCAATATATCCTAGTTCAATTATTTATATCAATTTCTGCACTAATGAACATATTGCTAGTCTCCTTATTTGCCTAAGTATATTCTTAATTTTTAAATTAGATATTATTCATAAATATCAGTATAAATTAGGAATCGCAGGACTTATTGGAGTTATTCTTGCTTTAAGTAATGGCTTTAAACAATTATCTTTGATTATTATTGTGGCACTAGCAATATATTACATTTTAGCGTGGTTAAAAGAAAAAAATAGTTTTATGAAGGTTATCCAATCTATAGGTATATATATAACAATAATAATAATTTTTAGTTTCAGTAATAATTTATTATTTAAATATTATGATTATTTAACCCAAAGCAAAGTTTCTAGGAGTGCTACCGCATATTTTTTGACAGTAGGTTTAAATTCAAATTCTAAAGGCCTTTGGGATGCAACTATAGCAAATAACTATAAAACTAAGTTAAAAAAGTATAATTATGATTTTGATAAAGTAAATAAAGAATTGTATGCCAGTTTAAAATTGGATTTAATCAATAATTTTTCGAAAATTATCCACAATCTGCCTGATAAAATGAATATTGCCTTAGCTCAAGATAAGGATATAGTTTACTGGTTAATAGAAATGAATAAAGATAAAGGTAGAGACAATTTATTATATAAATTAACTTATGTTACGGACAATTTCTATTTATTAATTGTAATATTCGGAACCATCGGTTTATTTGTTTTATTAAAAGGTAAAACTAAGAATAATAAGCTTATATTTTTATATGTAATTATTTTTGGTTTTTGCTTGCTTATGTTAATAAGTGAAGTACAATCACGTTATAAATATCCGCTAATTCCAATTTATACTATATTAGCTAGTTATGGAATTTATAATATTTCTTTTAAAGAAGATGAAAAAAAACAAGCGGTTAATTGATTCTTACAAATTTAAAGTTGTACTTTAAATTTGTAAGAAAATGTTTTATAATATAGTTGGTGAGACAATATGAAAAAATATATTAATAGAAATATTGAAAAAAGGATTTTAGAAATGAGTAAGTCTTTTCCCATCATACTCATAACTGGAGCTAGACAAGTAGGAAAGACTACTTTATTAAATATGACAATAAGCAATATTTATAAAAATATTAATATTGTCTCTTTAGATAATTTAAAACTTAGAACTTTAGCTATTAATGAACCAGAATTATTTTTAGAAAACTATCCAAGCCCTTTAATTATTGATGAATTTCAGTATGCTCCGGATTTATTGCCCTATATTAAAATGATTGTTGATAACAATCGGCTTAAGGAATTAAAGACTGGCAAAACAAATAAAACAAGTTATTTTTTAACTGGTTCTCAGACTTTTTTGTCTATGAAACAAGTAAGCGAGTCACTTGCTGGTCGGGTTGGTATAATTAATTTATATGGTTTGTCTTTGCGAGAATTAGATGAAAAACCTGCTAAACTTTTTATTCCAGATATTAAAGAACTTCGCAAAGAAAAAATTAGTAAAAAAACATCCTCAGAAATATTTTCAATTATATTAAAAGGAAGTTATCCCGAAATATATAAAAGCGAAATTGAATTAAATGCTTATTATGATAGTTATACTAAAACATACATAGAAAGAGATATCAAGGATTTAATTAAAGTTAAAGATGAATTAAAATTTTTAAAATTTATGACTTCTCTTGCTGCTAGAACTGGACAAGAATTAAATTTAAGTGAAATTGCTCAAGACGCTGAAATAAGTGTGCCTACGGCGAATGAGTGGTTATCTATTTTGACCGCAACTAGCTTGGTATATTTATTAGAGCCATACACTAAAAATGTTATAAAAAGAGTGGTTAAAAGACCTAAGATATATTTTATGGATACTGGTCTGGCTTGTTATTTAACTAGATTTGAAAATACTTCGGTTTTAGAAAATAGTTTTTATGCAGGGGCTATGTTTGAAACTTTTGTAGTGGGAGAAATTATTAAATCCTTTGCTAATAATGGTTATGACCCACGCCTTCATCTTTATTATTATCGAGATAATACTGGTAAAGAAATTGATTTAATTATTAATTATCAAAATAAGCTATATCCCATTGAAATAAAGAAAAGTAAAAATCCGAGTAGTCAAAGTACTAAAAATTTTGAAATATTAAATAGTGTCCATAATAATGTAGCTAAAGGAAGCGTATTATGTATGGCTAGTGAAATAATGCCTATAGATAAAAATAGTTATATGATACCTATAGAATATATTTAGTTTACAAATTTAAAGTGAAACTTTAAATTTGTAAGAAATTGTTTATCTTAAAAAATAATGTTATCATTATATAGAGGTTGAAATATGAAAGATAAAATAACAAAATTAATTAATGTAATAAAAAAAGATGGACTAATAAAGGGTACTAAAAAAATGGTTAGATATTTTTCTGCTAATTATTTAAGTAAAATAAATATCTTTTCTTCATGGGATATAAAACATAATAAAGAAAAATATGAAAATCAATTAAATGATATCTTAGAAGGAAAATATGACAGAATAATTATCTGGCGTAATAATTTTGGCTGGAATGTACCTTTATATCAAAGACCTCAACATATGGCTTTGGCAATGTCTAAAAAGAATACTTTAATTTTTTATGAAGTAACAACATTTACCGATAATATAAAAACAATAAAAAAACAACAAGATAATTTATATTTAGTTAATTTTAACAATCAAAAATATGCTAAGTTATTATTTGCTAAGATAAATAAAATAGATAAACCAAAATATCTTCAATTATATTCAACTGAATGGTTAATGAGTGAGCAAGATTTAAAAAAATATATCTCTTTAGGTTTTAAAGTTATCTATGAATATATAGATGAGCTAACTGCCGATATAGCAGGGACTAAACAATTGCCTCAAAATATTATAGATAAATTTAATTATGCTATTTCAGATAAAGAAAATGTATACATAGTTGCCACTGCAGATAAATTGTATAACGATATTTTAGAAAAAAGAGGGCAGACTAAATTAATTTTTGCTACTAATGGAGTAGATTATAACTTTTATCAAGATTTTCAAAATTATAAATTAGAGAAAGATTATTTAGATATTATTAATAATGGTAAGATAAATGTTGGTTATTATGGGGCTTTAGCTAAGTGGGTTGATTATGAATTAATTTTAAAAATTAGTAAAACAGATAAATATAATATAATCTTATTTGGAGTTAAATACGACGAAAGTTTTGATGCATCTAAGATAGGTCAAGCCAAAAATGTTTATTATATGGGGGTTAAAGAATATCAAACACTAAAATACTATGCTAAAAAACTAGATATTTTAACTATTCCCTTTTTAATAAATGATATAACTAAGTCAACTTCTCCTTTAAAATTATTTGAATATATGGCTTTACATAAACCAATAGTTACTACAAAAATGAACGAATGTCTTAAGTATAAATCTGTCTTAATTGCGGAAAATCATCAAGACTTTTTACAAAAACTAATTTTGGCTTATGAGAAAAAAGAAGATAAAAAGTATATGGCTTTATTAGATAAAGAAGCTAAAGATAATTCGTGGGATAAAAAAGCTGATACCTTAATAAATCATCTTAAAAGTGAAGAAAGTGAATTATTATGATAAAGAAAATAAAAAAAATATATAAAAAATATGAAGAAATTATAAATTATTTAATTGTAGGAGTGTTAACAACTGTTGTTAGTCTAGCCCTTTATTATCTTTTAGTTTTGACTTTTTTAAATCCTCATAATGCTGTGCAATTACAAATTGCTAATATTTTATCATGGTGTGGGGCCGTAGCATTTGCCTTTATCACTAATCGTAAATATGTATTTAAAAGTAAAAATAAAAATATAAAAAAAGAAGCAATTACATTTGTTTCTTCTCGCATTCTAACTTTACTTATGGATATGGGTATTATGTTTTTAACAGTTACTATTTTGAAAATGAACGATAAAGTGGCTAAACTAATTAGTCAGGTAGTTATCACAATAGCTAATTATATATTTAGTAAATTATTTGTATTTAAAAAAGAAAATTAAATTACTAGCTTAGCTAGTTTTTTTCATAATTAAAAAAAGTTTGTATAAAATATTTTATATGAAAAAATATTTATATATAATCATTAGCAGTATTATAATTTTTTTGTTAAATTTTCCTGCTCATTTTGCTTTTAATTTTTGGCCCGTACGTTTTATTAGTTATTTATTTCCTGTAAATGAAAGTATTTTTCAACATATGAAAATGATATTTACTTGTATTTTAATTTTCTATTTAATTTTACGAATTTTTAAAAGTAGACTTGCTTATCAAAATTTATGCACAGCCGCTTTAGCAAGCGCTTTAGTAACTATTACATCATTTTTAATAATCTATCTGCCAGTATTTTTTATCTTTGGTGAAAATATGATATTTACCTTTATCTTATTGTTTTTAAGCATAGCGTTTGGGCAAATCACATCTTATTTTATCCTTTCAAAAAAAGATTATAAATATTTAAACTATATAAGTTTATTTATAATCTTAATAATTCTAATTTTAAATGCATCTTTAACAGTAAGTCCATTAAATAACTTTTTATTTCTAGATAAAGTGCATAAGACATACGGAGCAGTTTATAAAAATTAGAAAAGATTTTTAAAACTAGTTAAAGGTAAATTACGATATACATAAATTCTTCTTAAAGAGTAAGTATTTAACTTTTCTGGATTTTCTTTACCTTTAATCGTACTTAAACCATATTTATAATACTTCTTAGTAATATTAATTACTCTATCATCAAAACTTCCTGTAGGATAGGCAATAACATCTACTTTTTGACCGGTAACCTCTTGCAGATTTTCTTGACTATTTTTTACTTCTTCTTCTATTTGACTTTCTCCTAAAGTAGCTAAAGCTTTATGGGAAACTGTGTGCGAACCTACTTCAATTAAAGGAGAGCTAGCCATCTCTTTTAAATCAGCTGTGCTCATATAAACATCTCCATTTATCCAGCCACTAATTATATAAATATTAGCTTTTATATTATATTTTTTTAAAATAGGAAAAGCATTGGTATATACATCCTTATAACCATCATCAAAAGTAATGATAATAGGCTTTTTATATTGTTTAGCATTAGCAATTTCGCTGGCAAAAATAGGAGTATATCCACTTTCATTTAAGTATTTCATTTGCTCTTCAAAATCATTAGTTTTAACAAATAAATTAGCTTGACCCCAAGGAACATCCAAAATACCATGGTAACATAAAATTGGTACGCCATTATCTACAATAACGGCTTTATCATTTTTGGTTTCCACCTGTTTTTGAACATTTAAAGAAATATGATATTTTTCACTAAACTCTTGAAGCTTTGTTACTATTTCATCATTTTTACAAATATAAACATCATCTTTTACCGTATAATCTTTATTATTTCTTAAAAATGTTAGGTCTTCTTTTAAAGCATTTAAGCTTTCTAAATAAGTATTTCTTTTGGTTTTTTCTTCATCTAAATTTTTAATAAAATTATTTTGGTCATATAAACTTAAAATAGTGGCTTCATCATCGTTTGTCTTAATAGAAGATTTAATATCTTTTTTAGAAAAATCTAGCAAATTAATTTGATACTTTTCTGTTTCACTTTCAATCGTTTGCAAAATTATATCAATATTATTATTAATTAGAGGTACATTTAAATTAGTAGTGGCAAAGTTATCAAAGTCAATACTACTATTTTTATTACTTTCCGTAATGATATTATTAAATATTGCTATAGTATCATCATTATTTTTATTTTTGCTTAAGGTGTTTTCCATAAAGAAATTATATTTTTTCTTAGTGGCAAGGATAATTTTTTCTTGCTTTTCTTTTTGGGCTATTTGCTTTTTGTGAGCATACAAAAATATAATACCTAAACTCATAACTAATATACTAAATATAGTTCCTAAAATCAGTATTTTCTTTTTCATATTTCTCTCCGATACTATTCTATCACAACTTAGACTATAAAATACAATTAAATTTTAAGTTGTAAAGATTAGTAAATAAATAACGAAAAAGTTAAATATTATGTTATGATTATAGATAAGAATAGAGGTAATAAAATGGAATTAAATGAAAATGAACTTCATAATGTATATGCGGGAGATAGTGAGGAAATAGCAAGGCAAAAGGCTTTAGAAAATCCACAAATGTATAGAGTAAAAAAGATTGAACAATTAAAAAGACAAATTAATGAGGCTCCCTAGTTTGACAGTTTTAAATAATAAAATTGAATTAACCTAGAAAAAATCTAGTTTTTTTATAAATTTGATATTG